>JAJFKK010000066.1 GCA_021773245.1 Gammaproteobacteria bacterium | reverse complement strand
ACATCCCTGTAGCTCAACCGATGAAATAAAACAACGCCTCGGCAAGCCATGAGGGGAATGAAAACTAAATATCGCTGATACTAAATCGCTGTGCTAGTCTTTATTGTAATTAAATATATTTAGATACATTCAAACAGGAAGTAAAATGTCAGAGTTAGTAACAGATTGCCCAAGGTGTGGTGCGAAGAAAATAACTTTCGATCTTTCTAGTGCAATTAAAACGAGATTCGAACATGGTTGGCAGAACTGGTATGAGACTTTCTGTATATGTAGGCAGTGTAGTAGATCGTCAATATTTGTACTGTCTGAAAGTGTTGACGGTGATTACAAACATGTTCATAGAGTTGGACTTGTAGAAATCAAAGGTGCTGTAAATAGATTCGTAGAAATACATGGAGCTATTGGTTTAAAGGACACCTCGAAGATTCATCCACCAGAGTTTGTTCCTCCAGAAATCGAATCGGTATTTAGAGAAGGTGCGATGTGTATTGCAGTCGAGTGTAACAATGCAGCTGGCACTATGTTTAGGTTATGTATAGACCTTGTTACTAGAAATATTTTACCGGAAGATGATGTAGATGGACTAAACCATCGAACAAGAAGAGATCTTGGACTTAGATTGCCATGGTTGTTTGAGAATGGTTTTTTACCCGAAGCACTAAAAGAATTATCTACTTGTGTAAGGGAAGATGGTAATGACGGTGCTCATCAAGGAACCTTAACTAAAGAAGATGCGGCTGATCTTTTGGATTTTACAAATTTACTTCTTGAGCGCATATATACAGAGCCTGAACGTTTGAAATTAGCTAAAGAAAGAAGAGATCAACGTAGGGAATAAAAGGCTAGGATAAGTGTAATTGTGTTTTAACTCCCGTTTTGACATGCTGAGTAAGTGATTAGTTATAGGGGCAATTGTGCATGGACGCACAATTGAGTGCATCCATTCAGGGATGAATGTATGCGCGACCCGTAGTAACTGATGACTTGCGAAGGTAGCCGTTAGGCCATGACATTAGGGTGCTCTTCTCTTTGGTTACTTTCTCTTGAGCACGCATGAGAAAGTAACTCGCTATTAAGCGAAACAAAAAGCTTAAAATATTTAACTCTTAATCTTCAATTCCCATTCTTTTGCTTTCTCCATCAGCTTCGAATATTCCATCGTTGTTAACTCTCTATTCTTTAACAATTGCTTCCCTGATATCCAAACATCGCTGACTTGTTGTCGGTTTGCTGAATAAATTATTTGCGAAACTGGTTCGTATAGAGGTGCGGTTTCAAGTTGGTCTAGATTAATTGCAACGATGTCGGCTTGTTTTCCTTTCTTTAATGAACCAATTGTTTCATCAAGTCCTAATGCTTTTGCGCCGTTTAGTGTTGCCATCTTTAATGTTGTGTGTGCATCGAGACAAGTACTGTCATTGGCAACACCTTTAGCGAGTAGGGCGGCAGTTCGCATTTCACCGAACATGTCTAAATCATTATTGCTTGCTGTGCCATCGGTACCTAAACAGACATTCACACCGGCCTTAACTAATTCACCCACAGGACAAAAACCACTGGCGAGTTTTAGGTTTGATTCAGGACAGTGCGCAACGCTGACACCTTGTTTGGCAAGTTCTTTAATTTCATCTTTATTTAATTGCGTCATATGTACAGCAAGCATTCGTGGGCTTAATAAACCTAATTCAGATAATCGTTGTAATGGTCGTTTGCCATGTTGTTCGACACTTTGTTCTACTTCAAATGCTGTTTCATGAATATGCATGTGAATTGGAATGTCGAGTTCTTCTGCCAAAACGTTAACGCGTTTTAATGGTTCATCCGAAACGGTATAAGGCGCATGTGGTGCAAAAGCGGTGTTGATTAATGAGTCATGACGATAGGTATCATGTACTTGTTCGCCTTTAAGTAGATATTCATCGGCATCATTAGCCCAAGCAGTTGGAAAGTCGATTAGTATTAAACCAACGACAGCACGCATGCCGATACGAGTACATACTTCTGCCGTTTGATCAGGGAAGAAATACATATCGTTGAAACAAGTCGTGCCACCACGAATCATTTCAGCTACGGCAAGTTCAGTTCCGTCTTTTACAAACTCAGGATCAACCCATTTTGTTTCCGCTGGCCAGATATGTTCATTAAGCCATTCCATTAATGGTAAATCATCAGCAAGACCGCGAAACAAATTCATAGCGGCATGCGTATGTGCGTTGATTAAGCCGGGAATAAGCGCATGTTTATCAAGATTGCGTTCTTGTGTGGCCGTATATTTACTACGAGCTTTGTCAGTAGGGAGTAATGCTTCTATCTTTCCGTCTTTTATAGCAACAGAATGATTTTCATAGACAGTATTTTTCGGCTCAACGGGTATAATCCATTTGGCATGAATCAGGGTATCAACATTCATCTCGATAAAAGTACCTTATTTGTTTTTACGCTATGATAATTCATTAACAGGCTGAATAACCATTGACAATTTACAATTCAAAAAACATTACTGAATCATTTGCTGCAGTTAAGTGGAGTGATGGAAAGTTGATCTTATTAGATCAACGCAAGTTACCAAGAGACAGTATTTATCTTGAATACGATTCTGCCAGCGATGTTGCAGATGCAATCAAAGAGATGATTGTTCGTGGCGCACCGGCTATAGGTGTTGCTGCTGCTTATGCTGTGGTACTTGCTGCACGCGCTGCTTATAAAGCATCTGTTGATAATTGGCAGACTGCTATCAATGCTGAACTTGAAATTCTTTCTGCATCAAGACCTACAGCTGTTAATTTAAACTGGGCAATTGCTGAAATGCGTAAATCCTTTGATTCAATAGAAGGTGACCCTGAAACAGCCTTATTGGAAGTAGCCACTCGCATACATGATGGAGATATCGCTGCAAATCATGAAATGGGACGGCTTGGCGCAGAATTAATCAGTCCAGATAGTCAGATAGTGACGCATTGTAATGCGGGCGCACTTGCTACAGGCGGTTATGGAACGGCATTAGGCGTCATTAGAACAGCACACAGGAACGGATTAGTTAAAAAGGTTTATTCATCTGAGACACGACCTTGGATGCAAGGAGCGCGATTAACGAGTTGGGAATTACAACAGGACAATATTCCTGTGAATTTGGTGATTGATTCTGCCGTATCTAGCTTGATGAGAGCCGGCGATATTGATTGGTTAATTGTTGGCTCAGATCGTATTGCTGCAAATGGTGATGTTGCCAATAAAGTTGGTACGTACTCACATGCTGTGTCAGCAAAATATCATGGTGTAAAAGTAATGGTTGTCGCGCCATTTTCGACAGTTGATATGCAAATTCAGTCAGGAGAAGACATTCCTATCGAGTATAGAAGTGCCGAAGAAATCACTGATTTTAATGGGGTTCGAGTCGCGCCAAAGGGCATGGAAGCAATCAATCCTGCTTTCGATATTACGCCAGCAAATTTGGTCGATGTGATTGTGACAGAGAAGGGAATTGTGCAGGATCCTGACGCTGAAAAAATGCTTGCAATTTTTGGTAAAATTTGACCTAAAATCAGTAGCTTAAAAGCAAAAAAAAAATAGGGTAAATGGCTGAATTATGATAAGATTCGGCCTCAAATAATTACTAGAAATAAAGGCGTTTTTTACCCTCTTTCCATCAATAATTTATGTCTGAAACTGATAATCCTGATTTCGCGCGTGATCTTTCCCACGTCAATATAGAAGACGAAATGCGACAGTCCTACATGGACTACGCAATGAGCGTCATCGTCGGTCGTGCCTTGCCGGATGTGCGTGATGGTCTAAAACCTGTGCATCGTCGTGTCTTGTTTGCTATGAAAGAAATGGGTAACGATTACAACAAGCCATATAAGAAATCGGCTCGTGTTGTTGGTGATGTTATCGGTAAATATCACCCGCATGGTGATACTGCGGTCTACGACACGATGGTACGTATGGCTCAGCCTTTTTCTCTGCGTTACATGCTTGTCGATGGGCAAGGTAATTTTGGTTCTGTTGATGGTGATTCCCCTGCGGCGATGCGATACACCGAAGTGCGCATGTCGAGAATTGCACATGAAATTATAGAAGATCTCGATAAAGAAACTGTCGATTTCGCGCCTAACTACGACGGTTCTGAACACGAGCCTGTTGTTATGCCAACCCGTATTCCTAACCTATTGGTTAATGGTTCTAGCGGCATAGCTGTGGGTATGGCGACGAATATACCGCCACATAATATGACGGAAGTCGTTTCTGCTTGTTTAGCTTTGATTGAGAATCCGGATTCTACTATTCAGGATTTAATGCAACATGTTCCTGGTCCTGATTTTCCTACTGCGGCAATTATTAATGGTTCTTCGGGTATTCGAGAAGCGTATGAGACAGGACGAGGCAAAATTTATGTTCGAGCCCGTGCTGCAATTGAAGAGCATGATTCTGGAAGCAAAATCATTATCACCGAATTGCCGTATCAGGTTAATAAAGCGCGGTTGGTCGAAAAGATTGCCGAGCTAGTTAAAGATAAAAAAATTGGCGGTGTAAGAGAATTACGTGACGAATCTGATAAAGACGGTATGCGTGTCGTTATCGAATTGCGCCGTGGTGAAGTGGCAGAAGTGATGCTGAATAACCTTTATAAGTTCACAGCAATGCAATCGGTGTTCGGGATAAATATCGTCGCGTTAGCCGATAATCGACCCCGTTTAATGAATTTAAAGGATCTTTTAGAGGCCTTTATTAGTCATCGACGTGAAGTTGTTACCCGTAGAACGGTATTTGAATTACGCAAAGCCCGCGCTCGTGCACATATCTTAGAAGGTCAGGCTGTCGCCTTGGCGAATATCGATCCAGTGATTGCCTTAATTAAATCTTCAGCCAGTCCTGCTGATGCAAAAGTTGCTTTATTAGGACAGACATGGGCATCAGATGCTGTTGTTGAAATGCTGGAACGATCCGGTGCTGATTCTTCACGACCTGATAATTTACCAAAAGAATATGGATTGACAGATGGCGGTTACCGTTTGTCTCCAGAGCAAGCGCAAGCGATTCTCGAATTACGCTTGCAAAAATTAACAGGACTAGAAAAAGATAAGATTCTTAAAGAGTACGGTGATTTATTAGAAGCGATCGCTGACTTACTCGATATTCTTTCAAGACCTGAACGATTGATGCTGGTTATACGCGAAGAATTAGAAGTCATTCTCGAAAAGTATGGCGATGAACGAAAAACTGAAATTGTTCATACCCAAGAAGATTTAAGTATGGAAGATTTGATAACGGAAGAAGACGTTGTCGTTACTTTATCTCATGCCGGTTATGCCAAATCACAGCCGATAGATACTTATCGTTCACAACGCAGAGGCGGACGTGGTAAATCCGCTACGTCAGTTAAAGATGAAGATTTCATCGATAAGTTATTTATGGCGAGTACACATGACACGATTTTATGTTTTTCAAATCGCGGTAAAGTGTATTGGTTAAAAGTATATGAATTACCACAAGCGAGTCGTACTGCGCGTGGAAAACCAATCATTAATTTATTGCCGCTAGATGATGGTGAGCAAATCAATGCTATTTTGCCGATTAGAGAGTACGAAGAAGATAAATATATCTTTATGGCGACTGAAAATGGCACCGTTAAGAAAACGTCATTAGCTGAATTCGCGCGACCAAGACCAAGTGGTAAACGAGCAATTGAATTAGTTGAAGGTAATAAGTTGATTGGAGTTGAAATTACTGATGGTAAGCATGACATCATGTTATTTAGTAATGCTGGTAAAGTTGTTCGCTTCCCTGAAGAGCATGTCCGAGTAATGGGACGAACTGCAAAAGGTGTCCGTGGTATTCGATTAAGCGAAGGAAAAAAAGTTATTTCGTTAATCATTGTCGAAAATAAAGATGTCACTATTCTTACTGCTACTGAGAATGGTTATGGTAAACGTACCGCGGTTGAAGATTATCCTCAAAAATCTCGTGGTGGTGTTGGTGTTATTTCAATTCAAGTGTCAGAACGAAATGGTTCGGTTGTAGGTGCTGTTGCGGTTGAAAATGAAGATGAAATAATGTTGATCAGTGATCAAGGTACATTAATAAGAACACCTGTTGGTGATATTTCTGTATTTGGTCGTAACACCCAAGGTGTTAGATTGGTTAACCTTAATGAAGAAGAGCATTTAGCCGGTCTTGAGCGCATTGTTGAAATAGCTGACGACGGTGACGCTGGTGGCGATGCTCCAGAAGAACAATCACCAGAGTAATAATCTTAAGAATCATCTTGGCTTTTTATTAGCTTCAAGACTTGTTTTCAGATGAGTCGTTCTATTTTAAATTTCGGTGCAGGCCCCGCAATGTTACCTGAAGCGATCATGCTTCAGGCCCAGTCTGAGTTGTTGGATTGGCAAGCTACCGGCAAATCAGTTATGGAGATTGGTCATCGCACTGATGATTTTAAATCAATAGCAGAACATGCCGAACAATCTCTTCGAGATATCTTAAATATTCCTGATGACTATCATGTGCTTTTTTTAGCGGCTGGTGCGACACAACAGTTTTCAGTCATTCCAATGAATCTTTTACAAGGTAAAACATCGGCAGATTACTTGCATACGGGAATCTGGTCTGCCAAAGCCATGCAATTAGCAAAACGATATTGTGATATCAATGTTGTTTGTTCATCAGAACAATCAAACTTTACGACCATATCTGATGCGAATGATTGGCAACTGGCTGCTAAAGCAGCTTATGTTCATTACACCGATAATGAGACGATAGGCGGACTTGAATTCCACTCTGTTCCTGAAGTTGGAACAGTACCTTTAGTATCTGACATGACCTCATCCATTTTATCCAAGCCTATTGATGTATCACGATTTGGACTTATCTTTGCCGCTGCACAAAAAAATATCGGTCCGGCAGGGATGACAGTCGTAATAGTACATAAAGAATTATTAGGTGATGTGCTGCCTTTTACGCCGGACTTGTTTGATTATCGATTACAAGCGAAAGAAAAAAGCATGATGAATACGCCACCGACCTTTAATTGGTATATGGCAGGATTAATGTTTGATTGGGTTAAACAGCAGGGAGGCGTCACTGAATTAGAAAAACTTAATCAACGAAAGTCCTCATTACTTTATGATTTTATTGATGCATCGAGTTTTTATAAAAACAATATTGATGCCGCTTGTCGTTCAAGAATGAATGTTGTGTTTTCATTGATAGATGAGAATTTGACGGATGATTTCCTGAAACTAGCTGAATCTAACGGTCTACATGCACTAAAAGGCCATCGTTTGGCTGGTGGTATGCGCGCGAGTCTATATAATGCTATGCCTGAATCAGGAGTAGAACAGCTTGTTGATTTTATGCGGGAATTTGAACGGACACAGTGTTAAATATAAAAATTAATAACAAGAATTTAATAAGATACTTGGGATTATGAGCCAAAAAATGAGCGATAAAAAAACTCTAGAACAATTGCGTGAAGATATAGATGCGTTAGACAAGCAATTACTTGATCTGATAAGTCAGCGTGCGCGTTTCGCTCAGGAAGTGGCGGAAGTTAAAAATGGTTTATCTGAGCCAACGACATTTTATCGTCCTGAGCGGGAAGCTCAGGTCTTAAGAAAAGTTATCGAACTAAATAAAGGACCGTTATCTGAAGAAGAAATGGCGCGTTTGTTTCGTGAAATCATGTCAGCTTGTTTGGCTTTAGAAAAAACATTGGATATTGCCTATCTTGGGCCTGAAGGAACATTCACACAATCTGCCGCGCTTAAACATTTCGGTCATTCCGTTAATACATCTGCTTTCGTCAGTATTGATCAGGTATTCCGAGAAGTGGAATCAGGTGCGTCGAACTATGGCGTTGTACCTATAGAAAACTCAATTGAAGGTGTGGTTAATCATACTCTGGATATGTTGAATGATTCAGGTTTGAAAATATGCGGCGAAGTAGAATTGCGTATTAATCATCACCTATTAAGTAAAAATGAATCGCTTGATGGCATAACGCGAGTTTATGCTCATCAACAGGCATTAGCACAATGTCGTGCCTGGCTAGATCTGCATTTAATTAAGGCTGAGCGACTTTCTGTTACGAGTAATGCCGAAGCGGCACGCATTGCCGGAACAGAAGATAATGCTGCTGCTATCGCAAGTGAATCAGCAGGTGAACTTTATAATTTAAATAATCTGGCAAATAATATTGAAGATGAACCGGACAATACAACGCGCTTTCTTGTTATAGGAAGGGCGATTTGCGAATCAAGCGGTAATGACAAGACGTCATTAATTTTTTCTGCACCAAACAAACCGGGAGCCTTACATCAAATGCTCAGTTGTTTTGCTGAAAATGGTATTAGCATGACGCGTATTGAATCAAGACCATCACGACGTGAAATGTGGGCTTATGTTTTCTTCGCGGATATAGAAGGCCATGCTGAAGATGCACCTGTTAAAAAAGCATTGGCTGAACTTGAAGAATGTGCGGCGATGGTCAAGTTACTAGGCTCATACCCAAAGGCCGCGCTCTAAATATCAAATTTTAGGATTTATGTATGTCTTGTGATCTACTTGCTCTCGCAACAAAAGGTGTTGCCGGTCTTCAGCCATATTCTGGCGGCAAACCTATTGAAGAGTTACAACGTGAATTAGGTTTAGATGAAATTATCAAACTTGCCTCAAATGAAAATCCGTTAGGGCCAAGTCAAAATGTATTAGATGCTATAGCATCGACTAAAGATCTATCACGTTATCCTGATGGTAATGGCTTCAGTTTGAAAAAGGCGCTTGCCGAAAAACATAATATTGATCCTGATAAAATCACCCTGGGTAATGGTTCGAATGATGTCTTGGAAATGGTCGCGCGGGCTTTTGTTACACCTGAGCATGAGGTGATTTATTCGCAACATTCTTTTGCGGTCTATCCAATAGTGACACAAGCTGTGGGTGCCGAGCACGTCGTTGTTCCAGCGAATGATTGGGGGAATGATTTGTCCGCTATATTGTCTGCGATTACGGATAAGACGCGTTTAATCTTTATTGCGAATCCAAACAATCCAACTGGTACATGGGTTAATAGTACGGACTTGAGAAGTTTCCTGGAAAATGTGCCAGAACATGTGATTGTATTATTAGATGAAGCTTATTTTGAATATGCAATCAGTGAAAAAAATTATCCCGATTGCAGTTTATGGTTGAATGATTTTCATAATTTAATTGTGACGCGAACGTTTTCCAAAGCTTATGGCCTGGCTGGATTACGTATCGGTTATGCTTTATCTCATCCTGATATTGCTAATCTATTAAATCGAGTTCGTCAGCCGTTTAATAATAATAGTCTGGCATTGATTGCTGCTGAAACAGCGTTGCAGGATAAAGAATATATTGAACACAGTGTTGAAGTAAATCATTTAGGCATGAAACAATTAATGTTGGCGTTCGATGATATGGGATTAGAGTTTATTCCATCAAAAGGTAATTTCATCTGTGTCGATTTTGAGCAACCTGCTGATGATATTTATCAGAGTTTACTTAAGTCAGGCGTAATCGTTCGGCCTGTAGCAAACTATGGCATGCCAAATCATTTGCGTATAAGTATTGGCACGGGATTAGAAAACAGTCGTTTTATAAACGAGCTAGCTAAAATATTAAGTAAATAAAAATATGTTAATTGATCATTTATCTATTGTTGGATTAGGCCTGATTGGTGGTTCTCTTGCGCGCGCATTGCGTAAAGCAAAATTAGTGGGGCGAGTGACTGCTTGTAATCGAGGTGAAGATACTTTGAAAAAAGCTGTTGAACTCGATGTGATAGATGATTACACATTAGATGTTGGTGAAGCAGTAAAAGGCGCCGATGTTGTCGTTATTGGAACGCCCTTATCAACTACAGAAAAGTTACTACCGCTGATAGCAGAAGCTTTAGATAGTAAAACAGTGTTAACCGATGTTGGCAGCGCCAAAGGCAGTGTTGTGAATGCAGCAAGAGAAACGTTAGGTGAAAAATTTTCTCAATTCGTACCGGGTCATCCTATTGCCGGAACTGAACAAAGTGGTGTCGAAGCTTCATTTGCTGAATTGTTCATTAACCATCGTGTCATACTTACACCGGTAGAAGAAACGAGTGATAAAGCACATAAATTAATTACTGATATGTGGGAAGCTGTTGGTGCTGATGTAATTGATCTTGATGTTGAACACCATGATGATGTACTTGCTGCAACTAGTCATCTGCCACACATGTTGGCTTACGCTTTGGTTGATTGTTTAGCAAGCATGCAAGAACGCGATGAAATATTTAAATATGCAGCCGGTGGTTTTGCCGACTTTACTCGCATTGCATCAAGTAATCCTGATATGTGGCATGACATCTGTTTTTCTAATCGAGATGCTTTATTGAAAACACTCGATGAATTTTCTGGTCATATTGATCAAGTTAAATCAGCTATTGAAAGTTCAGATAGTGAACAGTTGTTAAAGATTTTTAGACGCGCTAAAAATGCCAGAGATAAATTTATTTCTAGTAGAAATAATCTAGATACTTCTACTGAATAAACACACATCAATATGAGTTCAAAAAATCGTTCCAGTTTTCAAGTGAAACCCGGTGGTAATATTTCTGGCCGTATTACTGTGCCTGGTGATAAATCGATATCACATCGTGCCTTGATGTTAGGCGCTATAGCTGAAGGTGAAACAACAATAAAAGGCTTTCTACAAGGCGAAGATACCTTAGCTACTGCGAAAGTATTTCAACAGATGGGTATTGAAATAGAGAATAATAGTGACGTTGTCAAAGTGAAAGGTGTCGGCATTCATGGTTTGCATGCGCATAATAAAGCATTAGATTTTGGTAACTCAGGAACATCCGTGCGATTAATGACAGGGTTATTATCGGCGCAATCATTCAATTCAGAATTAATCGGTGATGAATCCTTAATGACACGTCCGATGATGCGCGTGATTAAGCCTTTGAGAACAATGAACGCGGATATTAACTGTTCTGATAATGGTACTTTGCCAATAAAGATATCAGGTGGGAATCAATTAACAGGAATTGATTATGAAATGCCGGTGGCAAGTGCTCAATTAAAATCCTGTTTGTTGTTAGCTGGACTTTATGCAGAAGGTACAACCAGCATCGTAGAAAACAAAGCGACGCGTGATCATACTGAACGTATGCTTGGTGCTTTTTCTCATCCTGTAATAAGGAATGGTAATAAAATTTCGATAAACAAAGCAGATGAATTAATTGCAACAGAAATAATTATTCCTGCTGATTTTTCATCGGCTGCATTTTTTATTGTTGCAGCAAGTATTTGCTCAGGCTCAGATGTGATTTTGGAAAATGTGGGTGTTAACCCTACGCGCAATGCCATGTTAAAAATCATGGAACTCATGGGAGCAAATATTGAATTACAGAATGTACGGGAACAATCTGGAGAGCCGGTTGCTGATATACATATAAAGAGTAGTGAGTTGAAAGGAATTGATATTCCAGAAGAACTAGTTCCTGTAGCTATAGATGAATTCCCTGCGATATTAATTGCTGCTGCTTGTGCTAAAGGAACAACGCGTTTATCTGGCGCAGCAGAATTACGAGTCAAAGAAAGTGATCGAATTCAAGCCATGTTAGATGGCTTTATTGCGACAGGTATAAAAGCTGAAGCAACTGAAGATGGGATGATTATTGAAAATAGTGAGTTTAAAGGTGGCGTTGTAAACAGTCATGGTGATCATCGTATTGCGATGGCGTTTGCTGTTGCAGGAATGGTTTCTAAAAAACCTATTCAAATTAACGACTGCGATAATGTCGCTACATCTTTTCCTAACTTTGTTGATATAGCTAAAAATGCAGGTATGAACATCATCTATGATTAATGTTTCTGAGTCTGAAGTTCCCATTATTACCGTCGATGGCCCAAGTGGGACTGGCAAAGGAACGATTTGCAGTTATCTTACTGATTGGTTGCAATGGAATTTTCTCGATAGTGGCGCACTTTATCGGGTCTTGGCTCTAGCGGCTAAAAATCGAGGAATTAATAACGATGATGAAGTTGCATTGGCAACTTTGGCCGAGAATTTGAATGTTGAATTTAGGATTGCTGGTGCTGGTTCTTTGGTAAATGTTGTTCTTGATGACAAGGTCGTCACTGACGATATTCGTACCGAAGAAGCTGGAAATGCTGCGTCTTTGGTTGCACCAATTATTGCTGTGCGTGAAGCCTTGTTATCTCGACAAAAAGCCTTTCATAAAGCACCGGGATTGGTTGCTGATGGTCGCGATATGGGCACCGTGGTATTTCCTCAGGCGACGTTGAAGATATATTTGACTGCGAGTGCCGAAGAAAGGGCCAAAAGAAGGCTGAAACAGTTGATGGATAAGGGTATTAGTGCTAATCTCCGCGACCTTTCTGCTGATATAGCTGAGCGAGACGAGCGAGATAGTACCCGAGCCGCATCGCCATTGAAACCAGCAGAAGATGCTGTAATCGTTGATACGAGTTCGCTTGGAATCGATGCAGTAGTAGAAAAAATTTCGGATTTAGTTAAAAAACGGATTCCGGAAATTAAATAGGTGGTTATTCACTCGCGATGAGTGCTTAGCTAAACATTAACAGGACACTAGTCCCTAACAGAACACCCTGTTGTAGTATGAGACAGGATTCAGGAAATACCTTTCATGAGCCAGAGTTTTGCCGAACTATTCGAAGAAAGCCAAATAGAACTTAAAATGCGTCCTGGTGCGATTATTAGCGCCATAGTAGTAGACGTCACTTCCGATAATATTGTTGTTAATGCCGGTCTTAAATCCGAAGGCATTATCCCCATAGACCAATTCCATGATGAGCATGGCGACCTTGAAGTTGCTTTAGGCGACGAAGTTGATGTTGCGCTCGATTCTATCGAAGACGGTTATGGCGTTACTCGTTTATCACGAGAAAAAGCGAAACGTAAGATTGCCTGGACAGAACTCGAAAAGGCTCATGAAGCGAATGCGACTGTTGTCGGTGTTATTACCGAACGCGTTAAAGGTGGTTTTACTGTTGATGTTGATAAAGTCCGCGCTTTCCTACCAGGTTCATTAGTTGATGTACGTCCTGTTCGCGATACCTCTTATTTAGAAGGTAAGCCGCTAGAATTCAAAGTTATTAAAATTGACCAGAAACGAAATAATGTTGTCGTTTCTCGTCGTGCTGTAGTCGAAACCGAAAGCAGTGAAGAACGTGATGCATTACTTGAATCATTAAAAGAAGGTGCGTTGGTCAAGGGCGTTGTTAAGAACCTGACTGACTACGGTGCATTCCTTGATTTGGGTGGCATTGATGGTCTCCTTCATATTACTGATATGGCTTGGAAGCGTGTTAAGAACCCAAGTGAAATCGTTAATATTGGTGATGAAATAGAAGTTAAAGTATTGAAATTTGACCGTGAAAAGAACCGTGTTTCTCTAGGTCTGAAACAAATGGGTGAAGATCCATGGTTAGACTTAACCCGTCGTTATCCTGAAGGTGCGCGTTTACATGGCAAGATTACCAATCTGGCCGACTACGGTTGTTTTGTTGAGCTAGAAGAAGGTGTTGAAGGTTTGGTTCACGTTTCAGAAATGGATTGGACTAATAAGAACGTTCATCCTTCAAAATTAGTCCATATTGGACAAGAAACTGATGTCATTATTCTTGATATTGATCAGGAACGTCGTCGTATCTCTCTTGGTATGAAGCAATGTCAGTCAAATCCATGGGAACAATTTGCAGCAACTCACAATAAGGGTGATCGTGTTGTTGGTGTTATCAAATCGATTACTGATTTTGGTATTTTCATTGGACTTGATGGCGGTATTGACGGTTTAGTTCATCTTTCAGATGTGACTTGGGCTGAGAACTCAGATGATTCGGTTCGTAACTTCAGCAAAGGTGACGAGATTGAAACCGTTGTACTTGCTGTTGATGCAGAACGCGAACGTATATCTCTTGGTGTTAAGCAACTTGAAAAAGATCCTTTCTCAAACTTTGTTGCTGAGAATGCAAAGGGTTCGATTGTTAAGGGTACAGCTCAAGATGTTGACCAACGATTTGTCACAATTGCATTAGGTGATGGTGTTGAAGGTACTTTGAAAGTGAGCGAAATTTCACTTGAAAAAGATATCGATGATGCGCGTACCGTGATTAAGGAAGGTGAGGAACTTGAGGTTAAAATTACGGCAATTGACCGTAAAAAACGCACAATTAACCTTTCTATCAAAGCAAAAGAAACTGATGATGAGCAGGCCACGGTGAGCGAATATGCACCAGAATCAGGCGGAACAGCTAAATTAGGCGATCTTTTGAAGGAACAATTGGATAAATAGTAAAAATTGCTGTTACAAGTTGTCTATCTTCTGATAGGATTTAGGAACAATAACAATGGCTTGGCGTGTTTAGGATAGGAATTATAGACGCATAACCGAGATAACAAGCATGACAAAATCTGAACTCATCGAAGTATTGGCAAGGCGTCAATCACAACTGGCTTACAAAGACGTTGAATTGGCGGTTAAAACTGTACTTGAACATATGTCTGGTACGCTCTCCAATGGAGAGCGTATTGAGATTCGCGGATTTGGTAGTTTTTCCTTACATTACCGTCCACCAAGGGTTGGTCGAAACCCTAAATCGGGTGAACCTGTATCATTACCAGCGAAGCATGTTCCGCATTTCAAACCTGGTAAACAGATGCGAGAGAGAGTGAATAACTGTAATAGTCCTATTACTGACTGATACGGTCCCCCTGCAAATCGATTTTTTCAATTTCGTCTGTTTAACGTTATTGTTATAACTTAATAGACTGTCTGTCGTAGTCGTGTACGATCATTTCAATCTGAATAAAACACATTCTGGAGATAATAATGTCCCGTATCGTTAAATTGATTATTGTTTTTGTAATTATATTGTCTGGATTAGCATTTCATCTGAAAAATAATCAATTTATTGAGCTTAATTACTATGCAGGCACGCTCAATATGCCGCTTTCCTGGTTAGTCGTCTTGGTTTTATTAATTGGTGCATTACTCGGCATCTTGGCGAGTTTACCTATGATCATAAAATTGAAGCAGCAAAAACTTAAGCTTGAAAAACAAATCAAAAATAGCGAAAAAGAAATAACTAACCTTCGCGTTATGCCAGTTAAGGATTGATTCAATGAGTAATGAATGGCTGTTACTTTGGTTACTATTACCTGTCGCTGCTTTAAGCGGTTGGTGGATTGGTCGACGTGCAATTAATTCTCAGAGTCAGTCATCTGGAGGAATACATCCTGAATATTTTAAAGGACTTAACTTTGTATTAAACGAACAGCCGGATAAAGCGATTGAAGTATTCATTCGAATGCTTGAGGTTGATAGTGAAACAGTAGAGACACATCTTGCTTTAGGTAATTTATTTCGACGACGTGGTGAAGTTGATCGTGCAATAAGAATTCACCAGAATTTAATTGCTCGGCCAACATTAAGCCGTGAACAACGTACTCATGCCCTACTTGAGTTAGGAATGGATTACATGCGTTCTGGTTTGCTGGATAGGGCAGAAGGTTTGTTTCTAGAACTAATCGAATCTGGTTCTCATCTTAATCAGGCATATACCCAGCTGTTAGAGGTATATCAGCAAGAAAAGGATTGGGACAACGCGATAGCGATGGCTCGAAAACTCGAATCAATTTCTCATGAGTCATATAGTCCTGTTATTGCGCAGTTTCATTGTGAGCATGCTGATGCCGCTATGAGTGAAGCTAATATGCGCGTTGTAAAAGATCATATTCGTCGAGCAATGTCGTTTGATTCGAATTGTGTTCGAGCGAGTTTGATCGAAGGGAAAATGTACCAAATAACAGGAAAGATAAAACTAGCAATCAAGTCTTATATAAGAGTTGAGTCACAGGATAGTGATTACATTACTGAGGTTCTTGTACCATTATATGAATGTTACCGTAAGTTGGATCGTGTTGATGAGTTTGTCGAATATTTAAGAACCTTAATTAATATATATGGTGGTATTAGTACTTTATTAATGTTGACTGAATTAATTGCTGAGCGTGAAGGTGAAAATGCCGCGATTCGATTTATTTCAGATGAATTAAAGAATAGGCCTACAGTAAAAGGTGTTGATAAGTTAATTGAATATGCCTTAGAAAGATCTGAAGGCGAGACACATGAGCATCTCAAAACAATTAAAGATTTAATGGGGCAGTTGATCGAAGGAAGAGCAATATATAAATGTAATAATTGTGGCTTCGATGCGAAGTTACTTCATTGGCAATGCCCAGGATGTAAATGTTGGGATACCGTTAAACCTGTTTTTGGAGTAGCCGGTGAGTAATAGTAATAATAACAGTCGAGTTATTGTTTCATTAGATTTTCCAGATGGAAAACAAGCATTAGATCTATGTCAAAAATTAGATCCTGCAAGTTGTAAACTTAAAATTGGTAAAGAACTATTTACAAGAGAAGGCCCTGCATTAGTAGAAAAATTAATTTCTTCTGACTTCGATATTTTTCTGGACTTAAAATACCATGATATTCCAAATACTGTTGCTAGCGCCTGTCGTGCTGCTGCTGATTTAGGGGTGTGGATGTTAAATGTTCATGCTTCAGGTGGACGAGTCATGATGGAAGCAGCAAATGAAGCACTAGATAAAACAACTCATAAACCATTATTAATCGCCGTTACAGTATTAACCAGTATGTCTCAAGAAGATTTAACAGAGTTGGGAATTAACAAACCAGTTGAAGAGCAAGTTATGATGCTTGCTAACTTAGCTAAATCATCTGGACTAAATGGTGTTGTCTGTTCCGCTAAAGAAGCGAGTAGTTTAAAAGCTGAGCTTGGGAAAGAATTTTGTTTAGTAACGCCCGGTATTCGTCCTGCTAATTCTAGTAGTGATGATCAAAAACGAATCATGACTCCAGCCGAAGCAATTGATGCTGGAAGTCATTATCTTGTTATTGGACGACCAATAACTAAAGCCGATGATCCACTTGCTGCATTGGAATCGATTAACGCTTCTATAAATTAGGCGTTATTGTATACATGTCTGTTACTGCTCGACAAAATGTCTTGTCTCCAAAATTACCTGACTCTGGCCATGCCAGATCAAACTGGTCTCGTCTATACGGGAGCGCTAAATCACTTGCGATTGCCAATATGGCAATGCAAACACAGAAACCTGTTTTAGTTATTACTGCTGATGCTATTAGTGCTGTAAATTTAGTTAATGAACTAAAAGTCTATATCGATGACCTTGCGAGAATACCTGTTATCGTTTTTCCTGATTGGGAAACCTTGCCTTACGATCCATTTTCACCTTATCAGGACATTATCTCTGAACGTTTACAAACCTTATTTACGCTATCTACATTAGAGCAAGGCATATTGGTTGTTCCAATAACAACGATAATGCACCGTTTGTTGCCGAGTGATTATTTATTAGCAAACAGTATGTTATTAAATATTGGTCAATCAATTAATATTGAAACATTTCGAAAGCAATTAAATCAACAAGGCTACAGTTTTGTTGAACAAGTAACTGAGCACGGTGAAGTTTCTGTAAGAGGTTCTTTACTCGATGTATTTCCGATGGGAGCAATGGATCCATTTAGGATTGATTTATTTGATGATGAAATTGATAGCATTCGGCTATTTGATATTGAAACACAACGATCAACAAATAAAGTAGATTCCATTCGTGTTTTACCAGCGCGAGAAGTTGCATTAATTGATGAAGGTATTGCACGTTTCCGTGCAAATTGGCGAGCTAGGTTTGAAGGTAATCCTGGTCAATGTCCAATCTACAGCGATGTTAGTCAATCTATAGCGCCAGCCGGCATCGAATATTATCTGCCGCTGTTTTATGAAGAAACAAGCAGCTTGTTTGATTATATACATGTTGATTCACTATTGGTTTTGGATGAAGAAATAAAGGAAGCTGCTGAATCATTTTGGGAAGATATTGAATCTCGTTATGAACAAAATCGTTATGATGTTGAACGGCCGATTTTACCGCCACGTGATATTTTTTTGAATACAAATGATTTATACACGGAATTAAAGCGTTTTCCACAGATACATATTTCTAATCTTTCAACAGAGTCAGAAAGTTCGGTTGTTGAATATGATACAGAGATGCCAACGAATCTTTCCATCGATGCACGTGCTAAAGATCCTTTAACTTTAGTTAAGCATTTCCTAAGTGAGTTTGATGGACGTGTTTTGATTGCAGCTGAAACACAAGGTCGTCGTGAATCCATTTTGGAATTATTTAAACAACATGATGTACCTGCCAAAGTTGATAATTGGCACAGTTTTCTTGATAGCGATATTAAATTTGGTATTGCTATTATGCCGATCGAACATGGTTTGATTATACATGAACCAAACATCGCTATTATTACTGAAGCACAGTTATTTGGTGAACGTGTTATGCAACGGCGTTTGCGTAAACGTAAACAACAAGATGCTGATGCCGTTGTACGTAACCTAACAGAATTAAGAGTCGGCGCGCCGGTTGTTCATGAGGAACATGGTGTAGGTCGTTATTTAGGTTTGATGACGATTGATGTTGGTGGCTTTCCCGGAGAATTTATTCATCTTGAATATGCTGAAGGCGATAAACTTTATGTGCCAGTTGCAGCCTTGGATTTTATTTCTCGTTATACAGGACTAGATCCTGAACATGCACCGCTACATAAGTTGGGTAGTGGACAGTGGCAAAAAGCAAGACGTAAGGCTGCTGAAAAAGTTTACGATGTCGCTGCTGAATTACTTGAATTACATGCTCGTCGTGCAGCAAGAAAAGGGCAGTCATATGAGTTTGATCAGAATGCCTATTCATCGTTTGCACAAAAATTTCCTTTTGAAGAAACACCTGGTCAACAAGATGCAATAGACGCAATGATTGAAGATATGCGTAATGAAAAACCAATGGATAGGCTTATTTGCGGTGATGCAGGCTTTGGTAAAACTGAAGTTGCAATGCGTGCTGCTTTCATAGCAGTACAAAATAATAAACAAGTAGCGATATTAGTGCCGACAACATTATTAGCGCAACAACATTACCAAAACTTTATTGACCGCTTTTCTGATTGGCCAGTCAGAGTAGAATTATTATCTCGTTTTAGATCAAAAAAAGAACAAGATATTGCTTTAGCAGCAATGGCCGATGGCAAAGCAGATATCGTTGTCGGTACACATAAACTTTTACAAAGTGATATTAACTTTAAAAATCTAGGTTTGATTATTATCGATGAAGAACATCGTTTCGGTGTGCGTCAAAAAGAAAAATTTAAATCATTACGTGCAGAAATTGATGTTTTAACCCTTACTGCAACTCCAATACCAAGAACACTAAATATGGCTTTGTCAGATTTACGTGAACTTTCTATTATTGCTACTCCACCATCACGTCGACTAGCGGTAAAAACCTTTGTTAAAGAACGTAGCGAAGTCCTATTAAAAGAAGCAATGTTGCGTGAAATAAAACGTGGCGGACAGATTTTTTATCTACACAATGAAGTAAAAACGATTGAAAAAGCAGCAGAAGAAGTAGAAAAGTTATTACCAGAGACACGGGTTGAATTTGCGCATGGGCAAATGCCTGAGAAGCAACTCGAATCGATCATGCTTGACTTTTATCATCGTCGATTTAACGTATTAGTGTGCACTACTATTATTGAAACGGGTATTGATGTTCCTACTGCGAACACTATTATTATTAATCGTGCAGATAAGTTTGGTTTAGCCCAACTTTATCAATTACGTGGACGAGTAGGGCGTTCACATCATCGTGCTTATGCCTATTTAATAGTACCGCCTCGTAAGGCAATGACCGCTGATGCAATTAAGCGACTTGAAGCAATAGAAGCGCTGGAAGAATTAGGCATCGGTTTTACCTTGGCAACACACGATCTTGAAATAAGAGGTGCTGGAGAGTTTCTTGGTGAAGGACAAAGTGGCCATATTCAGGAAATTGGCTTTGGTCTGTATATGGAGTTGCTAGATAGAGCGGTGCAGGCGATGAAAGAAGGCAAACAACCGGAATTAGATCGGCCTTTAGATCATGGTGCTGAAATTGATTTACATGTGCCTGCATTAATACCGGAAGATTTCTTACCTGATGTCCATATGCGTTTGATAATGTACAAGCGTATTGCTAGCGTAACATCGACAGTAGAACTCAATGAGCTCAAGGAAGAAATGATTGACCGATTCGGCCTGTTACCTGAGGCAGTGCGGAACCTATTCGAGATAAGTAAACTCAAACAAAAAGCGCGACCATTAGGCATACGTAAGATTGATTTAGGCATGAATGGTGGACGTATTTTCTTCCAGGAAAAGGCGAGTATTGATCCTAATGGTATTATCCAACTCATTCAGTCTGATCCAGTCAGTTATAGGCTAGACGGACAGGATAAATTAAGAATAAATATGGAATTATCAGATATAGAAAGCCGTCTAAATATATTGAATTATCTTTTTGCTGAAATTACTTTAAAAAACGCGGCATAATACTCACATGAATCAAATAAAATCCTTATTTGTTGTTTTTTTCCTGATTATTTCTAATTCAGTTGTCGCCGCATCATGGTATCAAGTAGAAGTTATAGTATTTGATAGACTCTATCCCAATCTGGATGGAGAACAATGGCAAAACGAAGAATTTAAAATACGAGACAATCTGGTTGAATTAGAACCAGCTTCTGCCGAGGGATTCGTGCCTTATAAAGTGCTTGATAAAAGTCGTAATCGTCTCAGTGGCGTCTATCGCGTTTTTAAATTATCCAGTGAATACCGACCGTTGTATCATGTTTCCTGGCAACAAGAAGCAACCGAACGACGAAAATCACGTTATGTACATATCCAAAAACTGGATGGCGATGCGGTAATTCCCGTTGCAACAACGACAGAAGAACCTGAATTTATTGAGCAGTTAAATATGCCAGATAGGATTATTGACGGTTCAATCCGAATTAGAAGCGGGTTCTATTTACATGCCGACATCGATCTATCCTACTTCAAACAAATACCAGCCGAAAACAAAGTCCTTCGTACTAGTGAAGAATCATTTACAGGTGGCTTTGATAAAACAGTGGTTAAACTTAAAGAAACTCGAAAGATTAAATTAAACGAAATTCATTACTTTGATCATCCAATGTACGGTGTGATTCTACAGGTAAGTCGTTTGAGTAAATAATGACCGCTATCGAAAGCAGAGACTTTATTCATTCTCGTGTTTAGGGTAAACAGTGACTTTTTGATCATTGACATAAACAGATAAATTAATCGGTCGGCAACAGACTTCGCAGTCTTCTATGTATTCCTGTTCGGGTATTGAGCAATCAACGACTAGCTCGAAATTTTCACCACAATAGGGGCAAGTAATATATTTACTTGCAAGTTGATTCATCGACGGTTGTGTAACATTGCTGTAAGCAATGACATAACGTTACCCATTCCTTCTTTAAGATTGTTTTCAATGACTTCCATGGTGATGATTTCATCTGTTTTTCCGGCAGCCCAGTTAACGACTAGAGAGCAACAGGCGTATTCCATTTCGAGTTCTCTAGCAAGGCTGGCCTCTGGCATACTCGTCATACCGACAATGTCACAACCGTCTTTTTCAAGGCGTCTTATCTCAGCTGTTGTTTCCAGTCTTGGGCCTTGGGTTACGGCATAAATTGCTATCTTACAGATATCTATACTATCTACAGATTCAGCAGCCATGATTAATTCATCTCGTAATGTTTCAGAGTAGGGCTCAGTAAAATCGATGTGGACAACTTTTTCCAGGTCTTCTTCATGAAACGTGTCGGCGCGGCTATGAGTATAATCAATGAGTTGATTCGGGACGACGATACGACAGGGAGTCATTTTTTCTGTAATGCCGCCAACGGCATTCACAGCAATAATTTCATTAACTCCAGAATCTTTTAATGCTTGTATGTTTGCGCGGTAATTTATTTTATGTGGTGGAATAGTGTGTGGGTCGCCATGCCGTGGTAAGAAAAGTATTTCTATATCATTAAACTTGCCTACAGTAATCGCTGCTGATGGTTTCCCCCAAGGTGTCGTTGGTGAAATTTGATCAATTATTTCAAGACCTTCTAATTGAGTAAGACCGCTACCACCAATGATTGCTAATTTATTCATGTTGTATTGCTCTATGGTTTTTTATTCTTTTAGGGCATATATGCCTGCAATGTTTCTATGGTATTCATAATAATCCATTCCATAACCAAAGACATATTTGTTCGGAACAGTGAGTCCAGTAAAGTCTGCATTCTTTATGGGTTTATCTTGTTCGAGTATTTTTTCAGCAAGAACGGCAGTCAGTACTTTTTCAGCACCTGCTTCGCGACAATACTCAACAATTGCAGCAAGCGTTATGCCCTCATCAAGAATATCGTCTATTAATAATACCGTTTTGTTTTTTATTGATTTTTCTGGTTTCTTTAACCAGTTTAATTCGCTGCCATTTGTTGTGCCGCGATAACGAGTAGCATGGATATAATCGATTTGTAATGGGAAGTTTAATTGTGGAATTAAACGTCCCGCTAAAACTAATCCGCCGATCATAATGGGTAATACTAATGGATTACTTTCGCTTAATTCATTTGTTATAGAACGACTCATTTCTGAAATTGCGGTTTCTACTTCTTCGGCGCGAAATAATAATTCAGCATTGTCCAAAGCATTTTGGCTGTTTTCTAATTGATTTTTTTCCATTGTTTATTTTTTCTTCAATTGTTGTTGTCCAGTCCAGTCTTTAGCAAACTGCCATGCGGACCGACCGCTGCGTGAGCCGCGTTCAAGAGCCCATTTTAGTGATTTTTTTATTACAGCATCATTATTATCTGTATCATTACCGAGTTTTTTTAACCAGTAATTAACTATTTTAATATATTGATCCTGATTAAAAGGATGAAATGAAAGCCATATACCAAATCGTTCTGAGAGTGATATTTTTTCTTCTATTGTTTCATTTAGATGTAATTCGTTATTTATATTTTTACTGGCAACATTGTCGCTCATGTACTCAGGTAATAAATGCCTTCGATTAGATGTGGCGTAAATTAGAATATTTTCCGAGGTATTACTTAAGGAGCCATCAAGAACAACTTTTAGTGCTTTGTAACTGGCATCATCTGCTTCAAAGGAAAGATCATCGCAGTAAAGAATGAAATGGCCTTCTTTATTACTCAGCTGTTCTATAATTGTTCTTAAGTCACGTAAATCTTCTCGTTCAACTTCAATTAGATTTAATCCCTTTTCCTGATATTCACTCAACAAGGCTTTAATTAATGATGACTTACCTGTTCCTTTGGGTCCCCAGAGTAAGACATTATTTGAGGGTAGGTTCGCCATGAACTGTTGTGTATTACGATCTATCAGTTCTTTTTGACGATCTATACATTGCAAGTCTTCCAGACAATAGTTAGTGGGACGTTCTATTTTTTGGAAATAACCACGTTGACCATAAGATTTCCAGTAATAAGCGCCACCGTTGAAATCAGTTGCCGTTGAGGGAAAGGTTGGAATGAATGGCTCTATTCTGTCGAGTATTACGTCCAGTCGTTTTATTATTTTTTCTGTATCAGACACGAGATTTATAACTAATATTTAGGCAACTTTTTAAGAATGCCAGATTATACGTGAGTCTGAATAGTTAATCTCCTACTTGATATAACTATTGTGTCGCAATTGCCTGATTCAACTTATCCTCAATTCTTTTTTTATAATTTAGATAATGAATTGTTTGTAACTTGTCTGATTCAACCTGACCTATTAGTCCGGTTGAAATATCGATGTCCGTTATATAAATCGGATATTTTTGGCCGCTTGCACGTTGTTCAATAACATATTTCGCAACCACATTGAATAATTGATTAGCATGTTCCATATATGAAAATTCGATATCGCCACAAAAGATTGTTAAAGAATTATGTTCATCATCAGGACTTCCAATAACTTGAATATTAAAGAAACTTTGTCCACTGTCTTTAAATTCATTATTTACTTTATTAATTTGATAATTTTTTCTTCTATCGCTATTTATTTGAAAAAATTCTATTTCGATATTTTCAATGTTTGATTGAATATCTAACATCAGAAATACACGACGATTAATAGTTGCTCCGAAAAATAAACTAAAGTGATTTATCAATGCCTTGCTATCGTGGAAAGGTATTGTTTGGCAAAATAAAGAACCATTTTCATCAATAATATAAATATCAGCCATAATGTCATTAATTGAATAAAACAACTGAATCTTGTCGGCTATATTTAATTTAAAAAGCTGTTGAATCAATTTGTCACCATGTGTTTGATATTCGAATACAACAGGGCTGAATTTATTGTTAGGTTTACTCAGGCTGCGTAATAAATGTGCACTCGAGCCAATGTATTTATGTCGTAAGTAACCTTCTTCATTAAAAATAACGTAATAACAATCTTCAATTTCTATTAGGTAACGTGTGTTTTCTTGTACTTGTTTTCCGTAAAAGCTATTAATTACATCCTGCATGACTTCTTCAATGCGTTTTGTTATGGCTGGCCCATAGCTGGATGAATAGCAAAAAGCATTGAGTTTAGGAGGGCCGTATGGTTCTTCAAGTGGAGCCCAGCGGAGGTATTCACAAATACATTGTATGAATGCATCCGGACCATCAAACCGTAATGTAAGTAGCTCTTCCCAAGTGGTGCATATTAATAAATCAAAACTATAAGTAAGATTACTATGTTGTGCACCGTAGCTAAGGATATTATCTCTGATGCTTGAAATATGTTTTATATTGTCTTTTGAACTTGTATTTGGTGTATAACCAACATTCACATAAACACAAGCATGTTGTATTCGAGCTGTTTGATTTAGATCGTTGAAATCAGCCTCAGGTAATTTCCGCGTTGGAAATTCTTCTTCAAAAGAAACAAGGAGTTGTCGGAGTTCTTTTACCGATAAAGCATTCTTGTTAATTAGAGATAGTGCAGCATGTGAATTTATAATTTGATTAAAAAAAGCCCAGGACATTAATTCAATAACATTCTGTGTGCGTTTGACAGGTTGATGCTCGCTTATGGCATTTGAATTAATGTGGCCTTGATATAGTTGCCAACTATCTTTTCCGGTAGAATTTTTCTTTTGGTTAATCGTCAATTTTGAATAGTTCATGCTAGATTCATTATCACGATTGAAAATATCAACTTTCCCTGCCTTTCGTTCAAACGCAGCATAAAGTTTTCGACCAAGGACATTTAATTCTGTTTTACTTACGCGAGAGACTTCCGTGTTTTCTCGGGCAAAAGCAGAAAGAAAACGATAACTCTCTGTTAACGCATTCATTAAACGATTTCGTTGTTGAGCGATATAATTTATTTGCCAATCTTTCTGTGTGTCCATTAATTTGAATTGGTCGTTTGTCCAACCCCAATCCATTACGACTTGTTTAAATAACTCTCTACGCCAACTTTTCTTCTTAATTTCATGGCTAAGAGGCTCTTTTATTTTTACGTAGAAACACTGACGAAAAAGTTCAAGTCGTTCCTTTTGATTTCTTGCCATTAGGTATTCTTCGACTTTTTTATACATCATTAAGTAGGGGTCAAGTTCATCTATTTTATCAACGCCTTCATAGACAGCCTTTTTGAACATCATGCTAAGTAAATCGATTGAAGGATATTCGCTTGCGTAAACTTCCATTAATAAAAGTTTTATTAATGATTTATAAGGTGAATGAATACTTTTATAAAGTTGCCAAACTGCGGCGCCAAAAAATTCTGAAGCGGGAATATCTGCAACAGCACCGAAATCAATGCTATCGGATGTGATTAATTTATTTGCATGTGAAAGCTCTTCAATATAATCATCGTAATTTTCTTCCTTCTCTGGTGGAACTAACCACCAGGTAGGAATTTTCCCAGCGATCAATAAGCTAGAACGATAAAATTCATCTAGTAAAAGATAATGTTGAGCTGAACCACTACTTTCTGATGATAGACCTTGCTGTTTTCCTTGTTTAAACTCTTCAGCAGAAAAGACAAAGAAATGAACCTCAAGTAATAATACTTCTTCTGCCCATTTTTCTATGGCATAACATTTTTGTTGTATTAGTTCGATAGCATCTGCATCTAATGAGATTGAATGTAATAACCAAACGTCAAAATCACTTTTACTGTTGTATGCGATTGATCCACTACTACCCATGAAATATATTCCATTAATATCCATTACACGGCGTGCACGGCGAACGGTTTTATAAGTTTTGAAAAAACTTTTGGCTGCTTTTATAGCGACTTGTTCTGGCGCATATGCAGATATCCCGGCAGGAGCATCGTCGTTAATATAACCAGGTAGAATCGAATTATTTTCATGAAACATCAAAGGTAGCAAATCAATAAATCGAGCTTGTCGCTCGCTCAGTCCTTGCCTCGTCAGATCAATTCGTTCCTGATTAATTTTGAGAAAATGGGCTTCTACGCTATTAGTTGCGCTTTTCGATATCTGTTTTAAATTACTAGGCATTCTTTATCTCATTGTTTTATATGATTATTTATTAGAATTTGCGGTTTTTTAGCGTTGTTTATATCAATTTGCCTATCAACTTAGGTCTCTAAAATTGTTATCGGCAGAGACAAAGAAATCTTCATAAAAACGTTTCTCTCAAGAATAATTAAAAACATAAAAATACTATATTTATCAATTAGATAAGGAGAATCATGTAGGTATGTCCAGATTAATTAATTGTCATAAAAAGAACTGCAATTAAAGTACTTACATCAATGCATTGGGGAGCGTGTTTTGGTAATATTCGTGCCTGCATTTGGAGACTGAGAAGGCCATATATTATATAAAGCAGTAAGTTGCCGATTTCGCAGCAATATGAAGAACTAATTCATACAAAATAATAACGAATTCAACCAATATTATTAATTATCAATTGAGGAATATTATGTTTACAAAAGATACAAAAGTGGAAGGGTTTGATCCTGAACTTTTTGAAGCGATGGAAAATGAACGACGTCGTCAAGAAGAACATATCGAATTAATCGCCTCCGAAAATATGACCAGTCCACGTGTATTGGAATGTCAGGGTTCGGTCTTGACCAATAAATATGCTGAAGGTTATCCGGGCAAACGTTATTACGGTGGTTGCGAGTATGTTGATGTTGCTGAACAGTTGGCAATTGATCGTGCATGTAAATTATTTGGTGCCGATTGGGCTAACGTACAACCGCATTCTGGATCACAAGCAAATGGTGCTGTTTATCACGCATTATTACAACCAGGTGATCATGTCATGGGTATGAGCTTGGCACATGGTGGTCACTTAACTCATGGCGCAAGTGTTAATGTCTCTGGCCGTATTTATGATGCTGTTCAGTATGGTCTGGATGACAAGGGTTATATTGATTATGACCAAGCTGAAGAATTAGCGCTAGAACATAAACCTAAATTAATTATTACCGGTTTTTCTGCATATTCAAGAATTGTTGATTGGGAGCGTTTCCGTGAAATCGCCGATAAAGTAGGTGCATTGATGATGGCTGATATTGCACACGTCGCAGGTCTAGTCGCGACTGGGGAATATCCAAGTCCAGTGAAGATAGCCGATGTAACAACATCGACGACCCATAAGACGCTACGTGGACCACGTTCAGGTATTATCATGGGTAAAGCTAATGAAGATATTCAAAAGAAAATAAACTTCATGGTTTTCCCAGCGTATCAAGGTGGCCCTCACATGCACACGATTGCGGCTAAAGCAGTTGCTTTCAAAGAATGTATGGAACCAGAATTTAAGACTTACATTCAACAAGTTAAAAAGAATGCAGTTGCAATGGCAGATACCTTTGTTGAACGTGGTTTGAAAATCGTTTCTGGTGGTACTGACAATCATTTATTCCTGGTGGATATGGTTGAAAAAGGTTTGACCGGTAAAGAAGTTGATGCTGCTATAGGTCGTGCACATATCACTTGTAACAAGAATGCCGTGCCTAATGATCCACAATCACCATTTGTAACTAGCGGTATACGTGTTGGTACGCCTTCAATTACGACACGTGGTTTTAACGAAGCTGATTGTAAGCAAGTTGCTAGCTGGATTTGTGACATCATGGATAACATGGGAGATGAGTCTGTTATCGAACGTGTTAAAGGTGAAGTAATTGCGCTTTGTAAGAGTCGACCATTATATGAGTCGAATGAAGACTTAAAGTAACGTTAGTACGTATTACTACTAAATGCTGTTTGTCGTATGAGGGGTTGTTTTGCAATCCCTCATGCATTTAAAAACTAGAAAAAGTGAATTAATAAATGCGATGTCCTTTTTGTATTGATCCGGATACACGAGTAATTGATTCCCGTCTTGTTGGAGAGGGAGAACAAATTCGTCGTCGTCGCGAATGTACAAACTGTAAAGAACGTTTTACGACATACGAATCTGCTGAGCTAAATTTCCCGCGTATTGTAAAATCTGACGGCCGACGAGAACCTTTCAATGAAGAAAAATTACGAGGTGGATTGTTGCGTGCAGTTCAGAAAAGACCTGTTGAAATGGAAAAAATTGATATTGCCGTTTCAACCATTATGCATAAATTACGTGCAACAGGTGATAAGGAAGTTAAATCTATTCAGGTTGGCGATTGGGTAATGGAACAATTACGCGGAATTGATCAAGTTGCTTATGTACGGTTTGCATCGGTATACAGAAAGTTTGAAGATGTGCGGGCATTTCTTGAAGAAATTGAACGTGTTGAAAATGAATTACCACCTGAATTACAGAAGAGTCAGCTTGATTTACTTGGTTCTGATGATGGAGACGATAGTTGACGTGGGCAGCACACGACTATCAATTCATGTCTCGTGCCATTCAATTGGCAAAGCGTGGACGCTATACCTGTGATCCAAATCCACGTGTCGGATGTGTCATTACTAAAGGCAATCAACTCATAGCAGAAGGTTGGCATGCAGTAAGCGGTGAAGCGCATGCCGAAATAAATGCCCTTAATCAATGCGATGATGCAACTAATTCCATTGTCTATATCACACTAGAACCGTGTTCTCATCATGGACGTACGCCACCTTGTATCGATGCTTTAATCAAGGCAAATGTGAAAGAAGTTATCATTGCAATGCTTGATCCTAATCCCTTGGTTTCAGGATCAGGTGTTAAAAAATTAGAAGAATCTGGGATCACCGTTAAAAAAGGATTGCTAGAGACAGAAGCAATTAAACTGAACCCCGGGTTTATTAAACGAATGACGGTCGATATGCCTCATGTTCGCTGTAAAATGGCGATGAGTTTAGATGGACGTACTGCACTGGAAAATGGTGAGAGCCAATGGATTAGTTCAGAACAGGCGAGGCGAGATGTGCATGGCTTACGTGCTGGAAGCAGTGCTGTATTAACAACTGTTGATACAATAATAAAAGATGATGCTGTCTTAAATGCGAGAGATTTAGCTTTTGAAGCTAAGCAACCAGTGCGAGTTATTATTGATCGTCAGTTTAAAATAACAAATCAGGCAAAGCTGTTTAGTCTTTCTGAAAATGTTGCCGGCAAGGTTATTGTTTATACTGAAATAGAAAATGATGGTCGTTTGAATGAATTAGAAAATGTAGACGTAGTGTCTATTGCTAAATCAGATTTATGGATGCTAAATATATTTTCTCATTTGGCAAATGAATATGAAATTAACGATGTTATGGTCGAAGCAGGTGCAACCTTTTCAGGTGCGTTAATTGAAGCGGGTTTGGTTGATGAACTGGTTGTTTATATGGCTAGCGTGTTATTAGGCAATACTGCACAACCATTATTAAAATTAAATGTATTAGATAAATTGAGTGAAGCGATAAAAATGGAAGTAGTTGATGTTAGACAAGTCGGCAAGGATATCCGTTTAACTTATAATTTTAAAAAATAATATTAATTTAGAATGTTTACAGGAATTATTGAAGCAACAGGGCATATTTCTGCTATTGAAACCAAAGGTGAAGATAGTCGTTTTGTCTTTAATACAGAGAAAATGGAACTATCTGATATGAAACTTGGTGATAGTATATCGGTAAATGGTGTCTGTTTATCTATCATCGAAAAAGAAAATAATTCATTTAGTGCCGATTTATCGAAAGAGACACTAACATTAACGTCATTTTCTGATTTAAAAATAGGTTCTCGAATTAACCTTGAAAAAGCAATGATGTTATCCGATCGGATCAATGGGCATATGGTTTCAGGTCATGTTGATGGAATAGGAAAAATAATTAATAAAGCAGATGAAGGTCGTTCAATAAAATATACGATTGAAGTTCCCGCCGGATTAAATAGGTTTATTTCTAAAAAAGGTTCTGTTTCTGTTGATGGTGTTAGTCTGACAGTAAATGAAGTTAATAATAATACGTTTGATGTTAATATTATTCCTCATACCTTGTCGGAAACAATATTTTTAGGTTACGACACGAATACAAAAGTTAATATTGAAGTTGATCAAATTGCACGATATCTGGATCAGTTAATTAAAAAATAATTATATAAAATAGAATGTCATTAAATACAGCCGCTGAACTAATCGAAGAAATCCGTAATGGTCGCATGGTCATTTTGATGGATGATGAAGATCGTGAGAATGAAGGTGATTTGATTATGGCAGCTTCCAGCGTGCGTTCTGAAGATATTAATTTTATGGCGCGTTATGGTCGTGGTTTAATCTGTTTGACACTCACTGGCGAACATTGTCGAAAATTAAATCTGCCATTAATGACGAGTCAATCTAACTCTAATTTTGGAACAAACTTTACTGTGTCGATCGAAGCTGCTGAAGGTGTGACAACGGGTATTTCTGCTGCTGATCGTGCAATGACGATACAAAAAGCTGTTGCAGTAGATGCAGTACCAACAGATTTAGTTCAGCCTGGGCATGTTTTTCCTTTGATGGCGCAGTCTGGAGGCGTCTTATCAAGAGCAGGTCATACTGAAGCAGGATGTGATTTGGCTCGACTTGCAGGTATGCAAGCATCATCTGTCATTGTCGAAATATTAAATGATGATGGTTCAATGGCGAGGCGTCCAGATTTAGAAAAGTTTGCTAAAGAGCATGATTTAAAAGTTGGTACGATTGCAGATTTAATTCGTTATCGAATTGAAAATGAAAAAACAGTCGAACACATGACAGAAAGTACACTGCCAACAGAATACGGTGAATTTGTTATCCATGCTTATCAGGATAAATTAGAAAAGAAAATACATTTAGCCTTAGTAAAGGGAAAGCTCAATCCTGAAACGCCGACACTGGTACGAGTGCATTTAGAAAATCCGATTTCTGATTTAACGGGTAGTCTTGCCAAGGATCGTGGCTGGCCAGTGGATGATGTATTAAAACGACTCTCTCAAGAGGAGTCTGGTGTATTAGTGATTCTTTGCCAACAATATGAGTCGATAGAATTAATTAATCAGATAGAATCTTACAAAACTAATAAACAGAAAGCTAAAGTGGATAAAGATAATGAAAGTAGCCGAGATTTACGCACGATTGGTTTGGGCGCTCAAATTCTTTCTGATTTGGGTGTAAAAAAAATGAGGGTGTTGAGTGCACCAAAACGTATTCACGCATTGTCAGGTTTTGGACTAGAAGTCGTTGAGTACGTCAGTTAACAGGAATTATAGAAAATTATGTCTAATATAAATATTATTGAACACAAAGGAGTTCTTGAAGGTTCAGTAAAAATTGCGATTGTTGTTAGTCGATTTAATAGTTATGTCGTGGATCGTCTTTATGATGGCGCTATAAAATGCTTAAAAGCGAATGATATTGCTAATGATGCAATAACCGTTGTTAAAGTGCCTGGTGCGTTTGAAATTCCTGTTGCAGTAGAAGCCTTACTTGATCAGGGTGAATATGATGCAGTTATAACATTAGGTGCAATCATAAGAGGTGAGACGCCACATTTTGACTTTATTTCAAACGAATGTACTCATGGTATTTCGCAATTGGCAATAAACAGTGGCGTTCCTGTTATCTTCGGTGTTTTGACGGTTGATAATTCTGAACAGGCGATGGATAGAGCAGGGGATGAAGAAAGCAATAAAGGTTATGAAGCTGCATCTGCCGCTTTAGAAATGATATCAGTGATTAAGCAAGTGAAATCATGAGTACTCCTTCTCCAGCAATCAGTAAACGCGCAAGAATTAAAGCGAGACGTAATACTGTTCAAGCTTTATACCAGTGTTTTCTTACAGAAAAAGATGTTGTTGATATTATTGCTGAGTTTGAAAGTGATAAACAGACTCTTGCTAAAACTGATGTCGATTACTTCAAGCTTTTATTAAGAGGCACAATAAAATGTAATGATGAACTTGATGCACTAATTGCTAATCTTCTCGATAGACCCGTTGATGAACTTGATGCGATTGAGCGAGCTATTTTGCATATTGGTTGTTATGAATTGAAATATCATCTTGAAATTCCTTGGCGGGTTGTTGTTAATGAATCTATTGAGCTTGCAAAATTATTTGGTGCTGAAGAATCTCATAAATACATTAATGGCATACTTGATAAAGTTGCCAAAGAATTACGTTCAACAGAAATCAATAGTTCTCGTTAGTTAATATTTTGAATGAATTTGAAATCATAGAGCACTTCTTTAAAAGTGCTTATCCAGCTAGCAAAGGTAATCTTACATTAGGCATCGGTGATGATGCTGCTATTATCAATGTTGCTGAAGAAACAGAATTAGTTATCTCAACAGACACACTGGTTTCAGGCGTTCATTTTTTTGAAGATACCTTGCCTGAGGATATTGCTTATAAAGCACTTTCCGTAAACTTAAGTGATATAGCTGCAATGGGTGCATTGCCTCGATGGATTACATTATCTTTAACACTTCCAGATAGAGATATTAATTGGTTAAAAAAATTCTCAAAAAGCTTTAATCAATTAGCTATTGAAAAATCTCTGGTCTTGATTGGTGGTGATTTAACAAAAGGTCCTTTGTCCATTACTGTTCAAATACATGGCGTTTGTCCTAAGGGAAAGTCGCTTCGTCGTAGTGGAGCTGCTGTGGGTGATTTTATTTATGTTACCGGTGAGTTAGGCGCTGCAGCTTATGCATTAAAATATCTTCAGGATAGAACATTATATTCTTCAGCGACTGATAAAGAGATACAACGGTTAAATCGGCCGGATGCAAGAATAGAAACAGGAATCGTACTACGAGATAACGCAACGAGCTGTATTGATATATCAGATGGTCTATTATCTGATTTAGGTCATATTCTTAAAGCAAGTAATGTAGGCGCTGAAATAAAACTATCAAAAATTCCGTATTCGGAAAGTTTAACTAACCTCGATAAAGATATTGCAATTGAAATAGCTTTAACAGGTGGTGATGACTATGAGTTATGTTTTACATTACCAAAAGGTTTGCCTGAAGACGTATTGAAAAAGTTAGAATTAATTTGTCCGGTGCACTGTATTGGTTTTATTAATGACCAGCAATTGAATCTAAGATTAATAGATGAAGAGGGCGAATTATATGAAACTAAATCAGAAGCATATCGGCATTTCGATTAATCACTATCGGTAATATCAGAATTATAGTCTGGAATATCAGCAGTTAATTCCTTATTTTTTCTGTTTAATTCTTTTCTAAACTCTTTTCTCATTAAGGCGGCTTCAAATAATTTCTGTTCAAATTCAGTCTTTATTTCAAGTTCTGGAGCTTTGATTGAGTTACCATCTTTACCCATAGCGACCATGGTGAAATAGCAGGAGTTAGTATGCCTCTTTTTTTGTGTTTCAAGATTTTCTGCAAATACTTTAACTCCAACTTCAAGAGAACTATTACCTACATAATTTACATGTGCGCGAAAAGAAACCAGTTCGCCTACTTTTATAGGCTGATTAAAAGTGACTTGATCAAGCGATAAGGTAACAACATAACTTTTACAATAACGAGCCGCACATGCAAAAGCGACTTGATCAAGTAGCTTTAATATTGAGCCACCATGTACATTGCCGGAAAAGTTGGCCATGTCTGGGGTCATTAAAATTGTCATGTGTAAACTTTTTTCCTGCTCTGACATGTGCACTCCGAATATTGTTTATATATTTAAATTATAAGTTTATGTAACCATCTTGTAATCGCTGTTTGATTTCAACTGGTGCATAAGGAACCGGTTCAATAAAAGACGGGATGTCTTTATGTTCAACTCCCAAAGAAGACATGGCTGTCTCACATACTTTCATGTCAATAATATCATAGGAATCAAGGCGTTCAGCCAAATCAATTAACTCTTGATTCTGTTCGTGGTTTTTAGCTGTGAACCATTCAATGTCAGGACCATGGAGGATCATGACGATCTTTAGCTTTTCAAATTCTTCAGATTGCGCTTGAGATATTTCTTCTGCTCTGACTAATAATGCCTGTAATTCTTCAATGCTATGGTCTGTAACATCAAACAAATAACTCTTATTTTCAATAATAACTTTGTCATCAAGAGGAATATGTTCTACTTGGGCGGGTACTTTTACTACGGGGTTACTGGTTACAGCATTTTCTGTGTCATTATCACAAGCGTATAGACAAGCTAAACTAACAGTTAATAATACATTTAAAAACAATGTGTTAAGTTTACTTTTATGTTTCATAAAGCTTATGAGTGTTACAGTTGAATATCAGCGCTATTATAAATCAAACTGGTGCTGGATCGTACAAATCTAGCGTTATTTAACTTGATAACGCACTGGTTTGGTTACAGGAATGAGCCAGTTTTAAGTGCTGGTGAGGGGGAAAATGGAAGCCTATCTTCGGCGTTTTCCTTTCCCTTTATTATCACGAATTTCTTCAAATTTAACTTTCAGCTGTTTGCCTTCATACATCCTTCCATCGAGGCCTGCAATTGCAGCTCTTGCTTCATGGCCTTCCATTTCTACGAAGCCAAAACCTTTGCATGTTCTGGTAAAAACGTCTTGAACCAAGTGTATAGAACGCACTTTACCAAATTCAGTAAACAATTCAGTGACAGTAGCCTCTGTGGCGTTCTCAGGTAAACTTCCAACGAAAATCTTTTTCAATTTAATATCTCTGGTTAATTGATGCGTGACAGCATCAGTGAAGCTGGAAAATCAAAATCCCGCAATGTGTGATTGCGGGGTTTTTCAGAAAATCTATCGATCTAATCTAGTGCTATTACTCTGTTGTTACTTGGCTTGCTTGAGGACCTTTTGGACCATCTTCAACCTGATAGCTCACTTTTTGTCCTTCAGCTAGTGAACGAAAACCCTCACTGGTAATTGCAGAATAATGAACAAATACATCTGCGCTGCCATCGTCAGGTGAGATGAAACCAAAACCTTTTGAGTCGTTAAACCATTTAACAGAACCTGTAGCCATGTAAAAAACCTCTTATTTAATGAAAAATATCTAATTGCTTTTACTCATTCGGCAATTTACAAGGTAGAACAAGACTACTGAAAATGCTTTTCATGGTGCAATAGATCTAGTAATGCTGAAATATACTCGATTTTTCATAAATCATCCATTTTTTCACGACTTTATTTAAAACCAGTTAGCCTTTATGGCCCCTTCAAATTCAATGGATCCTCAGGGTTTACATCACCATTGAATGGAATATGTCGGTCAGTATTTGTTAATTGATAGACTTTACCAATCCAGTTATTAATAACGGCTTCAGCAGTGTCATGCCAGGTATTATCCAAATAAGGGATAATCAATTCTTCAGGAAATATTGGTTTTTCTGTACCCTGTTTTAGAGCAGCATTCAGGTTGTCCTGATACTCTTCAAGGATAGTTTGGCATTTCAAAGAGAAATAGTTCTCTGGAAATGGTGGGTATTCTTCTGTATCACCATTTATATATCGTCCGACTTCGCGCTTATACTCTTTCATCAAACTAATCGAATCATATTCAGGGTGTCCCTGAAAAAAGACTAAGCGAAAGCCGTCTTCACTTACTGCCAAGTGAACATCGTTATCCTCGCACTCAACAAGAATTTTTAGACCAGCTTTATCAAATTGGTCAGAAAATATTTCGTTAAAACGAGAATGAGGAACATCAAAGCGAGTATTAACGCCAACAACCAGAGGATGTTTTCTATCAACAACACGATGTGGAAATACTCCCCATCTTTTTGTCGGTAAAGGTTTCCGTTTTTGGTCATAACGAAATTGCAAAACGGCATGTGTCGTCAGGCATGAACATAATGTAGAAGTTACATTCTCGTAAGCCCATTCTAAAACTTCGCTTAATGGTTTCCAAAAAGGTTGGTCTGCTAATTCACTGCCAACCATATTTGCTCCAGTAATGATGAGTGCATCAAGACCTTGTTCTTTAATTTGGTCAAAGCTTTGATAATATTTATCAACGTGCGATTGTCCTTCAGCATTTCTTTCTAATTCTTTTAAAGTAAAAAGATGCGGGTAAAACTGCGCAATCTGGTTACTTTCACCAACAAGACGAAAAAATTGACGTTCAGTTGCTTCCAATGCTGTGTCAGGCATCATGTTCAGCAAGCCGATATGTAGTTCGCGAATGTCCTGTTGCAAGGCCTGATCAGCAGCAAGGATTGTTTCTCCATCCTGCTTCAGCCTTTCAAAACTAGGTAATTCGCTATTGGCAACGAGTGGCATTTGTCTTATCTCTTATTAATATTTCTTTACTTAAAGTTGTTCTTCTATCAATGCTAGAAAATCAGCTTCGCTATTAACTTTGGCAATATCATTCGTACATACGGTATAACCATATTCATCAGCAATTGCCTGATAGCGAGGAATACGATTGTAAAACAGTCGTGAAAAAACCCAACGAACAAAATCGTCAGGATCAATCAGTGCTGCATATGTCAAATTATTTTCTTCTAAATATATTTCCAGCTGTTCATCTAGAAACGCTTCTCGGTAATATAAAGGTTTTGGGGCTTGTTCAGCACGTTTTATTAACTCAACTTCATCATGTTCAGTCGCCCTGATATAAATAATCAAAGTATTATCAGCTAAAGTACTTAATACAGACTGATCTTCTAATTCACACAAACTACCACCTGCGTCATTAATGAAATGATTGTAGTCATAGACATCATGCGAACGTTTAATAAACTCAGGCACATCTAGCATGGCAGAAATTTCTGCCTCACGATGTAATTTTTGGCGTCGTTTGAACTCACGTAAACCTACCCCGCCTTTTTCTGGATCACCTAATTGACCTAAAAAAGTAGAAACCGCTCTCAGGTTATCAACTGTAATATTATTGCTAATCGCAATTGAGTCGGATAACAATAATTTCTTTAATAAAGGAACTTGCATCGCTTTTTGTTTAACGTTATCGGACATTGCTTCACTTAAGTAATGTGTTCCTATTCGATAATCGCCGGAATAATGAAACCAATGGGCATCACGTAACAGGCAGGCGAGACGCGTTTTCCCGACGCCGGACATGCCGAGTAGGGTGATTGCCTTTCGATCCCAATTTCTGAATTGTGCCGCATCCAATTTCACTGAATGAACTCCTAAGCTAAATGCGCGATATTATAAGCGAATCAATAGAGTATGGGCATGTTTTAATGAATTTTTTTACGTGTTGACCTTGAACTCAACGCTGCTTGATAAGCGAGTCTAGCCCAAGTTACGGCTTTATCAGGTACATCAGAACAACTTCGGGTGAGAGGCAATACGACATCTGAACTTTCTTGTTACCATTATCATATTCGAAAGGAGGCAAATCTTTGTCAATAAATTATTATTTAGTAACGTCGTCAGCTTTCAAATAATGCGTGCCATCAGCAATCAACCCAATCATCTTACGGGTAGTTATCGAACCAAAATCTGAAAATATCTCGTGAAGGAGATTAATGAACGTACTCATTTATGATCATGATTAGTGATCTAATATTAGCCAGCATAAACCGTCTATAGCAAAATTGTATTTGTCATACAACATTTTCTCACAACTAACATTAGTGATTTTATAATCAAAATCATTAACAGCATTTTCAAATGGTGTAATGATAGAAGTACCCAATATTATTTTATTAAATCCTTGATGATCAGTTTTACTTATAGGATTAGTCTTTAAGACATGTCTTGCCCAAGGGTAGCGAATAAGACGACCTATGAATATTGAAGTTATTGGTTTTAAATCAGGACTAGACAGGTATATCTTGAATCCATCTTTAAAACTGTTAAAAGCAATTTCTTGATCAATATCACACGGCTGATGAAGACCATTGCTTACTTTATAGCTGCGAAAGATTAATACCCCTGTTTTTGAATCTGGAGTAGCATCGTGTGTAATACGAACAGTACAACTATCATATTGTTTAAGAAATAATTCTTTTTCTACTCCAGCAAAGCAAATGTTCGGAATTAGAAAAATTAGAAAACTTAAAGTTAAATGATGCATTAATTAAATTCCTAATATATTTCTATTTGCCTACTCTTCGGGTAGTCTTTCAAATTCCTTTTTCCTATCTGCAATCCAGTTTTTTATAGCTTCTGAATCATTCATCATTTCTTGCATTTTATACATAGCCTCAAGGTGAGCTTCATCTTTTTCTTGAAACATTTTCATGCCATGGTCTCTGCTCATTTGTGCAACTTCATCAAATGTTTCTGCTTGAAATTCTATATCACAGGCACCGCCAAGCTGTTTGCAATTCATTGTTTTCACTTTAGTTTGCCTCGTTTTCTTATTTTGATTTTCTTTCTAATATAATTTTTTGCCATTCTTGAGGACCAGTTTGATGAACGGCATTACCATTTACATCAACAGCCACCGTTACAGGCATATCCTTGACTTCAAATTCATGAATGGCTTCCATGCCGAGTTCTGGAAAGGCAATGACTTCTGAATGAGTTATAGCTTTTGAAACTAGATAAGCTGCGCCACCCACTGCCATTAAGTAAACGGCTTTATGTTTTTTTATCGCTTCTATACCAGTGGGACCACGTTCAGCTTTACCAACCATGCCTATTAATCCGGTTTTATCGAGCATCATTTCAGTAAACTTATCCATTCGTGTCGCTGTGGTTGGTCCAGCAGGGCCAACTACTTCTTCACGCACAGGGTCAACAGGACCAACGTAATAGATAAAGCGATTAGTGAAATCAACGCCATCTGGCAAGGGTTCACCGTTATCAAATAAGTCTTGAATTTTTTTATGTGCCGCATCACGTCCGGTTAACATTTTTCCAGAGAGTAATATTGTTTCACCCGGTTTCCATTCTTTAATACTTTCAGAAGTCACTTCATCCATATTAACGCGTCGTGCAGATGGGCCAACATCCCATGTTATTTTTGGCCAGTCTTCCAGTTTAGGAGGTGTTTGCAATGAAGGACCTGAACCATCTAATACAAAGTGTGCATGTCGTGTTGCTGCACAGTTTGGAATCATAGCGACAGGTTTGTTTGCTGCATGCGTGGGATAATCTTTTATCTTGATATCCAATACAGTTGTTAAACCACCAAGACCTTGTGCGCCGATACCTAAATCATTAACACGTTCATATATTTCTAAACGTAATTTTTCTGTTGTGGTTTTTGCACCGCGTGCTTTTAGTTCTTGAATATCAATCGATTCCATTAAGGATTCTTTTGCCATGACCATTGCTTTTTCTGCGGTTCCACCAATACCTATACCTAACATGCCAGGTGGGCACCAGCCTGCACCCATAGTCGGAACAGTTTTAACAACCCAATCAACAATATCGTCTGAAGGATTTAACATAGCAAATTTTGATTTTGCCTCAGAGCCACCACCTTTAGCGGCAACTTGAATATCAACCGTATTACCTTTAACGATTTCCATATGAATTACGGCAGGAGTGTTATCTCCGGTATTCTTTCTTGTGCCTGCAGGATCATCCAGAATTGATGCACGTAATTTATTATCAGGATGCTTATAAGCAGTTCTGACTCCCTCATTGATCATGTCTTCAAGTGAAAGTTCGGCGTCCCATTGCACGTCCATACCAACTTTGATAAATATTGTGACAATACCGGTGTCCTGACAAATAGGACGATGACCTTCGGCACACATTCGTGAGTTAATTAAAATTTGCGCCATGGCATCTTTTGCTGCACCTGATTCCTCTTTTTCATAAGCAGCATTAACTGCCTGAATAAAATCAAGTGGATGGTAATAGGATATATATTGAAGCGCGTCTGCAACACTGTTTATTAAGTCATTTTGTTTTATTACTGTCATTGCTTAACTCGATTAGATTTAATGTTTAAAAATAATAATTATACTGCCAAAAGTGACGTAAGTATGTATAGCTGAATGGTTCTGTTATCAGTGAACTATGTTGTATAATTTATAAGGCACTGAAAAGAATAAAGTTGAACTATAAAAAACGGAGTTTTATGGTTTTATGGATGGGAAAAATAGAAATACGAGCATTTTAAAGCTACCGTTCTTGTTGTTTATTACAGCTATAGCTGTGGGTTTTTCTAAATATTCAGATGTGTTGGCAGAAACAGATGCTGCTGCCATGCCAAGAAGCATACCAACTTCTTTCTGGAAAGATTCTCAGGCGGACTTACATTTTAGAAGCTATACGTTGGACAGGGACAGGGATGTGAATAACGATTCCCAGACATCGGCTATCAGCGGTATTTTACGATTTCTTTCCGGGAAATGGGCCGACCGGTTTCAAGCTTCAGCAGCCATGTATACGAGTCAGGGGCTATTAACACCCGATAATAAGCCCGGTACGCAGTTACTAAAACCAATACAAAAGGGTTATGCGGTATTAGGTGAAGCTTGGGCATCATTAAAGATTAGCGACAACGTCGAGATTAAAGGTGGGCGACAACTCTTCGACCTTCCTTTCCTGAACAAGAATTATGCACGCCAGTTACCTGACACACATGAAGGCTATATTTTGAATGTTAAAGATGTGTATAACACAGACTGGTTGCTGGGCTATGTACCTCGTATCAAAAAAAGGAATTCGGAATACTTTGTCAGGATGTCGGAACAGGCCGGTGTGCCTGGAGGCAAGGATGGTACGTCGATCGTTCATGTGATGCATAGGTGGTCGAAAGACACTAATCTTGTTGTCAGTAATTTAAATACATTTAATGTTTTCAATAACAGTTATGCGGAATTTAAAACCACATTTTATCCATTAGAAAAATGGCCGATTAAATTCTCCATACAAGGGGCATACCAACAAGCGACAGGCGATAAACTTTTGGGTGATATAACAACTAATAGCCTTGGGTTTTTAGTGTCGACGAATTACTCAGGTATTAAATGGTCGTTTGCGGGTACAAGCACCGCTGAAAACAGTAAATTGTTACGCCCCTTTGGTGTCAGTCCCAGTTATTTATCCTTGATAGTCCAGGATTTTGATCGGCCAGGTGAAGATGCCTTGATGTTGGGTATAGCATATGATTTTTCAAAAATAGGGATTAAGAACCTGACTAGCTATGCTAAATATGCAAGCAGTAGAACGCCTGACAGCGGTGCATTTGTGTCACCAGATCAGGATGAATTTAATATAACTTTTGACTATAAAATTAGTAGAAGTATTCTGGATGGTTTATCGTTGCGGCTTCGTTATGCTACTGTTAATCAACATGGTGCAGGGGCTATAGATTTTCGAGACTACCATGTTATCTTGAACTACAGTCTTTCGATTTTTAATTAGATCAGTTTTTTAAATTCATCTAAACGGCATTAGCAGGTATTGTCTGTAAGGGCATAAGTTATGTAGATTGACTCACAGCAGATAAAAAATCACTTTCAAATTTATCCTGAGGAATGGGTTTGCAAAAATAATAACCTTGTACGAAATCACAATTCTGATCCTGTAAAAAGCGGTATTGTTCTGCTGTTTCAACACCTTCGGCAACGACATTCATGTCAAGACCTTTTGCCATCGCAATAATAGCAGTAATAAGAGATGCATCATCCGAGTCAATAGTGATGTCGTGAATAAATGATTTATCTATCTTTATGGTATTAATCGGGAAACGACGTATATAGCTTAAAGAAGAATAGCCGGTACCAAAATCATCAATGGATAATCTAACGCCTAATTTATCTAATGCATTAAGTTTGTTTATAACCAGATACCTGTCTTCCATCATCAGGCTTTCTGTGATTTCAAGATTCAGAAGGTGGGGAGGCAGGTTGAATTCAGCTAAAAACTTTTCTACCAGAACTGTACTCGTGCTGTCTTGCTGAAACTGTCTTGAAGACATATTTACGGCAATATGAAACTCACCTTTTTTATTAACTTTATTCCAGTGTGCAGCTGTTTTAACAGCTTCTTCTAATACCCATTCCCCTAATTGTAGAATAAGATCACTATCTTCAGCTATGGGTATAAATTCTGCCGGTGGTATTAATCCTCGTTCAGGATGTTTCCATCTTATTAATGCTTCTGCTCCATAGAGTTCGCCATCTTGTGTTTTAAAGATGGGTTGATAGTAAAGTTGTAATTGCTTTGTGCCTATTGCCTTATGTAATTCTTTTTCCATGTCGACACGTGTATGGACACGGCTTAGTAGACGCGAAGTATAGAATTCATAAGCATTTTTACCTTTTGCCTTGGCTTCATACATCGCCATGTCTGCATATCCTAACAAGGTACTGGGATCATCTGTATCTTTGGGTAATAAGGTAATGCCCACACTGGCACTGATGTAGACTTCTTGACGTTCCAGTTGTATAGGCTTAGCTATGCTAGTAATGATTTTCTCGGCAACGAGTGCCGGACTTTTTTTATCGGCTACTTCATCAAGAATGACAGTAAATTCATCGCCACCTAGTCGAGCAACTTGATCAACATCTCTGATACATTCGCTTAGACGGTCTGCTACTATTTGTAAAAGCACATCTCCTTGATGATGCCCCAAGCTATCATTAATATTTTTAAACCCATCAATATCAATTAATAATAATGCAACAGATGTTTTATTACGCTGCGCCTGTTTGATTGATTGATCTAGATGTTCTCTAAAAAGAATGCGATTAGGAAGATTAGTGAGCATGTCATAGTTTGCTAGAAAGCGTAGTTGCGTTTCTATGGTTTTGCGTTCTTCTATTTCATTAGTAAGTTCGCGGGTTCTTTCTGCAACCGTTCTTTCCAGTTCCTGAGCATGTTGCGCCAGCTTTTTATGCGCTTGCATTAATGCAATATGCGTTTTGACTCTGGCTTTTAGA
>JAJFKK010000065.1 GCA_021773245.1 Gammaproteobacteria bacterium | reverse complement strand
GGGAACTGACTTCAATAGCACACTCCCTGGCACCTTCAATTTCAAAGATTGATCTTGGCAGGTCTTTTTCTTTAATAAATTCTGAATATGCCGCATCAAAAATGATTATTGATTTATTCTTTCTTGCAAAATCAACCAGCTTTTTAAGTTCTTCCTTCGTTGCAACAGCACCTGTCGGATTGTTAGGTGAGCAGATATAAATCAAATCTGTTCTTTTTGCTTTTGATAAATCAGGGAAGAAATCATTCTCTGCGGTACACCTCATATATTCTATGCCATCAAACTCTTCTGAGTCAGAATTATAATTACCGGTTGCTCCAATCATTACTGATCCATCTACATATACCGGATACGCAGGATCCTGAACTGCAATTGACACATCATTGCCGAATAGAAAAAACAGTCTCCCGCAATCAGGTTTTGATCCGTCTGAAACAATGATCTCATCCGGGCTTATAATACCGTTATACCAATTTTTTGAAATTCTGGTTTTTAGTTTGTCCAAGAACGCTTGAGCTTGTGCATCATCATCATATCCTGTGTATCCTTCAGATGTACCAAGCTTAGTTACTTCTTTATGAAGACCTTCAACAATATGCGCACCTAGAGGTTCGGTAGTGTTTCCAATTCCAAGACTTATTAATTTGGCATCCGGCTCTTTTTCCAAAAGTGCTTTTTTACGCCTTCCGATTTCAGGAAACAGATATCCCGCCTGTAATTTTGCAATATTTTCATTTCTTTTTACCATTTTAATTCTCTCCTATTCACTCACGTTAATCACGCGTTTTGTTAATATGGTTTTAATTTTTACCATTAAATCTAACTTTCTCAAAATCAATAGAACTATTTTAAATTCCGGTTGGTTTAATCACAACTTTCTTACCAATCGGGCTCTGTTTTGCGGTAATCTCTTTGACATCAATTACGAGTACATTTGTTCTTTCTGTTGCTTCTGAATATTGGGGAAGTCTCGGTGCCTCAGGTGCATATTTTTCAATAAGCTTGTTTAAAACAACAGTTTTTTCGTCGAGGTCATCAACTACCCTTATATCACCAAACACTATTACACTTTTATACTCAGTTGTAGATCCGCATGGCATGCGCCTACCGGGAATAATTGATATCATCTTATCTATCTCAAAGCAGACTTGTTGATTGTGCCTTATATTATCAATCTTCCGGCCTTCATGTGCGCTATGAAAATATATTTTATCATTATCGTAGACATAATTGACGGGTGTTATATACGGAATATTATCGAAGCATGTTCCCAATCTTCCTACTAATGCATTTGATAGTAATTCTTCTACCTCTTGATAGTTTTCGATCTTCTTATCTCTTCTCCTCAAATCACTTCTTTCAATATTTTATATTGATAGCAGACAATTTAATTCACACAGGCTAATGAGATCCTGAATCGAGTTCAGGACAGGGTTTGTCCATGCCACCAGTGTCTACTATTTCTTTTCGTTAAGTTTTAAATTTCTCTTCCTACGGCCTCTGCAACCGCAGATGATTCCTTCATCAGGTTTCCGAAGCTCTCGATTGTCAGTGCCTGTGGACCGTCAACAAAAGACTTTTCAGGGTCTTTGTGGACTTCCAATATCAATCCATCAGCGCCAACAGCAATTGCTCCCTTGGACATGGGAGCCACTAGCTCACGCACTCCGGTACCGTGACTGGGGTCAACTATAATCGGGAGATGTGTCAATCGCTTCAGTTGCGGAACAATACTTAATGACAAGGTAAACCTCGTATGTGTTTCGAATGTCCGTATCCCTCTTTCACACAAGATAACGTTCGGGTTACCGTGTGAAAGTATATATTCTCCTGCAAGCAAAAACTCATCTAAAGTGGCTGACATTCCACGTTTTAAAATTACCGGCTTGTCGCATTTACCTACTGCTTCCAGTAACAGGAAGTTGGCCATATTTCTCGTTCCAATCTGTAATACATCAACATAGCTGCTTACCAGGTCTATATGTTCCGGGCTGAGTATTTCTGTAACTATAGCCAGTCCTGTTGCCTCTCTTGCCTTGGCCAGATACTCAAGCCCCTCTTCTTTGAGTCCCTGGAAAGAATATGGGCTGGTTCTCGGTTTGAAAGCGCCTCCCCTTAATGCAATGGCGCCTGCTTTCTTCACTCCTTCTGCTATAAAATTAATCTGATCCTGGCTCTCTACCGCACAAGGCCCGGCAATAACACCAATTTTTTTGCCTCCTAAAACCTGATCATTAATCTTAATTTCTGTATCGGTTTTTTTAACTTCACGACTGGCTAATTTGTATGGGGTTAAGATTGGAACTGCTTTTTCTACACCGGGTATCGTGTCCCAGTATTCAGGAGGAATGTCTCGTTTGTCACCGATTACGGCAATTACTTTCCTATTGGTACCTTCCAATAGAGTTGTTTTACATCCAACTTCCTCGACCTTTTCAACTACATGATCTATTTCGTTCTGATCTGCAGTTGGTTTCATTACAATTATCATAATTATACCTGCCTTGATTATTTTTAGTAAATTTTAGTTACCGATTGCATACAAATGATTATCATTTGAACCAAAATAAATAGTACCGTCTGAACCAATTAACGGGGACGATTCAATCCAGCCACCCGCTTGATAACTCCATTTCAACTCGCCATTTGTGTCTATGGCATAAAGGATGCCATCTGTTGAACCGATATAGGTAGTTCCCTCTGCATCTACTGCAGGTGATGACTCAATCCAGCCGTTAGTCTTGAATTTCCATTTAAG
>JAJFKK010000064.1 GCA_021773245.1 Gammaproteobacteria bacterium | reverse complement strand
AAAAACTTCTGATAAGCAGGATTATCCGTCTCTTCCCAAAATGTAATCCCTAATCCATCGACAAATTCTTGGAACTGATCTCGTTCTTCTTCCTTTACCTGAAAACCCATGAGCACACGGCCATAGGCTGCGCCATGATTCCTGTAATGAAACAGGCTGATATTCCAGCGCTCCCCCATCTCGGTTAAGAAATGTAATAGCGCACCGGAACGCTCGGGGAATTCAAAACGATAGATGACTTCATTCTCTGCTTGTGGTGCATGACCGCCAACCATATATCGAATATGCATTTTGGCAATGTTGTCATTACTTAAATCAGTTACGTCGTAACCTTTTTCAGATAGCTGTTTAATTAAACTATCTTTCTCAGTCACGCCATTTTTAAGTTGCACACCGACAAACACATGTGCGTCTTTATCATCAGCATAACGATAATTAAATTCGGTAATTAAGCGTGGGCCGAGATCATGACATAGATGACGGAAACTACCGGGACGTTCAGGAATTCCAATCACTAATAAACCTTCGCGGTTTTCACCTAAGGCTGAAAGTTCAGCAATATGACGCAAGCGATCGAAGTTCACATTCGCGCCGCTGAAGATAGCAACTAATTCTTTATCAGTTAATTTTTCTCGAGCGACATACTGTTTTAGCCCTGCTAGTGCTAATGCACCGGCCGGTTCAGGAATCGATCGGGTATCTTCAAAAATATCTTTAACTGATGCACAGATGTCATCTGTGCTAACCAAAAGGATTTCATCAACTAATTCTTTTGCAATACGAAAATTTTCTTCACCGACTTGTATCACTGCCGCGCCATCAGCAAATATTCCGATCTGGTCTAGTACGACACGTTCGTTGGCTTCGAATGCAGCGTGCATACTCGGCGCTTCGTCGTGTTCAACACCGATAATCTTAATTTCTGGATGGCATTCTTTCACATAAACAGCAAGACCTGCGATCAAACCGCCACCACCGACAGGAACGAAAATAATATCTGGCTTAGTCGGATGTTGTTCAATCAATTCAACCCCCACTGTCGCCTGACCGGCAATAACTAATGGGTGATCAAACGGCGGGATATAACACATACCTGTTTCATCTGACATATTGAGCGCATGATCTTTAGCTTCATCATAGGTATTACCATGCAAAACGACCTCAGCGTTCATCCTTTTAACTGAACCGATTTTGATATCAGGCGTCGTTTTCGGCATAACGATAACCGCCTTCATATTCAAACCCTGCGCTGCCATAGCAACACCTTGAGCATGATTTCCAGCTGAAGCAGTGATAACACCCCTTTCTCGTTCTGCTTCAGATAACGACGCAATCATATTGTATGCGCCTCGCAACTTATAAGAGAACACCGGCTGTTGGTCTTCGCGCTTCAACCATATGTTATTTTTATGGCGCTGTGAAAGCTGTGGCGCGCGGTCAAGCTCCGTTCGTTTTGCTACGGTGTAGATTCGCTCAACAGCTTCTTTAATTAAATTTTTGTATTCCTCAAACATTGGCATAAGATAACATTTAACTTCAAATCAAACATATTTTTCAGCGGAGCATACTATGTCACAAGATGACAAAAAAAAAGAAGTTGCCAGAGCAGCAATCGGTTACATAGAGGATGACTCGATTGTCGGTGTCGGCACCGGTAGTACCGTTAACTTTTTCATAGATGAGCTTGCTAAAATCAAGGGCCGAATAGAGGGAGCAGTTTCCAGTTCAGTTGCCAGTGAAGAGTTGCTGAAACAACATCATATCCCGGTACTACCATTGAATAGCGTGATCGAAATTCCCGTCTATGTAGATGGTGCTGATGAAGCGACTATGCATAAACATTTAATTAAAGGTGGTGGTGGCGCACTAACCCGAGAAAAAATTGTTGCCGCAGCTAGTAAACAATTTGTTTGCATAATTGATGACAGTAAAATGGTTCCGATGTTGGGTGAGTTCCCATTACCCGTTGAAGTAATACCAATGGCGCAAAGCTATGTCGCCAGACAAATAAGCAAACTTGGTGGCCAACCAATGTTACGTGAGGGTTTTATTACTGATAACGGCAATATCATTCTCGATGTCCATAACATGAAGATTGATAACCCTATCGAACTTGAAACTAATCTAAATCAAATCGTTGGAGTGGTAACTAATGGTTTATTTGCACAAAGAGCGGCCGATATACTGTTAATAGCCAGTGAAGATGGCGTAAAAACTCAATAAAATGAGAAGTTTGTCGCTAATTCGATACATAAGTATTAGCTAATTAGTTAATATTTAGCTTAGAATACATAATAGAAAAAAGAATTAAGCTTTTCATACAGGAAATAAATAGATGCTCTTTTATATTGTCTACATTTTGTCAGTTATCGTACTTGTTTTACATTTCACTGGCTTTCTCGCGCGCAGAAACATGGATTGGGTTGTACTACTAGCTGCTGTTGCGATATTCGCAGTCAACATACTCGATTTTCTAAAGATAATTTAATCCAAGATAATTAGTCTGGGTCAGCTCATCTTAGTAGTTTGATGTTTACTTCCAGTCATTAATGATTGGATTACTGCAACGTGTTAGTCATGCCTCTGTCACCGTTAATGGTGAAGCTGTTGCCTCAATAAATAATGGTCTTCTAGTATTGATCGGAGTCGAAAAAAGCGACTCTGAAAAAAATGCTGAACGTTTATTTGAAAAGTTAATTTCATACCGTGTCTTTGCTGATGAACATGACAAAATGAATCTCAGCTTAAAAGACGTTCAAGGTGGATTATTACTTGTACCGCAATTTACTTTACCTGCAGATACAACAAAAGGCTTACGTCCGAGCTTTTCTGATGCTGCATCTCCTGAATTAGGCAGAAAACTTTTCGAATATTTCATCAACCATGCTCGTGAGAATTATCCGACAGTTGAAACTGGTGTGTTCGGTGCTGATATGCAGGTGAGCTTAAATAACGATGGACCTGTTACGTTCTGGCTACAGGTCTAATGAGTTTAAGTCATTAATATAAACGCGATAACGATCGAAATAACAACAATACTTACTCCAACCATGCGCTGCTTTCCTTCGAGCATATTCTTTTTAAATCGAGCTTTATAAAAATGATTAAGCGACAAAAAGATGACCATTGCAGCAATGGTACTGAGAAAACCAACTAATTCATTTCTCACTAGCTAGCCAATCCTGAGGTTTAAGAAAAATATCGTACAGTTCTGCTTCAGCAGATCCTGTCTCTACCTGATGATCATATTCCCAACGAACCAGTGGCGGTAGTGACATTAAGATTGATTCAGTTCTTCCTCCTGATTGTAAGCCAAACAAGGTGCCGCGATCATAAACCAGATTGAACTCAACATAACGACCTCGGCGATAGAGTTGAAAGTTACGTTCACGTTCACCGTAATCAGTATTATGTCTTCGCTCGACTATCGGCAGGTAGGCTTTCAAAAAATGGTCGCCGACACTTTGCATAAAATTAAAGCAAGATTCAAAACCATCTTCATTTAAATCATCATAAAATAAACCACCAATACCACGCGGTTCTTGACGATGTTTTAGGTAAAAATAGTCATCACACCAATTTTTATATTTTGTGTAACTGTCTTCACCAAAACCATGACATGCAGCTTTAGCAGTTTCATGCCAATGGCGTGCATCTTCTTTGAAACCATAAAAAGGCGTTAAATCGAAACCACCTCCAAACCACCACACGGGTTCGGCATTTTCCTTCTCAGCGATAAAGAAACGCACATTCATATGTGTCGTTGGCACATAAGGGTTTAAAGGGTGAATGACCAGTGAAACACCTAGTGCTTGAAATGTACGCCCAGCTAACTCTGGTCGATTTGCCGTTGCTGAAGGGGGAAGCGCATCACCAAAAACATGTGAAAAATTAACCCCGCCTTGTTCAAATATTTTGCCACCTTGCATAACTCTCGTACGACCACCACCACCACCTTCGCGATCCCATTCATCCTCTGTCAGTTTCAATTCATCGTCCATTTGCATCAAAGCATCGGAAATTTGGCCTTGTAAGCTCAATAAATATTGTTTGATGCTATCAATATCGATCATTTCTACTCCCTATGTCGGTAATTCTTTGGTAATAATGCCTCTAAAGGGTATCCTATCACGCTAATTTTTTCAGGTAATCGATAATGAGTAATCGCAGCGCGACTGTAAAACGCGACACCAAAGAAACACAAATTGAAGTTTCAATAAATCTTGATGGTACAGGCAAAGCTGATCTCGAAATTGGCGTGCCATTTCTGGAACACATGCTCGATCAAATAGCCCGACACGGCATGTTTGATCTGACTATAAAAGCCAATGGTGATTTGGAAATTGATGCGCATCACACGGTTGAAGATGTTGGTATTACACTTGGACAGGCGTTTACCAAAGCTTTGGGTGACAAGAAAGGCATTCGTCGCTACGCACATGCTTATGTGCCACTTGATGAAGCACTGTCACGTGTCGTAATAGATTGCTCTGGTCGCCCAGGCCTTGAATACAATGCAAATTACCCCCGAGCAAGAGTCGGTGATTTCGATGTCGATTTGATCTTTGAATTCTTTCAAGGATTTATAAATCACGCGATGATGTCCCTGCATGTCGATAGCATCCGTGGACGAAATTCTCACCACATTGCAGAGACCATTTTCAAAGCATTTGGTCGTGCTTTACGCGTTGCTGTGGAACTAGACCCACGCATGGAAGGGATACTTCCTTCTACTAAAGGCGCTTTATAAAACACTTTAAAAATGCACTTTTTTCATTATTGCTGCGTCAGCTCCGTGCTCAAATCCTCATGTATTAATCCATACATTGCGGTTCTGCGCGCGGTACTTCCTTGCACTAACAAAAAAATCACTATTTTTAATAGCGTTTTATTATAATGGAACCTTATGTCTAAAGTCGTCGTTCTCGATTATGGCAGCAGTAATCTGCGTTCTGTTGCTAAAGCACTTGAAACTGTCGCCGGCAGTGATCACTCGATCACTGTCAGTAACAATGCAAAAACAATTCTGAGTGCTGATAAAGTTGTCTTTCCCGGTCAAGGTGCCATCGGACAAGCAATGTCACATTTAAAAGAACAGGAATTGGATAGCGTAATCCGTGAATGTATTTTGAATAAACCTTTTCTGGGAATATGCCTTGGCTTGCAATCTTTAATGGGTCACAGTGAAGAAGATGGTGGCGTAAATGGCTTAGGAATATTACCTGGCAATGTTGTCCGCTTTGAAGACAATGCTAAAGATGCAGAAGGTAATGCCTACAAAATTCCATCTATGGGCTGGAATCAGGTTTATCAAACTAAATCACACCCGTTATGGGAAAGCATTGAAGATGGCAGTCGCTTCTATTTTGTTCATAGCTATTATGTAAAGCCAGATCTTGAATCTGATATTGCTGCGACTACTGATTACATCACTCGCTACACATCTGCTGCAGCGCGTGAAAATTTATTTGCGACTCAATTTCACCCCGAAAAAAGTCAACATGCCGGACTCACTTTATTGAAAAACTTTTTGAATTGGGATGGTTCTGTTTAGCTTCATGCTAAATAAATAGTTTGCAAAAGAGTCTAATTCTAAAACTGAGGTTACTTAAAACTAATTTGTTTTGGCAAGTAAGTTCCTTGTACCGATAAATCCGTTAGTTTTATATTCTTATGTCCATCATTGTCGATTAATAAGTGCAGCCTGGATATTTCACGCATACCCTCATTTAATTTAACATTACAATCTTTACCGCGTCCTATTTTATTTTCACCTAACTCTAATGCGTGCTCT
>JAJFKK010000063.1 GCA_021773245.1 Gammaproteobacteria bacterium | reverse complement strand
CACATTATATTTTCCAGAAGGCTTATTCATAGGGAGTCGTTTAATATCTTCGAGAGACTTCGCATCGTAAATAATAATCGCGCCATCATTTTCCCAGATACTCAAAATTGCGTACCGCCCATCTTTTGTGAATTCTACATGCGCTGCCGTTTTACCCGGCTCCGGTTTAAGTGTTTTTACAATTTCCAAAGTGGCTTTGTCGATGATATGAACGACGTCTTTATTTGGCCCAAAGAACACATCTACCCATGCATAAGGTGTGTTTTCATGACTACGCATAAAGAATCCCGGGCCTTGTGTATCAATGCGTTTAATCGTCTTCCAGTTATTCATATCAATAACACTAACAATACCGTCTTTCAGATTTGGTGTGGCGAGTACGGGTTTGCCTTGATATTCCCAAGTGATCCCAGAACCCATGTGAGGTAAGCCCGGAAGGTCAAGTTCTGAGTCTTTCATTCCCAGAACCAAATCAACAACCTGCCCCTTCTTTGAATTTCTAGCAGCTCCAATCAAGTATTCATATTTCTGGTCGAAAAAAAAGTCATCCAGATAATCATCTAGCACTATACGCCGCACTGGAAAAGGTTCTTGTTCCGGTGGTCCTTCATCACGGTGATCATGTACCCAGCCATAAAATGGCGGGTTATCTGAATAAGGGATTTCCCAAACTTCAGTAATGTCTTTTAATGCAGCAATAAAACTTTCACGCGGCCCTGCAACATAAACAGCACTAACACGTGAACTGTTTCCTGAACTATCTTTTACCTCAATAAGTTTTACCGGAGATAAGTCTGAAGTATTGAATATAACCAGAGTATGCGGCAAATAATTTGCGGCAATCACATAACGACCATCACTGGATGTTGCAATATTGCGTGTATTTATTCCTGCTCGGACTTCTGCCACTGTTTTCAGGTTATACATATCAAATTTTGATATCCAACCATCTCTGGATACAAAGAATACAAAGCGGCCATCGGGTGAATATTTTGGCCCGCCATGTAATGCATGTCGTGTCTTAAATCGATGAATTGGTTCAAAGCGATCACCATCCAATACTGTTGCATGATGGTCGCCTGTTTCTACAACAAGAAATAGATTGAGTGGGTCAGCATCAAATATTGGCTTATTACTTAATTGCTCATCCTTGAAATATTGAACGCGAGACTGGGTTATTTCTTTCATACCCCACGGTGGTATTTCTTTTAATGGGGTATAAATAAGATCTACCAGTAATGAAATTTCCTCATCATTTAACTTATTCCCAAATGCGGGCATTTGAGTTGCTGCTAAACCATCACGTATTGATGCCGTGGCTTGTTTAGGTCTCACCCGTTTAAGGTTTTCCGGGAGTAACGCCGGGCCAATACTGCCGAGACGATCCTGACCATGACATTCGGCACAATTATTTTTATACAATTGCATTACATCTGATTCTGCATAGGCCGGAATCAGTCCACTTGTAAAAATAATTAATAAAATTGAATTTAACGCGTTAAGCCTAGATAACAACGGCATCTTTTGTCTTTCTCTCTTCATTATTTTGAGGCAAACCTATTTCTTCATCGGTGAGATAACAACCCGGATCCTCTGCCCAGGGATCTCCTGACATTTGCATTGCCCGTATCCGAGTATTTCCGCCGCATATATTAAAGAAAGAACAACTATGGCAACGCCCTGAGATATTACGTGGGGTCTTTTTCAATTCCTTCATCATTGGATCGCTAGTATCCATCCAAATATCGGAAAAAGGACGTTGTTTGACGTTACCAAGACTATAATGCCACCAATAAGTATCCGGGTGTACATCTCCCAGGTTATCGATATTCGCAACATTAACACCGGAGCTATTGCCACCCCATTGTTCAAGTTTGGCTTTTATGTGCTCTGCCATTTCAGGATGATTTTTCTCAACCCAGTGAAGTAGATAAACACCATCAGCATCATTATTACCTGTGACATATTCAGTTTTAATGCCGTTCTCTATATCCTGCCAACATGTTTCAAATAACAAGTCGAGTGCGTTACGGGTCATCTGAAAAGTAGCATCGTCCTTTCGATTGCGGTTTCCTCTACCGGCATAGTTAAGATGAGAAAGATAAAACTTATCTATTTCTTCATCATGCATCAGCTTTAACAATGCGGGCATTGAAGCAGCATTGTCCTGAGTGATAGTAAAGCGTATACCTATCTTTATATCGTTATCGCGACAAAGACGAATCGCATTGATTGATGCATCGTAAGCACCTTCCTTACGTCGAAATTTATCGTGTATATCACCAATACCATCAATACTTATTCCGACATAGTCGTAATCCATCGATTTTATTTCACTGATCATATCCTTATTGATCAAAGTACCATTGGTAGAGAGGCCAACATAAAAACCCATGTCTTTGGCTCGTTTGGAAATATCAAATATATCCGGGTGTAGTAATGGTTCACCACCTGAAAGAATTAATACAGGAACACGAAATTCTTTAAGGTCATCCATAGTACGGTAGATATCATCGGTGCTGAGTTCATCTGGGAAATCATAATCTGCCGAGATAGAGTAACAATGTTTACAGGCCAGATTACATCGTCGTATCAGGTTCCATATCACTACAGGACCGGGTGGTTTTCTAGCAGGTCCAAGTGGCGTCGGATTTTTTACTTCATCCAAATATTGTCTTATACGAAACATTTTTTTATCCTTATTGAGTATTGCCTATGCGCATACCCGTTTTTTTCAATATACGTGTACTGTATAATACGGTGTGTTGTCGATTTGCATCGCCCAATATATCTGCAATCTCACTAACATAATTATCGGTTGTTTGTTGATCACGTCCATGCACCATTGCAAACAGGTTGTATGGCCAGTCTGGTAGGTGACGTGGACGATGATAACAATGGCTAACAAAATCCAAGCCGCCAACTTTCTTACCTAACTCATTTATTTTTTCATCAGGTACATCCCATACCGTCATTCCATTGGAGCGGTAACCCAGTCGATAATGATTTGGAACAACACCAATTCTTCTGATAATACCTTGTTCAAGCAATTTGCCAATCCTTTCTATAACCAGATCAGGTTCAAGCTCGAGCAGTTGTGCAATCGAATGATAAGGCTTAGCAGTAATAGGAAAGCCTGCTTGTGTAGCCTCAATAATCTTTCGATCAATTTGATCCAGTGTTGTCTTATCAGAATTACGCATCAAATTTCAATCTCACAAAATATTCATCAAGTTTAGGCATTGCAAAAGTTGGATAGCCTGTTTGTTTTTCAATATCGGTAAGTAAACCTTCTAATTGAGATTCAGTTTCTGCAGCAAGAACAAACCAGACATTAAGTTCATGTGTCCGTTCATAATTATGCGCAACTTCAGGATAACTATTAACAGTCTCAATAACTTTCTCAAGATCATGCTCAGGAATTTGCATTGCGACCAAACAATATACGCCGCCAAGCATTTCAATATTATACAATGGTCCAAATCGACTTAAGGTACCATCATCAAGCAATGCTTGAACGCGCTGCATTAATTCTTTTTCTTCCAGATTTAATTGTTCTGCCAGTATGGCAAAAGGTCTTTCACAGACAGGAAAACCTTCCTGCATGTGATTAATGATACTTCTATCAACCTCGTTCATGTTTTTATTCCAGGCTGTGAAATATAATTTGCAGCACATTGTTTAAAGCGCCTTTTACTAAACAAAACTTCATGAGGCATATCACACCAGTCGTTTTCTGAAATCATTTCTTGTAATAGCTGTGTCACTTCATCACGCGATTTCCCATGAATCATACAAAATAAATTGTATCGCCATTCGGGTAATTGTCGCGGACGTCGATAACATAGTGTGATGAAGGGATACGTTTTAATTTTATTGCCCATCGTTTGAACATCCTTATCCGCAATATCCCAAACAACCATTGCATTTTCTCTGTAGCCCAGTTCATGATGCCGAACAACAATGCCAAATCGTTTAAAAACACCTCGTTTTATTAAACTGGATATACGCTCGACGACTTCTTCTTCCGAGACACCTAACTTATTACTGACTTCAGCATAAGGACGAGCAGTGATGGGTAAACCATTTTGTATACTGGCAATTAATTGATACTCGACTTCATCGAGACCGTTAATATTTAATGCTGGTTCCATTTCAATTTAAAACCTAAGTCAATATGGAATGCTTCTTCTAAAGGCAAACGTAGCAATTGATATCCTGTCTTTTCTTTTATTTCATTTAATATGATTTGCAACCGTTTCTCATCGGCTGCTGTAATAACAAACCAAAGATTAAACTTATGTTCCCGTTCATAATTGTGATTAACTTCAGGATACGCGTTAATCATTTCTGCTACTTCATGTAGTTTTTCTTCAGGCACTAATAAGGCAGCCAACAAACTGGCACCGATGACATTTGGTTTTATTACCGGCCCTATTCGACTAATGGCTCCCTCACTAATCAATTTTTCATAAATGGCTATAATCTTGGCTACGTCAACACTATAGCGTTCTGCAATATCGTGAAACGGTTGTGAGGTTAGCGGGAAGTCATGCTGAAAATCATTCATCAATACTTGCTCTAATGAGGAATATGACTGATTGTTGAAGTCGCTGTATTCAATATTTTTATCCAATGCTTTTGTCATTGTTATAAACCTATCTTATGCGCACGATGCGTAAAGAAAATACCACTGGGTTTATCTGCGGGAATCTCAGCAAGCCTATCAAATGTTTCCGTATCATAAACATCAACACGATCTTCATCTCTTACAGACACCCATACTTCTTCACCACGTGGCGTAAACTCCATATGCAAAACAGCTTTGCCAGGTGCGAGCTCTTTGATGATATCCATTTTAGCAACATCAATAATTTGCAGACGATCATTTTTTGGAAACGCAAAATTAACCCAGACCTGACGCCCATCCGGTCTGGCAATAGCAAACACCGGTTGACCATAAGTTTTAATGCGCGCAACTTCTCGCCAGTTATTAGGATCTATAATGATAACGGCGTGTTCTCCAATCGCAGGAATAAAAAGATAGCCACCTGCCAATGCCCAACCTTCAAGGTGAGGCATCTTATAAACAGGTAGTTTTTCTATACCACGACCGTAATTAGTTAATACTTTCTTAACACCTTTATCGATATTCCATAGATCAAGAACAGCAAGACCATCCTCGCCGAATAATCCAGCAACGTAATAGCGTCCATCCGGAGTTATTAATCCGTCATAGGGTTGTAAGCCAA
>JAJFKK010000062.1 GCA_021773245.1 Gammaproteobacteria bacterium | reverse complement strand
CCACCTAATACGACTAAACGTTTAGGCAAATCGCGGATATTCCAAAGGTTATCCGATGTAAGATAGTTGATTTGATCGATACCTTTAATCGGAGGGACAAAGGGACGCGCACCAGTGGCAACAATGATATTGCGTGTACTGAGTGTTTTGCCGTTAATTTCTACAGTCCAGGGCGATGCTATTTTTGCATCTCCTTCAAGACATTCAACGCCCAAGCTTTCAAAACGTTCTATTGAATCATGTGGTTCGATTTTAGCTATTACAGATTGGACTCGCTCCATTACGGCAGAAAAATTTACACTTGATTCAGGCACGTTAATGCCAAATTCATTTGAACGCTTAATAAGAGAAGCTACTTTGGCAGATTTAATTAATGCTTTAGAGGGGACACAACCGGTATTTAAACAGTCACCACCCATTTTATGTTTTTCTATGAGTGTTACTTTTGCATTAACAGCAGCGGCAATTAATGCTGATACAAGTCCTGCAGAACCACCGCCGATAACAATTAAGTTGCGGTCAAAGTTTTTTGGTTTAGTCTGCATCATTGTTGGTCTCTTCTATCAAATCAGTAGTATTATTTTTTTTATTCTTTATATAAGCCAATGATTTTTTCGCTGCGAATGGAAAAATACCTAATAGTACGAACGATAAAATTAATTCAGGTGATAAAACATCGCCGGGTGATTCAATGCGTGCTAATTGCGTACCAGCATTAACAAAAATAATCGTCGGTATTAACATACCTATTTGGCTGACGAGTGCAAAGTTAAGTGTTTTAATAGGTGTTAATGCCATTAATGTGTTTACTATAAAAAAAGGAAAAACAGGTACGAATCTGATAGTAAAGAGATACAAGTCACCATCTTTTTTTACACCACGATTAATCGGTCCCAAATATTTACCGAAATGCTCTTGCACATAATCATGGAAAAGATATCGAGCAATAAGAAATGCAATTGTTGCTCCAAAAACAGAACCAAATGAAACAATTACCGTCCCCCAAACAACGCCAAAAATAGCACCTCCTGCTAAAGTCATGATGCCCGCTCCAGGCAACGAGACACCTGTAATCAAGACATAACTGATAAAGAAAATTAAGCCTGTCTTTATAGGATATAAACTATAGTAATCATTAATTGCCTGCTGCTGAGATTTGATATAAGACAGATTGAGGTATTGACCCAGATCTAACGTGAAGAATAAAGCAATGGCAGTAATAAATAATACAACGAGCGCTATTTTTTTCTTATTCATATGTATGATTTAGAGAATATTAATTGAGTTAGTTCAGTTTACGTGAATATTTACTAATAAGAACGAAAAAAGGCTATTGAGTCAGTGCTCAACAGCCTTTAAATATGCGAATGGTTGGTATTTAATTAGCTGTAAATAGCATACCGCCAACAGTTCCCATTTTCTTACTTGGGAAAAGAAAGCTTTTTAATAAGCTAAACGGATTATTTCTTATTTTCTCAAAACTTCTTTCTATTTTTAATTCGTATTCTTTTGCAAACGAATTATTGAAAACAAGATCATTTATAGAAATATGTTTGTGGATGTTACCGGTCGACTGTCCCAGTTCAGGTACAAACATCCAGCTAGAATTATGATTACGACAACAATAGCCGCGAAGTCCTAGATACCAACATTGATAAACATTCATTTAAAGATACCTTGATATTTTAATTATTATTAATGCAACTCATATACCGCAATTAAATAGTAAAGCTTTAAACATTATGATTCTGTGATTCATGTCACATTATAAGAATAAAAATATTATAAAAATCAATAAGATAGAATATTAAGTGCAAGTTTTTAAACAGTCAAAATGGATGATGATGTGTTGTACAATAGTTAAAAATACTAAATATAGTGTCGTGAAAGGATGACATATATTTTGGAATCTGCTCATTAAACAGGTACGATACAACCATAAAAAAAGGAACGCGGTATAAAAAAAATGATAAGAAAATACGCAATTTACTCTCTACTTTTTACCCTATCAGCGCTTGTTTTTGCGGCTGATTTATCCACTCCTACAGGTCGAGTCAAAGACTCTGTCGATAAAGTACTCAATGTATTAAAAGATGAATCCTTAGATCGTGAAACTCGCTGGGGTAAGATAGGAATTGTTATTAATGACAGTTTTGATTTTCGAAGTATGTCGCAAAGCGTTTTAGCAACAAATTGGAAAAAGGCTTCCCCAGAGGAACGCCAACAGTTTGTCGTGTTTTTTTCTCAATATCTTGAAGATACTTATCGAACTAAAATAGAAGCTTATACAAATCAGAAAATCGAATTTGTGGGAGAAACCATTCGCGGTAAGAAGGCAGTTGTTGAGACTTTAATTATTACTGATAACACAGAAATTCCAATTAACTATAAATTGAAAAATAATGATGGTACCTGGTTTGCTTACGATGTTGTAATTGAAGGCATTAGTCTTGTTAATAATTATAGAAGCACGTTTGCTGCTATCGTAAAGAATGATGGTATGGATGGGTTATTAAATGATATCCAAAGTCGAGTAAATAAATATAAAGCTTCTCAGAAAGAGCCGGCGCCTAAGCAAGAACTTTCTGAAGATAGTTAAGTAGTTAAACTATTTGATTCAATAAATATTTATTTTTAATATATTTAATTAGGCTTCGATAATATCGTCTTTTAAGCTTAATACAAAAGCGACAATATCGTCCCGTTCCTGATGTGGGACAGCTAGTGTCTCCATCGCAGCTCCAGCATGCTCAAGAAAAACAGACCAATCACTCTCACTAATTTTCATGCCGTGATGGACGGTCTTCATTTCTCGACCGGTATACAATAAAGGGCCATTTGCTGCAGCACATAAGTAATCAATCAGTAATTGTTTTTCTCTTGCTATACCATCATCACCTCTATTTTCCCAGAAGCGACCTAACTGAGGGTCATTTTGTAGTCGAGGTAAAAGGTCTTCTGCAAACATAGCAATTCCATCATAGCCACCAAGACGGCTATAGAGAGATTTTTGTTCCATTTTGATTGCTCCTAATATTCAACTATAAGGATTTAATTATGCACGATGAATGCCGAGAGATGTACAAAATCAATGATTATCGGCGCTTTTTTATAAGTATGGGTTAAATTTTTTTAACAAATTCAGATTTTAGCTTCATCGCTCCAATACCATCTATTTTGCAATCGATGTCATGATCGCCTTCAACTAGACGAATATTTTTTACTTTGGTACCCACTTTAACAACAGCAGAAGTACCTTTTACTTTTAAATCTTTTATTACAGTGATGGAGTCTCCATCGTTTAATACATTATCATTTGAGTCCTTAACTAGAAGCTTATCTTCAGCAGTAATATTAGATTCATCTTTAGACCATTCATAAGCGCATTCTGGACAGACATACATTTCACGATCTTCATAGGTATATGTCGAGCCACACTTGCTACAACCAGGTAAGTCACTCATATGTTATTTAATAATAGAACTAGAATGTTATTAGAGTATTAATCTTCGGATTCGAAAATATATTTACTAATCAGTTCTTCAAGGTTTATTGATGGTTCTGTTTCAAGTATCTCCATTCCTGATTCAACATAGATATCACTTCCACCAGCAGATATCTTTATGAATTTATCACCAATTATTCCTGCGGTTCTAATTGAAGCAATTGAGTCATCGGGAACTTTGATTGTTTTTGGTATACTGATATCGACAACAGCAAGATAAGTTTCTGGATCAAATTTAATCTGTTTAACTTTACCAACAGTAACGCCAGCGATTTCAACATACGCACCTTCTCTTAAGCCTGATGAAGAAGTGAATTTTGCTTGTATAACGTACTCATCATTATTAAATAAGCCGACATCGCCTAAACGTAATGCCAGAAAACTAATGGCAATAATACCGACAAGCATGAAAATACCGACGAGTAACTCTGTATGTTGTTTATCATTCATAATCGCAGTTTACAGTATCAAGGCACTGAGTAAATAATCACTAAAAAGAATTGCCATCGAAGAGATGACAACAGATTCAGTTGTTATACGGCTAACACCTTCTGAACCATAGGCGCCGCGTGTGTCCAGGTGAAGATTAAAACCTTTGTCACATGCTATCCAGACTATTAATAAGCCAAAGACAATGGACTTTGAAAAACACATTAATATATCTCTATTTAATATAGTATCCGACATACCTTGGAAATAAGATCCAGGGCTCACACCAAATAAAATAACACCGACAAAATATCCCCCAAATATTCCAACTAAAATAAAAATAGACGTTAATATAGGAACACAAATAACGCCTGCCAGTATCCTAGGTGAAAATAAATATCGATATGGATCAATCGCCATACATTCTAAGGCATCTATTTGATTGTCTACTCGCATAATACCAATTTCTGCACATATAGCTGAACCAGCGCGACCGATTACCATGAGGGCAGTAATTACCGGTCCAAGCTCACGTATTAAACTCAATCCAACAGCAGAACCCAATAAACTAATTGAACCAAAGCGAAGCAAGGTGTCATAAAATTGTAACGCAATAACCATTCCAACAAATAAGCCTGCAACGATTATGACCAACATTGATCTCGCGCCGATAAAAGCAATCTGTTTTATTAATGGTTTTAAAGAGTAGGGGGGTACTAGTATTGTTCGAATGGTTTCAAGTAGAAATAAACCGGCAACACCGAGGCGAACTAATTTTCTTTCTATAGTTGATATCGCTTGTAGCTTATAGGTGCTCATGATATTTATTTTCGCGTTAACTTGTTTAAATAATCATCTGCATCGACCATATCATCCATTGCTTTACGATCAAGCATATTGACGATTCGCGGGTCAGGAAAATTGCGAATCATATCTTTATCACCGGTAATGATTTGATGCCCGTCATCAAGAACAGTAATTCGGTCTGCTATCTTAAATGCGCTATCGAGATCATGTGTGACAACAACAATTGTCATATTTAATGCATCGCGTAATTGCAGAATCAAGTTATCTAATTCATCAGAAGTAACAGGGTCAAGTCCTGCGGATGGTTCGTCAAAGAATAGAATTTCGGGATCCATGATAACGGCTCTGGCTAATCCAGCTCGTTTTAACATTCCACCTGATAATTCTGCAGGCATTAATGCTTCACTATCACTCAAGTTCATTAATTCAAGTTTAAGGCGAGACATAATTCGAATGGTATTATGATCAAGCTTTGTATGTTCACGCAGAGGTAGTTCGACATTTTCTTGAAGTGTCATTGAACTAAATAACGCACCACTTTGAAAAGCTACACCTATATTCTTTCTTAACTCATGCAGTTCCTTTCGTTCCAGCTTAGTAACTTCCTTATCTAATAATTTAATTGAACCAGATTCTGGTTTATCTAAACCAATCATATGTCTTAATAACGTACTTTTGCCAGAACCACTATGACCCATGATGACCATAATTTCTTTACGAAATACATTTAACGAAACATCAGATAAGATTTGCCTGTCACCGTACCAGGTATTCAAACCTTCAATTTCTATCGCGTTTTTTAATTCTGGATTATTCATTGTTTTTGATTAAAACGAACTTATAACGCTTATGATGCCAGAAAATAGAGTAACTGGCACGAGAGAGTTATTACAGAGAAGGGTTTGAAATTCGGTTACTTATTTGGTTTGTTAATGCCTGAGACTCTGAAAGTTCAGGATCAGATAATTCTTTTCTAAGCATGTCGCGACGATGTAGATCCATAGCATTACCTGCATTTGCAACAACTTGGTACCAGGCAAGAGCCTGAACTTTATTTTGTTCAACTCCTTTTCCTTCAAGATACATTGTCGCTAAGTTCCTTTGAGCTATCGTGTAACCTTGCTCTGCGGCTTTTCTATACCATTCAGCTGCTTTCTTCTGATCTTGTCGTACACCTTCACCATAAGCAAAAGCGACCCCAACTTTGTATTGTGCTAGAAAATAGCCTTTTTCAGCAGCTTCATAAAAAAGATTAAATGCTGTACGGTCATTTTGAGGAACACCATCACCAAATGCATAGGCTAAGCCTTGTTCGTATTCTGGTTTACCTGTTGTATCTATGCTTGTTGTTACTTCAGAAGCTGTTTCATCATCTAAACTAATTAACTGTCCAGTATTAGATGGTTCAACTTCAACAGGAATACTATTAGTGGGTTGTAATTTTTTAAGGCTATCAAGGTTACGTATTGCTGAAGTGTGGCCTTGTTCGGCAGCGAGTGTATACCATTGAGCGGCTTGGCTATCATCTTGACCTATACCTTCTCCCAATAAAAACATATTCCCCAAACTAAATTGAGCATCAACATTACCTTGCTGTGCTGCGCGTCGATACCAAAGCGCAGCTTGAGAATAATCTTGTTCTACACTGTCATTACCAGAATAATAAAGTGCACCAAGTCTATATTGAGCATCTTGATCGCCTTGAGTTGCTAGTGAACGTAATCTTTCAATTTCTGTAACTTCTTTTGCTTCTTCAGCAAGCTCTTCAACGGCTGTGTTATCAATAGCAGTAACTTCTTGAACTGACTCTTCTTCTAACATAGCAAGTTCTTCATTTGTATCGATTTCACTATTAGAGATGTCATTATTGTCTTCCGATGAAAACATATCGCCAATAAATCCGAATAAGCCGCCTGATTCTTCTTCACCTTCTACTTCATTCATTTCTCCAGCTAAAGAATCATTCGTCTCACTTATTTTTTCTTCGTTTTCACTTGTAATAACGTCTTCATTTTTTACTGGTTCGATAACAATGTTTTCTATTTCTTCAGTTGTTTCAAGATCAATAGGATCAACTTGATTATCTTGTTCTAAATTATTATCTCCAAATAAACCTTTAAAGAAATCAGGTGATTCAGATTGAGATTCATCAATTGCAGCGATGTTATTGTCTTGCTCAGTTTCTTCGTCGATAGAAATAACTTCTGACGTATTATTTTCTGTATATGCTGGGGCAAGCTCAACAACTTCAATGTCATCCTTTTTTTCAAAAGTTTCTTCATTTAAATCATTTTCTACATTTTCGTTTGATTCGTCTTCAGTAGAACTACTTCCAAAGAAGCCTCCTAATTTACTGAGTAGCCCCGGCTTTTCTTCTTCAACTACTATATTAGAATCCACTTCAGTTTCTTCTGAAACTAAAATAACTTCTTCTCGTTCTTCTACTATTACAGGGACATCATTTTCTTTTGCTTTTTGTTCCGCAGCTAATGCATCAAGCTTAAGTTGATTTTCTCGATTTAACGATTCAAGTTTTTCCAGGTTTGTAAGGTTATTTTTGGCGGCGATATGGCCTTGGTTACTTGCTAACTTATACCATTTGGCTGCATTCGAATTATTTTGTTCGACGCCTTCTCCTAATAGATACATATTACCAATACTATATTGAGCATCGATGTTTCCTTGGTCAGCTGATTTTTTGTACCAGTTATATGCTTCATTTAAATCTTTTGATACGCCTTTACCAACATAATAAAGCGAGCCTAAATGTGACTGCGCTTCACTATCTCCAGCTTCAGCTAAAGGTTTAAATTGTTTTAGAGCTTCATCGTAATCGCTATTTGTTAATGCACGTCTACCTGCTTGTACACTAAGCTGACTCAAATCAGTTTCAGCTTCTTGAGCAAGTGCTATTTCTTCAACAACAGGAAGGGAGTCTTCTGCTTTTGCTAATAATACTTCATCATTATTAGCTTCTGTTTCTTCTTCATTTGTTAAAGATGGGGCAGCATCATTTTCCTTTTCTCCAGAAAAGAAATCACCTATAGCGGAGAATAAACTACCAGAGGATTCTTGTTCCGTAGTATCTTTCTCTGTTTCAGCCCAATTATTATCAGTAGCAACGGCTTCCGCTTCATTAATTTCGGGTTCAGGCGTAATTTCTTCTGCAATGTCTACAACAGGTTCTTTCTCGATTGCTTCAGCAATTTCTTCTGTTGCAGCAGAGTCAGTTTCATTACTCGAAAATAATTTATCGAAGAAGCCACCGGAAGATTCTGTTTCCTCATCCGTTACGCTTGGCTCTGTTGGTGCAGGCAAACCTAGAGCGTTATGTATAGGGGATGAAACATCTGTTTTAACGACTTCAGCTTCATCTACAAAAGTTTCAACAGGTATAATTTCTTCAGGTTCTTTTGTTTGAGTGATAACTTCTTTTTCAACTTTTGGTTCCGATACTACTTCAGGCTCAGGAATATCAAGTTCAGAATCGTCGAGTGATAATAAACCTTCTTTTTCAACGCTAAACAAAGGTTTTCTTTCTGTAGTATCAATGCTTGTAGTTTGCACTGCTTCCTTGAGTTCTGTTTTTGCGGGTTCTGTTTTTGTAGTTACAACTTTTTCTTTTACAGCTTCAGTGATTGGTTCAACTTTTTTTGTTGGAGCAGGTTCAGATTTTGTTTCCGCAACTGTCGGTAATTCCGGTTTTGCTTGTATTGTTCGTGTAGCAACATTTGCCGCTGCTGAACGTTCCAAACTGGCAAGTTCATTTTGTGCGGCAGCATAACCTTGATCGGCAGATTGTCTAAACCAACGTTTTGCCTGGGCATAGTTCTGTTCTACGCCTTTACCTGAGCGATACATTGTGCCGAGATTATATTGAGCGGTAGCATCGCCTCGATCTGCCGCCATGCGATACCAACGAGATGCTTCCAGGTAATCTTGTTCAACACCTTCACCAGTGTGATACATACTTCCTAATTGAACCTGTGCGCGGGAATAACCCTGATCGGCTGCCTTTTTGAACCAGCGTGCCGCTTCTTTTTGATCTTGTGGAACACCTTCACCGTAGGCATAAGAAATACCCAGGCTATATTGTGAAACGACGTGACCTTGCTCACCAGCACGGCGATACCAGATAGCCGCTTCTGTTAAATCTTGTTTAGCACCTTCACCAAAAGCATACGAAACGGCGAGATTGTATTGGGCATCTTTATTTCCCTGAGTTGCTGCTTTACGATACCAAAAAACGGCCTTTTCATAATCTTGGGGAAGCCCTTCGCCAGCATAATACATATAACCGAGATTGGCCTGAGCGCTGGCATCACCCTTTTCGGCAAGTTTGGTGAATTCTTTTACGGCTGTTTCATAATCCCCCCGTGATAAGGCATTGCTTGCACTATAAATGTCGGCGTGAGCAGTGAGAATTAGGCTAAATGAAAGTAGGGTGATTGACAGAAAACGAGTCATTAAAATCAGGCCTCTATAAATCTGGGAGAATATTTTCTAAATGTTTGTTTTAATTGCATTTTTACGGTTAGGCCGCTAATTTGCATAATTATACAAATTGTAGTGTAAAAATGGCTTAAAAACACCATATATTGTGTCGTTTAGAGGAAAAAAGACACTTTTATGTAATTTTATTGTTGATTTATAGAATTTTAGATATTTAGGGAAAATCAGGCAAGTAAGCCACCGATTAGCGCGCCAATTAACAAAGGTGGAATATAGATGACGTAAAGGAGTAATCCAGCACCAGCGAGCACGGCACCGATGACAGGTAATGCTGTTAACATTGTTCCGGCAAAGAATAAGGCTATCGCTACGACTATACCCGGGAGTAGGGCTGCTAATATTCCAGCCATTATGCCACCGGCTCGTTTACCGCCGACGATGCCTGCGATTAGTGAACCTACGCCAGGTAGCCAGAATAGTAGAAGAGATATGATGAACATCCAAATCATGCCCATGACTATGCTGCCATTACTTTCTTCTACCATTGTTATCTCCAGTAATATTAACTAACTATGTGATTCAATCTGTTTTAACACTCTGTAGTACAATTTAAACTTTATACGTAATTCTATACAACTCTTTTTTAGGTGTTGAATAATGACGGACAAGCAAAATCCAGGATCAAAAAAATATATTTGGGTATGTTCTATCTATTTATCATTGTTGATAGTAGGTATCCCATGGTATTGGCCGAAAGATAGCAGTTTGGTTGTAATGGGGCTGCCAGCATGGGTTTTTGTCGCCATAGTCGTTTCTTTTATAACATCAATTTTTACCGCCTATCTTTTATTAAAATATCCATGGCAGACAGAAGTAAATGTAGATGAATAGCTTTCAATCATTCGATCTAAAAGCCTGGATCTTTATAAGTATTTATCTTGGCTCGCTTATCATAATTGGCTTTGTTGGCTATAAGGCGAGAAAAGAAAATACATTAAAAGATTTTTATCTTGCCGGTAATGGCTTTGGTCTGGTTGTTATATTTCTAACCTTGTACGCCACACAATATAGTGGCAACACATTATTCGGTTATTCCGGAAAAACATATCGTGTCGGTTATGCCTGGATCATGTCAGTTCATTTCATGACAGCGATTGTTGCTTGTTACATGATTTATGCACCTCGGTTATATGCCCGCGCGAAAAAATATAATTACATAACGCCGACGGACTACCTACAACATCGCTTTAATTCGAATTGGCTAAATACTGTTGCAACAATAATTATGATTGTTGTACTAGCTAATTATTTATTAGCACAACTGATGGCGATGGGACGTGCGATGCAAGGGCTTTCATCCGTCGATCCAGAATTAGCCTATCAGCAAGGTGTTATTTTATTAACATTAATTATGGTGATCTATGGCACCTTAGGTGGTATTCGCGCAATTGCATGGACTGATGTTATTCAAGGTCTGGTGCTAATGACGGGTTTCATCATCTTATTGTTCATGTTGTATAAACAGTTTGGTTCTATCTCATTAGCAACTAACATAATTCAACAATTGCCCGATGCTACAAAAGCTGATGTGCCAGATGCAAATCGACTTCGAGAATGGTTGAGTTATATTATTATTGTTGGACTAGGCTCGACGTTGTATCCGCAAGCGATACAACGTATCTATGCAGCGAAATCTGAGAAAGTATTACGACAAGGATTAGCCTTTATGGCGTTCGCACCTTTGTTTACGGTATTGATTGCAGTCATTACTGGTATTTATGCGATTGCATATTTACCCGGTTTAGAAGGAACAGAGTCTGACCAAGTGTTAACGAGAATGCTAGCTGTTGTTCAAGGAAATTCGATATTAGGTTATTGGCTTGTTGTCGTTTTATTCTCAGCAATTTTAGCCGCAATGATGTCAACTGCAGATTCGGCATTACTTTCGATATCTTCAATGTTAAGTAAAGATATATATGGGCGTTTTATTGATTCAAATGCTTCACAAGCAAGATTAACGTTAATGGGAAAACTGTTCTCATGGTGTTTAATTATACTTTTAGTGTGGTTAGCGATCTATTTAAGTGACAAATCTTCACTTCTAAAGTTATTAGATCGAAAGTTTGATTTACTGATCCAGTTAGTTCCTGCTTTTATGATAAGTATCCATTGGCGAGGGATGCGATCAGTGCCAACCTTGATTGGATTAGTGTGCGGTGTTTTATTATCGCTTTGGTTAGCTTACGGTGGATTTAGTTTCGTACAAGGTGGAAAAATAGCTGGCTTTCATCCCGGCTTATTCGGATTATTAATAAACTTATTTATCTCAGTTGCAGGATCGCTTTATATAAATAAAAGAGAACTAGAGTTAAATTAATCTTAAGCTTTTCGAGTCCATCTCCGGTTCATTTCATAATAAGTGAACGATGCGGTCCATGCGATTAAAACAAGCCCCATTAACGATTCAACAACAGCAATTGTTCGTCCTGTACCAACCAGTACGATATCGCCATAACCGACAGTAGTATAAGTTGTGCCTGAGAAATAAAATATATCAAAAAAGCTAGGAGCATTAATTGAAAAGGTAATCATGCCATGTGACAACATAAACTGCAGTGCGATTGCAAAAATAAATATTTCCAAAAGGTGTGCAATTACAGCGAGCAATAATGAAAAGACTATAGTCACTGGATGTATACCATGAAAACTTGCCAGTATCTTTGTTGTTAATAACAAAGCGGTAAAGTGTAATCCTATAGATAAAATAGCAGCTAAGGCAGTAATCAGAGTTATGTTTAGCATATCGTTTATCTAGCCATCTTTAATGGCATGCTTCTCTAAAACTTCAAGTGGCACGTATTTGAGAGCAGACTCATGTGTTGAGCGCGGTAAAATCTTCGGTGCAACACCGGCTTCCAATGCTTCTATCCAACGTGGCAAGCAAATGCACCAGCGGTCACCCGACTTAAGTCCGGGAAAATCAAATTCTTCTCTTGGTGTTGATAAATCGTTACCACTATCTTTTGAGAAAATTAAAAATTCTTCCGTCATTTCAGCGCAAACCGTATGCATGCCCTGATCTTCATCGCAGGTATCACAACTACCATCACGAAAAAAACCAGTCTCCAAATCAAGACAGCAATCTTCCAAATCCGTTCCTAAAATATTTTTAGCCATATATATAGTATGTATTAGTCTCGATTCAAATTACGAAAGCA
>JAJFKK010000061.1 GCA_021773245.1 Gammaproteobacteria bacterium | reverse complement strand
TCATTTATATCCATGACATCCATGTTGGGCTTGGCTTTAGGCGTGATGGCCTTGATTACAGTGTTATCTGTAATGAATGGTTTTGAAAAAGAACTAAAAGAACGTATTTTAGGAATGGCGTCGCATGCGACTGTTATTGGGGATGGTAATACCTTAGCTAATTGGCAACCCATTGCTGAAGAAGTATTACATCATCCGGAAATTACCGGTGTTGCTCCGTATATTCATGCTGAAGGCATGTTGGTTAAAGATAAAAGTGTCAATGGTGCAATAATTCGCGGTATTTTGCCCACAGAAGAACCAAAAGTAGCTATTGTCACAGAAAAAATGACGCATGGTGATTTAAATGATTTGCAATCCGGTGCATTTAATATTGTCTTAGGTAAAGAGCTTGCAAGAAAAATGGGCGTCATTGTCGGTGACAAAGTAACTTTAGTAGCGCCTCAGGCAAATGTAACACCAGCAGGTATCTTACCCAGATTAAAACGTTTTACATTAGTCGGTATTTTTGAAGTAGGCATGCATGAATTTGACAGTGGTTTAGCCTTAATTCATATGGATGATGCTAAAAAACTGTTTCGTAAAGTTGCGCCAACAGGATTGCGTATAAAGACCAGTGATATTTTGAAGGCTCCATTTATTAGTAGAGAAGTAGCTAGCCAATTACCGGGTCGTTATTGGGTTGTTGATTGGACACAACGTCATGCGAATTTTTTTCGTGCTTTAAAAACTGAAAAGACCGTTATGTTTGTCATTTTAACGCTGATTGTTGCGGTTGCTGCGTTTAATATTATTTCAACCTTAGTCATGATGGTCTCGGACAAACAAGCCGATATTGCTGTCTTAAGAACATTAGGTGCAAGCCCGGGAAGTATTTTGAAAATATTTATGCTGCAAGGAACAATTATTGGACTTGTTGGTATTTCCTTAGGAGTAATAGGAGGTGTCTGGCTAGCTTCAAATGTTGAAACAATAGTGCCTGCAATTGAATCAATGATAGGGCAGAAATTTTTATCTGCAGATGTTTATTATATCAGTGACCTTCCATCAGACATGCATTGGAATGATGTCGTTATCATCAGTATTGTTTCTTTTGTATTATGTTTGTTAGCGACAATTTATCCTGCTTTACGGGCAGCAAGTACTCAACCTGCTGAGGCTTTGCGCTATGAGTGAAGTATTGCTTGAAACGAAAAAAATGAGTAAACATTTCAGCGAGGGTGAAATGCGTGTTGATGTATTAAAAGGAATTAATTTCAGTGTTAATAAGAATGAAAGCGTAGCGATCATTGGTGCTTCGGGCTCGGGCAAAAGTACTTTGCTGCATTTGCTTGGTGGGCTGGATATTCCAGACGAAGGTGAAATACTGATTAATGATAAAAATATCGGTGTATTAAATGATGAACAACGGGGTGAAATGAGAAATAAGCATCTCGGCTTTATTTATCAATTTCATCATTTATTGCCTGAATTTTCAGCATTAGAAAATGTTGCGATGCCATTGCTGATTAGACGAAGCAATCAAAAAGAAGCCTATGATAAAGCTGCTGTTTTATTAGAAAAAGTGGGTCTTTCAAATCGAGTACAACATCGCCCGGGTGAATTATCCGGTGGTGAGCGGCAACGTGCAGCAATTGCCAGAGCATTGGTGACAGAACCTGCTTGTATTCTTGCCGATGAACCAACAGGAAATCTAGATGAAAAAACAGCCGATCAGGTTTTTAATTTAATATTAGAATTAAATCAAAGTTTAGGTACGAGTTTGGTTATGGTGACACACAATTTAGAACTCTCTAAACGAGTTGATCGTGTCGTTGAATTAAAAGAAGGTGTACTCGTCGAATAACTGAAATATCTGTTAAAGCTTTTCTTGTTTTTTCTTTCGTCTGTTTTCCCACTTGGTTACAGCGGTAATGCGCCACATCAATCGAATAATAAAGTAAGTCAATAGCGAGCTAATCGTTGCCATAATAAAACAGCCTAATAATAATGGCTCCCAGATATGTACCAAGGTATTACTAACCCAGTCCCATGAAAATGTAAAATGAACATTTTTTTCTTTTATATTGAGAATATTTGCACCCAGACTGTAAGCAAAAAAGAATATTGGTGGAATTGTTAGCGGATTACTGAAGAATGAAAATAAAACAGCAATAGGCAAATTCATACGGAACAAAATTGCCAGAGCAGCTGAACTTAAGGTGTGTATAGGGAAGGGGATAAACGCACAAAACATTCCGATTGCAGCTCCACCTGCTGAAGAGCGACGATGTATATGCCATATATTCGGATCATGTAAATAATCTGAAAGAATATGCATTCCACCCTGTTTTTGAAGGTGTTCTCTTTGTGGTAGATAGCGTTTAAATAGGTTTCGCAAACTAATTATTCTTATATTTTAGTATTACTCAAAAAGCGCGCTATTATAGCCATTAATTATTACAGGGAGGTAATAGTTTATGCTCGTTAGTACGCTGGCATTTGTCGCAGGTATTTATTGTTT
>JAJFKK010000007.1 GCA_021773245.1 Gammaproteobacteria bacterium | reverse complement strand
CCCAATGTATGGACTCCTCCGACCTAATTAATTAGGTTTGGAATTGCCTAAAAACCAAAAAGAGGAATCCATACATGAAGCACTATAATACTATCGGTATCGATCTTGCTAAAAATATTATCCAAGTCTCTGTCGTTTCATCATCCAATAAAGAACGTCTAAACAAAGCCCTAACCAGAAAGAAGTTTTCTGAATTTCTTGCCAAACAACAACCCGCATTAGTGGCTTTTGAAGCCTGTGCTTCAGCACACTACTGGGCACGCGTGGCGAAACGCTGTGGTCATGACATAAAGATTATTCCGGCCAAAGCGATTGTCGCTTTTAGACAAGGTCATAAAACAGATAAGAACGATGCACTTGCGGTAGCCGAAGCGGCGAACCGTCCGAATATTAAAGTCGCACCACACAAAGACATCACTCAACAAGCGATGCAATCGGTGCAACGTTCACGTGACCATCTCGTTTGTGAACGCACCGCGTTGTCGAATCATCTTCGTGGTTTACTCATGGAGTTCGGTTTAGTTATCCCCCAAGGTTTTGCGGCGTTGACACGTTGCATTCCAGAGATACTCGAAGATGGCGAGAATGAGTTATCTGATATTTATCGTCCAACATTATCACGGCTTTATGAACGCTTTTGCCTTCTACAAGATGATATTCTTTATATCGATAAACAAATCGCGTCACTCATTAAAGATAATGACACCTGTCGACGGTTAACCAAGTTAGAAGGTGTCGGTCCGATTAGTTCGATATTACTGTATTCCAGTCTCGGTAGCGGTGATGCCTTTAAGAGTGGACGAGAATATTCAGCTTATGTGGGTTTAACACCAAAGCAATTTAGCAGTGGGGGTAAAGTGAATATTGTGGGTATCAGTAAACACGTTGCCAACAAAAAGCTACGTGCGGTATTAATTCAAGGGGCACGTGCTTATGTGTATAAACTAAAAGAGCCGAAGACAGCCAAGGACAAATGGTTGTTCGCACTCATCGAACGTGCTGGTTATGGACGTGCAGCGGTCGCCTTAGCCAATAAGAATGTGCGTACGGCCTGGGCACTGTTAACGCAAGGCACTGACTACAACAAATACCAGGATAACTTGCTTCAAGCCGCATAGCTTGTCGTTTATACTTAACCAAACCAAACAAGGATGAAACGAGTTCAGCAATAGCAAGCCGATATAAGATAAAGATATCCGCCTTAATAAAACCTGCTCCGCTTTGTGACCAGCAAGGTCATCGACCCATAGAGGTATTAAGGTGCGCATACATTGAGGGTTAGGCGATAGCGTCGCCACTAAAAAACCGAATATACATTCGCGTCTTACTTCTTATTAACACTTGCCTTGCTAAACTGGAGGAGTCCATATACAAAGCAGACATTTAGGCATATTCTAAAATCGATTTAAATTTCCATTTTATCGTCATATATGGATTCCATAGATCACTTTCAATATAGGCTCCGTATAACCAACTGTTAGGATATAAAAAATGAAAAATATCCAGATAAATGTTAGCTGTGCTGTTTGAATTGCTATTTCTATTTAGCGCCGGTTTTTTAGGAGGTGTTCTCAATTCTGTTGCCGGTGGAGGTAGTTTCATCACATTCCCAGCGCTGCTTTTTGTTGGAGTAACTCCGATTAGTGCTAATGCAACTAATACATTTGCTTCATGCGCAGGGTATCTAAGTGGGGCTTATGCGTTTCGAGATGATCTATATGCACACAAAAAAGAATTACCAAAATTAATTATAATAAGCCTAATCGGCGGGATCTTGGGTGCATGGTTGCTGCTCCAGACACCAGAGTCTCTATTTCGTGAAGCCATCCCTTGGTTACTTCTATTCGCAACGGTTTTATTTGTCTTTGGCGGAAAAATAAATACTTTATTTAGGCGACTTGCCTCACATCACCAGCATGCGTCATTTTTTGGGTATTTTCTGTTGTTCCTGATGTTGTTAGGAGTGTGTGTCTATGGTGGGTTTTTCAATGCGGGGCTTGGAATTATAGCCCTCAGTTATCTTGCTTTGGCTGGACACGTCAATATCAATGCAATGAACGGCATGAAACTTCTTATTTCATCTGCCGTGTCATTAATAGCTATCGCTTTGTTCATCTACGATGGTGTAATTGTTTGGTATGAAGGAATTATTGTTCTTGCCGGAACCCTTGTAGGCGGATATGTGGCAGTCCGTATTTCTAAGCGATTATCTCAAAAATATGTACGAGTATTTGTTATTCTTGTTAGTTGTGGAATTACAATTTATTTTTTTATTGATGTTTTTGCGAATTAACAAAAAGGTCTAACAATCACATGCACTAGGACAGCAAGAAGCACTGCTCTAGGTCATTCTGCTTTTTACTGCCGGTGATGCGAGGCGTTAACTTCCGCTTCTGGCCGACATGAGCGTTATAATTCAACCGAGCCAAAGCAGTCATAATCTTTGATTGTTTTTATAACCGTTACCGAGGAAGGGAATGTTTGAGTTTCGGTGATGCCATAGATATTTAGAGATATTTCAACCTAATAAGGCGGTAACTGTTGATTAAAAGTTTAAAGTATATGAGCATTTTTATATGAAGATAAAAAAATACTATTTAATATTTGCATTTGTCTCTGTTTCGGTTATTGGATTGCTATATGGCGTGTGTCCTAAATGGTTCGCCCGTACATTTCTGGAGATCAACGATTTAAATCCTGACATTGCCCATATACTCCGAGCTGTAATGTGCTTATATGTCGCGCTAGGTCTGTTCTGGTTATATTCAGCGTTTAATAATGATTTCATAGGCGTTGCTTTAATAACCGTACTTATCTTTGCAGGCGGATTGGTTATAGGCAGAATCATCAGTTTCTTTATTGAAGGCATGCCTGCACCGATACTTACTCTTTATATAGTTATGGAATTCACACTTGTTCCGGTTACTTTCTGGATATACAAATTAAAAGAGTAATTGATAAATCGGCATTAGAATAAGGCATTTTGCGAAGTCTATCTTGAGTGTCTACTTTTGGCAGCCGAAAGCTGAGTTAAGCATGGAAGTTTCATTCGAAATTTTTATGTGTGATTAGTTTTGTTTTAGAAAGTCGATCATGTAAAGCTAATTTTTGTTTATCAAACAAAGCCCAAACAAAACCTAAGCCAAGAATTACTAACGATATTAATGCAGCAGTAAATCTTAGTGATGCTTGTTTCCAGTTGAGAGTTGTATTCGATTCGGTAACAACATAAATATACCAGCTGCGCATACCTAAAGTTTGTCGGCCTTTTGTCCAATGCCAGCAAAAATACAGATAAGCTAAAAAAATTAAAAATGCAGTGTAGAAGATATTGCCGCTTTCAATCTCGCCATCACCAATAGAATAAATCAAAATTAACGTTGCACAGAAAAATACCGAGCAAAGCAAGATACTGTCATAAAACATTGCAGCAATGCGCCGCAAAAAAGAGCAGGGGGTTTCGATATGGTTTTTCAATTTAATATAATTATTTTATTCTTGGTGCTCCCTAGGGGACTCGAACCCCTGTTTTCGCCGTGAGAGGGCAACGTCCTAGGCCACTAGACGAAGGGAGCTATATACCCAGAATACTTGAATATAAAGGTTTATAGCACATCTGTTTTCATCCAGAGCTTCGTTGCTTCTCCTTACAGGGAGTGGCCATGCGCGTCGTCGCGTCTCGCTCTGAATAAAAAAAGATGCACTCTAATTCCTTCATTTCCAAGTATTCTGGGTATCGTGTTTCAACTACGCTATTATAGGTGTCTATAAGGTGTTCTCAATATATTAATTTTTTAATGACAATCTCAGATAAGTCTTCAAATATTGCTCGATTAAAGATCGAGCCAACCATTATTACGCGCGACCAACATACGATTTCCCGTACGTCTATTAGTGAAAGTGCGCTAAAGGTGTTGTATCGACTAAAAAATGCGGATTATAAAGCATATCTCGTAGGTGGCGGTGTTCGGGATATATTATTGGGCCGAGAGCCGAAAGATTTTGATGTTGTTACCGATGCCAAGCCAGAGCAAATTCGGGAATTATTTCGTAATTGTAGATTAATAGGCCGTCGTTTTAGATTGGCACATGTTCGCTTTGGTGATGAGATAATTGAAGTTTCTACATTTCGTGCAGCACATCATGTCTCTGATCAGGATGCTGGTCGTAGTGAAGATGGTCGAATTACCCGAGACAATGTCTACGGTGATATTGATGATGATGTTTGGCGTCGTGATTTCACTGTTAATGCCTTATTTTACAATATAAAAGATTTTTCTATCGTTGATTATGTTGGTGGTGTTAAAGATCTTGAAGAAGGACAGTTAAAGTTAATCGGAGATCCATCGCAACGTTATGTCGAAGATCCTGTTCGCATGCTTCGAGCAGTTCGCTTTGCCGCAAAATTAGGTTTAAGGATTCATCCAGAAGCTGAGAAGCCGATTAGTCAACATGCCGATTTACTAGAGGGTATTCCGCCGGCACGTTTGTTTGAAGAAATGCTTAAGCTTTTTATGGGTGGTTGTGCATTACAAACATTTGAAGCATTGCGTCACTATAATTTATTCAAATATCTCTTTCCGCAAACGGATCATTTGTTGGATACAATTGAAAAAGATTATCCACATACGTTTATCATGCAGGCATTAAAAAATACCGATCAACGTTTGAGCGAAGGTAATACCGTAACGCCGGCTTTTTTAATTGCGGCATTTTTGTGGGAACCGATGCGCATTTTAGCAGATGATCATATTGCAAATGGTTTATCTGAAATGGAAGCCGTGCAACTTGCCGGAGATACGATTATCTCTAAACAAATAACCAGCCTTTCTATGCCACGGCGGTTTACACACATGGCGCGAGATATTTGGTCTTTACAAGTTAGATTAAAGCGAATCAAAAGGCGATCATTTCGAGTTTTAATGCATCCAAAATTTCGCGCTGCGTATGATTTTTTATTATTACGTGCTGAAGCAGGCGAACCATTAAATGAATTGGTTGATTATTGGACTCAAGAACAAATAGATGAGCCTTTGGCGGGTAAAGAAAAAATAAAATCCGGTTACCATAAGCCTCGTTCACGTCGCAGACCTCGAAGTCGAAATAATAAACCTTCTGATTCATGACTATTGTTTATATTGGCCTAGGTAGTAACCTGGCAAGTAGTGCGGAATCACCAAGGCAACATGTTATCACTGCCATAGAATCGCTTGACGATATACAATCTACTCGCACGGCTCACATATCTTCTTTGTATAAAAGTAAGCCGCTTGGTCCACAAGATCAGGGTGATTATATTAATGCAGTTGTACAAATAGAAACTGAATTGGAGCCGTTAGAATTGCTGGATAATTTACAAGCCATTGAAAATAAGCATGGTCGTGTGCGTAAGGAACATTGGGGAGCCAGGACATTGGATCTCGATATATTAATGTATGGAGAAGATATTATTAATAATGAACGATTAACAATTCCTCACCCGGAAATGCTAAATCGTTCTTTTGTTCTTGTACCGTTAGCAGAAATTAATTCAGATTGTGCTATTCCTGGTAAAGGCTTGGTTCGCGACTTGATATTAAATCTGGATCAAGATGGTTTGGAAGTTAGTAATGAGTAAAAGTCATCCAGATTATATTGTTGTTGAAGGCCCCATAGGTGTTGGCAAAACGACATTGGCAAAACAATTAGCAAAAACATTTAAAACTGAACTAATGTTAGAACTTGCTGCAGAGAATCCATTTTTACCTCGTTTTTATTCCGATCCAAAATCTGTTGCTTTGCCTACTCAGTTATACTTTTTGTTTCAACGTGCGAAACAAATAGAAGCGTTGCGACAAACTGATATGTTTAAACCGGTTCAGGTTTCAGACTTTCTAATTGAAAAGGATAAGTTATTTGCTTCAGTTACTTTAGATGAGGACGAACTTTCTTTATATAATCAGGTGTACGATAGACTAACGCTAGATGCGCCAGTACCTGATTTGGTTATCTATTTACAAGCACCAATAGATACGTTAATGCAACGAATAGTTGAACGCGGACATGATTATGAGCGTCCTATTAATCGTAGTTATTTAAAAAAAATATCTGAAGCTTATGTTGAATTTTTTTATTATTACACGTCTTCACCTTTGCTTATTCTGAATACGAATGATTTTGACTTATCAGGAAGTGGTGGAGACTACAAATTATTACTTGAACATATTAAGTATCTTCCTCCAGGTAAACATTATTTCAATCCGAAAGAGTCATGACTAAAAAAATTACAGTTAACACATTAAAAGAAATGAAATTAGCAGGTGAGAAAATTGCCTCTTTGACTTCTTATGATGCCAGCTTTGCGAAATTGCAAGATGAAGCAGGTATTGACGTGTTACTTGTAGGCGATTCATTAGGCATGGTGTTGCAGGGTGATAAAACAACCAGAAATGTCACTATGAATGACATGATCTATCATACTCGATTAGTCAATAATGTTCGGCAGCGGGCAATGTTGATTAGTGATATGCCCTATCAGAGTTACACGACTGCTGAACAGGCGGTAAAAAATGCTAAAAAATTAGTGAATGAAGGTGGCGCAGATCTTGTTAAGTTGGAAGGCGGTGAAGAAATAAGTGAAATTATTACTGCGATAAAAAATAGTGGTATTCCAGTTTGTGGCCATATTGGTTTAACACCGCAGTCTTTTAGTACGAGTGATGGTTTCAAAGTACAAGCCACTACGCAGGAAGCAGCAGAAAAATTAAAACAGGATGCTTTAGCCATAGAAGCGGCCGGTTGCGATTGCATGGTCATTGAATGTGTTCCTGCAGAAGTGGCTAGTGATGTAACTCAAACATTGGATATCCCCACAATAGGAATTGGTGCAGGAGTAGATTGTGATGGGCAAGTGTTAGTGCTTCATGACATGTTAGGAATTACAGGAAAAAAATTCCGATTTTTAAAAAACTTTTTAGAGGGGAATGACTCAATTGCTGAAGCAATAAAGGCATATATATCTGAAGTTAAAAATAAATCATTTCCTGCTGCTGAACATAAATTTTAATAATGCGACAGGTTAAATCAATATCTGAGTTGCGCGAACAACTTACTACTGTCCGAAATTCAGAAAAAAAAATTGCCCTGGTTCCTACCATGGGGAACTTACATGAAGGACATTTATCTCTCGTTAAACAAGTACAAGCTAAAGCAGATTTTGTTGTAGTCAGTCTTTTTGTTAATCCGACACAATTTGTTGAGGGTGAAGATTTTGATAGTTATCCCCGTACATTAGAATCGGATCTTCAGTTACTAGATAATTTAAATATTGATTTAGTCTTCATGCCTAATGCCGATGAAATTTACCCTGATGGTAACGAAGTCACTACTGTGGTTACCGTTCCAGAACTTGATTCAATTTACTGTGGGAAGTTTCGACCAGGGCATTTCCAAGGCGTTGCAACTGTTGTCAGCAAGCTGTTCAATATTGTACAACCGGATGTGGCGATATTTGGTAACAAAGACTATCAGCAATTATTAGTTATTCGTAATTTGGTGAAGAACCTGAACTTTCCTATAGAAATTATCGGTTCATCTACAATGAGAGAAAAAGATGGTTTAGCGATGAGTTCTCGAAATCAGTATTTGACTGATAGCGAGCGACAGCAAGCACCATTGTTATACAAGTGTATTTGCGAAACTGCTAAATCGCTTGAAAATGGAGAGAAAAACTATGCAAAGCTTGAAAGAGATGCCGTTTCTTCATTAAAGGCAGCTGGATTCAGACCAGAGTATTTAAATATCTGTGATGCAAAAAGTTTAAAAACCCCTAAAAATCAAAGACTTGTAATTATTGCAGCTGCATGGCTTGGAAAAGCGCGATTAATTGACAATGTTGCAGTGCAAACCTTATGATTGACGCCCATCTGATGTCAGGTAATATCCACATTTAAATTCACAAACTCACGATTACAATGGAAATAACGATTTTAAAAGCAAAATTTCATCAAGCATGTGTAACGCATTCAGAGCTTGAATACGATGGATCTTGTGCCATAGACGGTGCTTTGTTAGACAAAGCAGGCATTCATGAATATGAGCAGATCGATATTTATAATATTACAAATGGTGAGCGTTTTACGACTTATGCCATTCGCGCTGAAGAAAATTCACGCATATTTTCAGTAAATGGTGCAGCGGCTCATAAAGCGAATCCTGGTGATCGCGTCATAATTTGTGCTTATGCTCGATTAGACGAAAGTGAAGTGACAAGTTTCAAACCGACACTTATTTATCTTGACGAAGAAAACAATATTAAACGCATAAAAGATCATATTCCGGTACAAGCAGCGTAGTTAGTTTTACTAAGACGTAATATCTGGTTTTTTCTTTAATTTCCTTTGTAATGTACGTCTGTGCATGCCAAGTTTTCGTGCTGCGACAGAAATATTTCCATTACACGCATTAAGCACTTCCTGGATATGATCCCATTCGACTTGCAATAAGGGCTTGGCGTTATCAAGAACCTCTTCTTTGCCTTCTTCAAACATTTGAATAATTTCATCCGTGTCGGCAGGTTTGGTTAAATAGTTAGTTGCACCAAGTTTTATTGCTTCTACAGCAGTATTAATACTGGCATAGCCGGTGAGAACGACAATTTGAATGCCGGGATTAATCGTGCAAAGTTTTGGAATTAGTGTTAATCCTGAACCGCCCGGCATATTCAGATCAACAATGGCAAATTCAAATTGAAACTCTTTTGCAAAAGTTTCAGCATCAATAATATTAGCAGCGGACTTTACACTATAGCCTCTTTTCGTTAGTGCCCTTGATAATACTTCGCGTAAAGTGGTGTCGTCGTCTACTAGTAGTAAATTCATTATGATTAGTCAGCTTGTAATAGAGAAAGAGGAATAGTGATGTTGATAGTCGTTCCTTGATTTTCGCTTTCAATTAAAAGCGTACCACCAAATCGTTCAATTGTTGTTTTTGATAGAAAGAGTCCAATACCCATGCCTTTTTCTATTCCGCTACCGGAAACAATACTATTACCGATATGAGCCTGAATACTCTTATCTATCCCATGTCCATTATCTTTTATGGAAATATTAAGTTCGTTATTTTTCCAGTTAGAATTGATTTCTATTTTTGTTGGTGATGCCTGTGCGCTATTTACTAAAATATTTGTTAGGGCGTAAGTTAAGCTTCGATCGACAACAATGTTTGGTGATCTGTCTTTATTATCGAATTGTTTAATAATTTCTATATCAGTAAGGTCACTTTCCCATTCATCAATAAGCCTGATCAAATAATATTTTAATGGCAACTTCATACCAGAGTCTGCTTGCAACTCACCAGCGCCTTTTGCCATTTTAGAAATAATAGATTTACATCGCGAGATTTGACTTTTTAGTAATGTTAAATCATTTGAAAGAGCATTATTTTTATCAGAATACTCAAGATCCATTTCACTAGTCAGTATAGCTATAGTGGCAAGTGGTGTGCCTAGTTCATGCGCAGTATTTGCAGCCAATGTGCCTAAGGCAATAATTTGTTCGTTTCGTAGTGATGCTTCTCTTGCTTCAGCAAGTAGGTGTTGGTGTTCTCGTAGATTTGATGAGATGCGTGAAACAAAATACGCGATTAAGCACACACTTAAAATAAAGCCATACCACATACCCCATAAATGTAAATTAACGGTCTCATCATGGTGCTGATGGTTGCTTAAAGGAACCTGAAAAAACATCAACGTTGTGTAACTTGCGATAGTTAAAAAAGTAAGAGACCAGGTATAGCGTCGCGGCAAACTGGCAGCGGAAAAAATTACAGGAATAACAAATAATGAGATTAGAGGGTTAGCTGAACCACCTGAGTAATAAATTAGTAACGATAAAGTAATGATGTCGAATAATAATTGAGCCAGGAAGGTTTTCTTTGAAACACTATTTTGTTTTTTTAAATTGAACCATGAGTAAAACGTAATAAGTAATGCTATGAAGACTATGCTGCAAATGGGTAATAAAGGTAGAGATGTCGATGTAACAAAATTTAGATAAATGAAAACAATGACAATCCCGGATAGACTGAACAGCCGAATTAATAGCAAATATCTGAAATTCTCGATCATTATGACAGGGTAAGAAAAAGAACGAAAAAAAACCAGCGGTATCTATTTCTAGATACCGTTGGCGGTCATATCAAAAAAACAAAAATTGGAGATGATTATTTTTCAGGATATAACGTTAAAAAAATCTTATTGAGCTTTATATGCCCTTGCATTACTTTCCTAAGGGCATCTTGATCAGATTGCCTGGACCGAGTACATCATCACCACGAGCAAGCAGATAGGCGTAAAGATTATCCATATTATCCATGACACGCTTGTTAGTTTTATGCGGACGCATCATCGTGCCGGATTTGCCATTAGCCACGATATTAACGAACTCATCTTTACTTAATTTTTGAGTAACGCTTTGACCAAGATTAGGACCAACAGCACCGATACCACCCTTGCCATGACAGGCACCACAACCACCGCCATTATAGGTTTTCCAGCCTTCAACTGCATTGGCACTAATGGCGCCATCAACGACTTGGTAAGGTTTTTCGTCTGCAAATGCTGAAAAAGAAATCATGCTGGTCACTACGCCGATAGCTATTGATTTAATTAAATTATTCATAAAAATTCCTCTTGTTACATTTTTGTATCTAACTATTATTTTTTGGATAATAGAATACATAAATAACGGACATAAACAATGCGGCAAAATGTCGCAGTTATTTCATAATTCTATATGTTAATGTAGATATATATTATGCGAAAAAATTCAAAAACAGCGGGAGTTATTATCATTGGCAATGAAATTTTGTCAGGTCGCACACAAGATCTGAATGTTTCATATATTGGTAAAAACCTTGAGGAACTTGGCATTATTCTCGCCGAAGTCATTGTCATTCCTGATATTGAAGCAACTATCATCGAAAAGGTAAAAACCTATTCTGAAAATTATGATTATGTATTTACCACCGGTGGCATCGGTCCGACCCACGATGACATAACCTCAGAATCAATTGCTAAAGCATTTGATGTGAAATTGTTGCGTGATCCTGTCGCTGTAAAATGTATGGAACGGCATTATGACCCTGGAACATTGACAGAAGCTCGATTGAAAATGGCAGATATACCTGAAGGCGCTTCATTAATTGATAACCCTGTAAGTGGTGCGCCTGCTTTTCAAATTAAAAATGTCTTTGTCCTAGCCGGTGTACCCGAAATTATGCAAGCGATGTTTGATGCGCTAATCGAAAGGTTAGTTGGCGGCCCACCTATATTAACGGCAAGTGTTTGTACTAATTTAACGGAAAGTAAATTAGCTGAAGGCATGACTAAAATTCAAAACGAATGCGAAGAAGTGAGCATCGGCAGCTACCCTTATTTCAAAAGAGGAAAGTTGGGAGTTAATGTTGTTTTACGTTCGACAGATAAAGTATTGCTTTTACAACAGACTCAATTAATTGAGACTCTTATTAATGATCTCGAAGGTAAAGTCATAGAAGTTAGTCAGCATTTGAATGTCTGAAAGACTCATTAGTTTCTGCAAAAGTACCTCTATACTTCTACCTTTAATGTGAAGCGTTATGAAAAATAATTATGGTGCCGCTGAATATACGTTCATTCCTCTGCTGGAAAATCGATGTGGATGTGGTTGCCGTCTGGATCCCAAATGTTGACCTGGATAATGTTAACTTCAGGAACATCAAAGCGGTGAAACTCTTTATTCAACGATTGCAGTTTTGCCTCAAATTCTATTCTGCCAGTAGCAGAGAACGCGAAATGCTCAAGTTTTAGTTCGACTTCTGAGCCTGTACCAGATGCTCCTTCGATACTTACCAGATGTACCGCGGCCGTATTACCCGTATACATCCACGCACCAGAAAAAGGAAAATCAGGACGGTCACCTATGTGCATACCGAGGATATTCGTGTACCAGTCGATCATGACATCAAGTTGGGTGGTACGGATATTTACATGATCAAGTTTTCCAATCTGCATTATGATAAGCCTCTATTAATATTTACTATTACGATGATCTTTACTTATATTTAACTATTTAATATAGCAGCACATAAAAAGTGTACAGGTATTTCGCAGCAACTATTCGCACAAGAATTATTGGATGATAGCGTTTTTGCCTGGCGTGAGAAAACTTATTTCAATATTAAAAA
>JAJFKK010000060.1 GCA_021773245.1 Gammaproteobacteria bacterium | reverse complement strand
TATGTGCGATTACTTGCAGGATCTAGGTTGCATTAAAAACCTTAACCACCAAAAAATTAACTACCACGTTTATAAAACGTGGTCTGAATTCGGCATATACTTCGAACATTGTCTCAGCAAACATGGTTTATGGTTTACCTTGTTCTTGCTAAGTCCTATGAAACTCCGGCACATCATCCGACTGTTGACATAAAATGCAATAGAGTGTACATACACTAATATGAAAAGACAAAATTCTAAAATAGATTTAAACAATTGCCCTGATTGCGTGAATTTTAATTTGCGCAAGGCCATGCGTGCCGTTTCTCAATATTACGATAAAATATTGGCACCAACTAACCTACGCTGCACGCAATTTACAATCTTAACTATTTTGAGTCGGTTAGGTGTACTCTCCATTACTGAATTAGCCGAACATTTGGTTATGGATAGAACCACACTAACTCGAAACCTAAAGCCGCTGGAAAAAGAAGGCCATTTAACAATACTTCCTGACACTGCAGATAAGCGGTCTCGACGCATTGTGTTAACCAATACAGGTAAAGCAGCACAAGAAATGGCAATGCCTTATTGGCAACAAGCACAAAGTGAGATGGTGGGCTTCATGGGTGAAGAAGATACTAAACAATTAATCAGACTCTTGCAGCGACTCTCAACAATCCATCAGCCTTTGTAATATTTTTCTTGTACAAAAGGTGTATATACACATATAATGAATCCCGCAATAATTGAAATTTGTATTTTAGGTGTTTTTTAAACACCAATAAGTGTATATACACTTACCTGCAGGATCTAGGTAATAACTATCTTTTTATCGATGCAACCACTACGGAGAAGAAAATGAACCTTCAACAAAACCAACTTAGTAAGATTTTCATCAATAGCATGGGACTCACCATGCTACTCAGTGCCGGCACGCTGTTTATTTTATCAATGGATGGATGGCAACCGAACATTCAGGAAAGTGATTTCACTGTGGCGTTAATCGCAATTGAAATTGTTTTCTCATTAATGATATTAGCTGCCCTGGGCAAGGCTGGTGCCAGTAAATCTGTCTTGGCCATTATCGGCACGGTATTTGTATTATGGTTTGCCGCATCCTACGCGTTATTATCCCAAGGATTCTATGCGAACGCCGACATACCGCAATTGGCCTTTGTTTTAGGTGTTGTCATTCCCGTTGTTATTGGCTTCGTTGCAAAACAACTATGGTCGCCGCTAACAAAAGCGGTGGATGCCATGTCAACCAAGAGTTTTCTTTTATTGCAATTTATGAGAGCCGCTTTCGGCGTACTATTTTTCTTTACCGCAACATTACCTGTTTGGTTTCAATACACTGGCGGTTTCGGTGATATTGCCGCGGGGTTCGGTGCGTTCCTTGGTTTGTATTATCTCTACAAAAACCCTGACAACGAACGCCAAGCAATTATTCGCGGCAACGCCCTCGGCATTTTAGATTTCATCGTTGTATTGAGCTTGGGTACCTTGGTTGTATTGAGAGACTCTGCACCCGATATCATGTTTTTATTGATCCCGCTTTATGTCGTGCCATTATTTATTTTGTTACATATCTTTTCTTTGCAGCGTTTAAGCAAGATCAATCAGAAAAACAATAGCAAAATAATTGATTAATACGTGTATATACACCATTGAGAGATACTAATGATTAATATGACAACCTGGCCTGCTCGCTTCTTCAAAGCGGTGACGGCCTTCCCAAAAACAATCATCGTGGCTGGGCTTATCTTGATACTCAGCTCAGCTGTTTTTATCCCAACACTACAGAAGGACACGCGTTCCGATGCTTTCATTCCACCGGATCATCCTGCGCTCATTTATCGTGATCAGGTTAAAGATATTTTTGGCCTGCAAGACCCAATGGTTATCGCCATCGTCAATGAAGGCAAAACCGGCATCTTTAATCCACAGTCACTAGCACTGGTGGACTGGTTAACGAAACGCATCGAATCAATCGACAATATTGACCCAGAGCGGGTAACTAGCCTTGCCACAGAAAATGACATTATTGGCACCGAGGATGGCATGTTGGTCGAGGAGTTCTTCGAGACACCGCCGACCACCCAGCAGCAAGCCGACCAAATTCGTGATGCCGTTATGGATTTTCCATTGTATCTAGGCAGCCTGGTATCGCGTGAAGGCGATGCAACCTTGATTGTGGCGGAATTAATTGATCAAACACAAGCACAACAGGTGTATGCGGAATTGCTCGAATTGGTTGCGCAAGCACCCACACAGCCGGGTGAAACAATCCATGTTGCGGGTGAAGGTGCAGTCAGTGGTTACATGGGGGCGTACATTGATGCGGATGCACAACGATTAAATCCAATCGCCGCATTAATTATCACGCTTATTTTGTTTGTTTCCTTCCGTACGCTGCGTGGTACATTGCTGCCCAATTTTGTCGTGCTAGCCACGGTTGGCATCTCTCTGGGTATGATGGCTGCATTTGATGTGAGTTTCTTTGTTATAACAAATGCTTTGCCCGTTGTTTTAATCGGTATTGCCGTGGCGGATTCCATTCATATTCTGAGTCAATATTATGAGGAGATCGCACAACGTCCCGATGATTCGCCACGACAGATAGTGTTACGCACCATGGAAAAAATGTGGCGCCCGATTACGGTCACGACACTCACTACTATAGCAGGTTTCTTTGGTTTGAGTTTGGCCTCCGTCATGCCGCCAATGCAATACTTTGGCCTATTTGCCATGCTAGGTGTGGGCGTTGCCTGGTTATTCTCCATTACCGTTCTTCCGGCTGCATTGAGCTTGATGAAGCTAAAACCGAGCCCCGCTTATCGCACAGCATCACAACAAAATGCATCGCAAGTTGATCGTTTTGGTCTTGCTATGAAGTCTTTTGGACGCTGGGTATCGCGCCATCATATTGTGGTGCTATCACTTGCTGCCCTGGTAACAGTCACTGGAATTACAGGTGCTTTAAAACTTGAATTGAATGAAGCACGAATCGATATTTTTCAAAAAGATGAACCGATTGTCAAAGCAGACACCATCATTAATCAGAAATTTGATGGCGTGCATTATCTCGACATTGTGGTGGAAACACCGCAAGAAGAAGATTTATTTATACCTGATCATTTGAAACGTATCGAAGCCTTACAACGCTATGCAGAAACCTTGCCGCACGTGAATGGCTCCACGTCAATTGTGGATTACTTGAAACAAATGAACCGGGCATTAAACGAAGACCGCTTGGACGCTTATCAATTGCCTAATGACTCTGATCTGGTGGCGCAGTATTTCTTGCTGTATTCGGCCAGTGGCGATCCCGCTGATTTTGAAGAAGAAGTGGATTACGACTACCGGCTCGCTAATGTCCGTATCCGTATGGACACCGGCATTTATACCAACGAGAAAGTCGTAGTTGAAGCCATGCAAAGCTACATTACCAATCATTTCAACGCCCCCGGTATTAGTGCCAATCTCAGTGGTCGGGTGAATGTCGATTACCACTGGATCAAACTGTTAGGTAACAGTCATTTCGGTAGTGTTGCGGTGGCGTTATTGCTGGTTTGGCTCATGGCATCACTCAACATGCGCTCCATGGTAGCCGGTGTAATTACCGTTACTCCTGTAGCTTTTTCCGTATTGTTGATTTATGCCGTGATGGGCTTTACCGGCATTTGGTTGGCCATTGGAACTTCCATGTTTGCGGCCATTGCCATTGGGCTTGGCGTGGATTTTGCTGTGCATACCATTGAGCGTTTGAAAACGTTAATCCGGGATCAGCAATATTCCTTTGATGAAGCCATTGAGATTTTATATCCCAGCACAGGTCGCGCCCTGTTGTTTAACTTTGCTGCGTTGGTATTAGGTTTTGGTGTACTGGCCACCAGTGAAGTTGTGCCATTGATCAAATTTGGCTCGCTGGTCGCCGTGGGAATCTCTGCA
>JAJFKK010000059.1 GCA_021773245.1 Gammaproteobacteria bacterium | reverse complement strand
GTCGAAACAGGACAAGCCAATATTGTCAGGCCATTGGGCTTGCAGCTCGATTATATTTTCTACAAGGCCTGAGATCATTAGAGATAATTCTGAGTTGATATCATTTATGTTTAATTATACATCAAACTTGTTTTTTCCGACCACGTAACGAACCTTTCCAGCCAACGAAAATACAAAGAAACCCTACTAATACACTCAAGACCGGAATGAAAATGGAAGACGATATTGACGAAGACATTGTTCTTTGCAGCACCGCTTCGGCTGGATTATCGGGATTATAATAAGCTGATTGAGTAGAGCCTACAGGATAATACCGAATCACTCGTGTAGCATCTTTAGAACGATTATATCCGTCTCCAAGATAGCTGAATTTTTTTGATTGATACGTTTTACCGTTAACTTCATATTCATAATGAATATGAAGAGCGTGTGTTTGTGCATTTTCTGTTGTTGCGTTGCTATCAGTTGTTTCAATGACCTTGCTATCCAGAATCTTTGCCAATATCGGTACAAAGTTAGTAGAAGCATCAGCTGGCTTTTGTTGACTCGATAAAATAGCGTAACTCATATAAAGGCTAAACGCGGTGAGTAGTAATCCGAATATAAAGAGTTCCCAAATGATTTTAGGATGTTCCTGATTATCTGTTTCGTTATTCATGAGCCAACTCTTATTACGCTTTATACTAAAAGTGTAACCCATTTTAAAAAGATGAGCCTTCCTCTTTTAAGAATTCAATTTCCTCAACGGTTGATTCCCTGCCGAGGATTTTATTTCGATGCGGATAACGTCCGAACCGATCAATAATTGCCTTATGCTTTAATTCAAAATCAAGGTTGCCTTGAAGACCATTCTTTTTATAAAGATCGACAGCTAATTCATGTATCAATGCTGACTCGCTGTGCATGAATGGCATGTAAAGAAAAATATTCTCAGTTGGTGTGAGTTCGAGATCGAATTGTGAAGATATTGCTTGTTGTGAGAGTAACAATGCCATCTCGTCATAAGCAAACGAGCGCGATGAGTTACGAAACATGTTACGTGAGAACTGATCCAGAATAATAATCTCAGCTAATGCACCTTTAGCAGTAAGTCGCGATTCAACTAATTCACCTTGAATGGCTTTGTCATGTACAGGTGAAAATCGATCGATGATTAATTGATCAAAAGACTCATCTTTTTTCCACCATAAGCTTTGATCAATTTCTTTAAACCAGAAATTTAAAACATCTTCATGCGTCATGATGAAATTATACAATCAATACAATTTAATATAACGTGATTTGTTTATTAATAAATCAGGGTTTAATATCTGACCCTGAAGACTTTATTCTTTTAAACGTTTCATCATTGGGGCAAAAAGAATAATCTGTTTCTGGCGTTGCTTCTTTTGACAAATTATCTTCACATTCTTCTTTTGTTGTACAATTATTACAATTTCGAATTTGTTCTCTTACATCCAAAGCAGATTGTTCTTGCAGATAGTTATCAATATTAATACCGCGTTTTTCAAGCATTCTTTTAATAGGCAGTTTCTTTAACATTACCATCAAAGTTTGACGATACTCTTGTCCGGCACCAAGAAAATAAATAATTGCGAACCCCGATAAAAGAACAACAAGACCTAATATGAGAGCGAGAAGAACAGCAAATATTGTTGTTAATGTACTCATAAATCATACCCTAATAACCTAGTATAATAATGGTATATATGTTGTAGCAGAATTTGATACAGATCAAAGCTAATGATAAACAACCTGAAATAAAAGGGCTCTGACCGCTTTAATTCCTTTAATTGAAGGTTGTATTGGCTTTAAGGCATAAACCTGAGATCATTAAAAAAACAACAGGGGAAATGTAATGTCGCTTTTAATCACAGGTCTAACACTCTGGGTTGTTATTCATCTGTTTCCAGCTATTTGTAAGAATACTCGTACGACTATAATCGGAAAGATAGGCCCCGTGCCATACAAAGGGATGTTTGCGCTAATCATCCTATCCTCTGTCGTGCTTATTGTATTAGGCTGGCAAGGTATCATGCCTGAAGATATCTACTTCCCTGCTTCGTGGGGCAGACACATTACTTTCATTCTGGTCCTGTTAACATTCATCTTGTTTGTCGCTGCTAGAAGAAAAACCAATATCAAACGCTTCCTGCGTCACCCGCAACTCACAGGTTTGGCGCTATGGAGCATTGGTCATTTGTTTGCCAATGGTGATAATCGTTCGGTAATCTTGTTCACAACATTAGGCATCTGGGCAATACTGGAAATAATTCTGATTAGTAAACGAGAAGGCGTATGGCAAAAACCAGAGCCTGTACCAATGACGAGTGATGTGATAACAGTATTAGGTGGTTTCGTACTATATGCAGTACTGATGTTTGCACATCCATATCTTGCAGGGATAAAGCTAATGTAATATGAAGTTTAATTAATCATCTCTAATGCTTGATTAGTTTTATTAGGGAAGAAACAGAAGGTTTCTGACTGCTATTAATTAAAGATTCAAGACCTGAGCCTCAATACAAATTTCTATTAAGACTAATCTTTTTGAAACATAGTAAGCCAGTCGGCATAATCGTTTTGATCAGGCATTAATCCCTGTTCTATAGATTTTGTGAAATCAATTTTATTGATTTTTGGGATACTATTAGAAGACGTTTTGGATAATTCTTTTCCATACTTTGTTAAATCATCACATAATAAATTACTAAAAAATATGCAATCATCAGTTTGGTTATATATAGCATTAATCAGATCTGCATAATTATTATCAATGTGTCCTTGAGCATCTGGTTGGCCGAAGTACAATCTAACTAATTGATCATTATTTAGTGATGATTGGCTGCAAAGTTTTATGAGTTCATTGCGTCTATTAATAGAGTCGTTTAAAGTTTGTATAGAACATTATTAATGTAGTAGTGATGGTTAATATTTTTCCAGTTGTCGAAACTTTCTCAAATAACTGTTTTTTCAAAATATCTATAGGTAAAGATAAAGTTGAGATCGATTGGAAGTCTACTTGAAATTCAAAAAATCTTCCCCGCTCGATTTCACCTCTAGATAACTTTCTATCAAATTCTAAAAAGTCGTGTTTTTGTTTGTCGTAGTTCTCTTTTAATGATTTTACATGCTGTTTTTTTAAGGATAGAGACGTATTGCAAATACTAAAAGCTGTTGTTATTGCGGCGTTTGTATTTCTAATTTCTTTAATTAAGTCCTCCTTTTTCTTAATTTTTTCTATTATATATTGTGCACCATAAGCGCCAGAAAAAGCCGCAACAAATGTACCTGTTATTGTTAGAAAAAAATTAGAATTTAAAAAACTAATTACATTTTGAATTATATGTTCCAATTAAATTTGTTTAGCCTATGTACTAATAAATATTTTTAGAAACAAAAATGGCCCCGAAGGGCCATATGTTTATTAAGTTAGTCATCTCCTTGATTCGTCCCTGTATCAAGTTGTTTGAAGTTACGCGGCTATCGCTTCCCGCAATTTTTTCATTGCGTTGTTTTCAATCTGCCTTATGCGTTCTGCGGAGACGCTGTGTTCGGCTGCGAGTTCGTGCAGTGTTGCTTTCTTCTCTGCTAACCAACGTTTGGCTATGATGTCTTTGCTTCGGTCATCTAATAGAGCCAGTGCGGTATGTAATGAATTCGTACTTTCTTCATTAAGCTGTGCCGTTTCGATTAACTCTTCTGGGCCAGCGCTTTTGTTTTCAACATAGAAAGCCGGTGCATAAACTGATTCTTCATCGTCATCATTGGCTGCGCCATCGAAAGACGCATCGTAGTTGCTCATGCGTTTTTCCATTTCAACAACTTCGCTAGCTTTAACGCCAAGTGTTTCAGCTACGTCATTAACTTCAGTTTGGCTTAACCAACCTAAACGTTTTTTTGATGAACGGATGTTAAAGAATAATTTACGTTGTGCTTTGGTTGTCGCAATTTTAACAATGCGCCAGTTCTTAAGAATGAATTCATGCATTTCTGCGCGTACCCAATGTACGGCGAAAGAAACCAGGCGAACACCGACGTCTGGATCAAAACGTTTTACCGCTTTCATGAGTCCGATATTACCTTCCTGTATTAGGTCGGCTTGTGCTAATCCATAACCGTTATAGCCACGCGCAATTTTCACAACAAAGCGAAGATGCGACATGACTAATGCACGTGCTGCTTCAATATCTTCTTCTTCACGGAAACGGCGAGCCAGAACCTGTTCTTCTTCCAAAGATAGGATAGGCACTTGATTGACCGACGAGATATAGCTCTCTATTGAGCCTGTCGGTAATGCGAATTGTAAATTGGTTAGTTGATTCATTTTCCTTTCCCCGATTGAATCGGCTTTACTTAAGCCAAAGTTTAGCACTCTTGATATGTGACTGCTAATATTTTGATAAGTTCAACGGAGAGAAAGCTATAAGTAATTGATAATTATGAGGTCTTTAAACTGGGTCAATGGCTTTTAAATGGCGTTTTACCGAGATCCAGGAGCCACATAGACCTAATATAACGCCAATTGCGATAAGGAGCAGGCTATTAAGGAAGCCGAGACCAATTAGCTCAAAATCGCTGGCATAGAGGCTTGCTAATTGTTTTACCGGCCCACTCAGCATTTGCATGGAGATACCGATTAATAACCAGGCCATGATTCCGCCAAATGCACCATACCAAAGTCCGCTATATAGAAAGGGTCTTTGGATAAAACTGTCTGTGCCGCCAAAGAGTTTGGTGATTTCTATTTCTGAACGGCGATTGTAGATTGATAAACGAATGGTATTGCCAACGATGAGTAATACGCCGATGGCTAATAAGGTCGATAGAATAATAATCACGCGATTAATAATATCGAGCAGATAAAGCAAACGCTTAATCCACTGACTATCGTATTGTGCGTTATCGACTTCCGGCATGGCTTCGAGTTCTTTAATCAAGTTCTCTGTTTCAACTTCGTTCATACCATCAATAGCTGGCTTGACTAAAATAACATTCGGTAATGGGTTTTCATCGAGCGCATTAAGCGCATCGGCAAAGCCAGATAGTTTTTGGTACTCGGCTAAGGCGTCAGCACGTTTGATGAGTATTGTTTCATTAATACTATTACTTTCTTTTAATTTGTCTGCGAAGCTTAATGCTTGTTCGTCATTAATATCTGTTTGTAAAAATAAGGTGACTTGCAAAGAGCCATCCCAACTTGAAGAAACAAAACGAACGTTATCGAGTAATAAATAAAAACTGGCTGGTAATGCCAGCGAGATTCCTATGACAGCAGTTGTTAATAAATTACTCAGAGGGTATTTTGCATACTGACCAAGGCTAAAGATAAAGGCTTGTAGGTGTTGTAGTATCCACATATCGAAGCGACGTTTAAATTCGCTTTTAAACGTTTTATTCGGCCGGGTATTTTTTTTCTTATTAACCGGCTTCATTGCTGCTTGCGTTTTCTTCAAGTGGTGTGCCGGCGTGTGTCAGTATGCGGCCTTGTTTTAAAGTGATGATGCGTTTTTGTAAACGTTTAATCATATCTAA
>JAJFKK010000058.1 GCA_021773245.1 Gammaproteobacteria bacterium | reverse complement strand
GCAGTTGGTCAGGTTATTTGATCTTGAACACAGTTGGGACTTTCCCGAGCTTGAAGAAAAGTATGATGTGGAGTTAATCAAGCTAACGTTCAAAGAAGATTATCAAGGTGATCGAGTATTTGCTTTTGTCGCAGGACTGATGTCAATGATTATGAAATCATATAATTATCAATCTGAATTCTATATGTTTGATACGGTTGAGCCACAAAAGTTATATAACTGCGCTAGAAACATAGAAATATCTGTGTGGAAATTAAGTAATAATCGAGATATTAATGGTGAACCTTTTTTATATAGTAATTCTTTGCCTGGTGAAGAAATCACTAACCTAAGTTACGAAAGGTTGTTTGGTAAATTAATAGGGACTCAGGATAATATAACAACGATTATGGCGGGTAAAAAAAATCGTACGGTGAAGACGGTGATTCAAAAGATGGCAACAGCAGTTTTTCTACCAATATAACAAGCAGTATATTTTAAATGGATCTAATTCAATTAATTATTCTTTCATTAATACAAGGTATTACCGAGTTTTTGCCTGTATCAAGTTCTGCACATTTGATTTTGGTTCCTCTATTAACAGAATGGCAAGATCAAGGTTTAGCGATTGATGTTGCTGCACATTTAGGTAGTTTATTTGCAGTAGTTTTTTACTTTAGAAAAGATATTTCACGTATTTTATTTGCAGGTATAAATTCAATAATAAAAAAAGATGTTAGCGATTCGGACAGTAAGTTATTTTGGTATTTAGCTTTTTCTAGTCTTCCAGTTCTAATAATAGGTTTTCTTCTACGCGATATTGTTTCAATTTATTTTCGTAACCCATTAATTATTGCCGTAGCCTCAATCGGTTTTGGATTATTGCTTTGGTATGCTGATGTAGCAGGAAAACGAATACGACAAGTAGACTCAATTAATATTCGTGATGCAATCATCATTGGCTTCGCGCAGGTATTAGCATTAGTACCTGGTACATCGCGCTCAGGAATAACAATAACAGCGGGTTTACTCTTAGGATTAGATAGAAAAAGTGCAGCACGATTTTCGTTTCTTATGTCGGTTCCTATTATATTGGCGGCAGGTGGCTATGAATCAATAAAATTGATTCGAATGGATACCATAGTGGATATGCATGATTTTTTTATAACGGCATTTCTCTCAGCTATTAGTGCACTTATTACTATTTACATTTTTTTGAAATTTTTAGATAAAATCGGAATGTTGCCTTTCGTCATATATAGAATTGCTTTGGGAATACTCTTGTTCTATATTTTTATTTAGATACTATGAATTAGGTTAAAGTCAGTTTTAAAGTAGTCGATAGAAGAAGCTATATATTAATTAGGAGTAGCGTATGAAACCTAGGGTGTTAGATGATGAGATGTATCAATTACTCCGTATGGGTGAAATTGAAAAATTTAATGAAAAACGTGATGTTTCAGTAGAGTATGATTTAAGTGGTACCGACTTAAGTCGTATAGATATACGTGGATTGCTTGCAGATAATATTAACTTTAACGACACCTATTTTCGTATGACGGATATGCGCGGAGTTGATTTTCGAAATGCGAAAATGGAAGGTGCAAGTTTCGCAGGAGCAAATATCTCAGGGTGTTATTTTCCAAAAGAATTACGTGCAGATGAAGTTTTATTTTCTCTCGAACACGGTACTCGTGTCAGATATAGTAGCTAGGATCGTTTTGAGATTAAGAAATAATTATTTGCTTAATATTTCTTATACGTTGTTTTTTTATTTCTTCTCCTAATGCTTTCCCTTCAATACCTTTCTCTTGCAGAGATTTAGTATTAACTTCATTAGCAGCGGCTAAGGCATTCATAAAGTATTTCGCTTGAGGGTAATCTCTATCTTCGAAACCAGCACGGCCTCGTGCATCGGCTTCACATGCAAGCAGAAATTGTTCGAAGCGTTCCTGTCTTCGAAATGCATCGAGTTGCTCCAGTTTTTTTAACACGGTTTCTGCTTTCATTTCCTGAATACGGTGACAATCCAGATGAAACTTGGAAACACAATTGGCAAGTTCGTGATATTTATTGGGGATACGATAACGCTTGCAAAGTTTATCAATTATTTTTACGCCACGTGCTTCATGTCCGTGATGGCTTGGTAGTTTATTTTCAGGCGTTGTTGCTTTACCAAGATCATGTACTAGTGCTGCAAAGCGAATCATCGGATCATCAGATAATCTTACTGATTGGTTTAAACTCATAATAGTATGTAATCCTGTATCGATCTCAGGATGATATTCTTTCGGCTGTGGCACACCAAATAATGCTTCAATCTCTGGAAAAAGTTTTTGTAATGCATTGCATGAACGTAAAACCAATATAAAACGAGCCGGGTATTTTCCAGATAATGCTTTTTGCATTTCTGTCCAGACACGTTCAGGAACCAAAGATTCGAGTTCGTCTGTTGCCGATATTTCTTTTAATAAACGTGATGTTTCAGGAGCAATTTTAAAACCCAATGTGGCGGCAAATCTTGCAATACGTAAAACACGTAAAGGATCTTCTACAAATGCATCCGATACATGACGCAGCAAGCCTTCTTTTAAATCTGCTTCACCGCCGTAGGGGTCGATAAGGTTTCCCTCTTCATCCTCGGCAATGGCATTAACCGTCAAATCTCTACGTTGCAGATCCTCTTCAAGCGTAACATCGGCTGAAGTATGGAAAGTAAAACCTTTATAACCTTTGCCGGACTTACGTTCAGTACGTGCAAGTGCATATTCTTCTTTTGTTTCAGGGTGAAGGAAAACAGGAAAGTCTTTACCTACTGCAGTAAAGCCATTTTCCAGCATTACTTCCGGAGTAGTTCCAACGACTACCCAGTCTCGATCCTTAACAGGAATGCCGAGTAATTTATCTCGAACAGCGCCACCAACCAGATATGTTTTCATGTGATTTATCTTACTAGTAAAAAAGAAGCATCAAGCCTATGCCGCAATCAATTAATAATATGTCGATTGTCCGAAATTTTAATCGCAGTACAACTGAGGTTGGCTACCTTTTGATTTTTCTTGGAATTGACTAATGCCATACGTTCTTTTATTGGTTTAATTTTATTTTCTAAACGCCAATCATAAATATTGGCAAAGTAGAGTACACGGCGAACATACTTACGAGTTTCGTTAAAAGGAATTTGTTCAATCCATACATCGGGTTCTACACAACCTTGCTTAGGTAACCATTTTAAAACACGATGTGGCCCAGCATTATAAGCGGCAGTTGCGAGCACCATATTACCATTAAACTTGTCTAACATTTGTTTCATGTAAGCTGTACCGATCGGAATATTAGTTTCTGCTTGAGTAAGCTTGCTCGGTCTAAAACCTTTCATTCCGATGCTTTTTGCTGTTTGTGTTCCTGTTTTAGGCATTACTTGCATTAAGCCTAATGCGCCGGCAGGTGATTTAACATCTTCAATAAAAGCGCTTTCTGCACGGGCTAAACCATAAATCCAACTGCGATCAAGATTTCTTTTCTTTGCATATTTGTCGAAGATATCATTAAAAAGAATAGGAAAACGTAAGACTAAATTATCATAAGCTTTAGCGCGGTTCATTGAGAAGATAGCCCTATCATGCCAACCCCATTGTGTAACCAATGCTGCCGCCATTTGTATTTGATACGTCGTCATTTTACTTTGTGCGTGATACCACTCGCGCCTTGCAGAATACCCAGTATTAAGTTTAAAAAACTCGTAGGCACGTTTAATTGCGGGCAACGACTCTATACGGGCGAACTCTTCTTTATTTTCTGGTAAAGGGTAGTGATTCATACGATAAGGCGCATTAACCTTATCAGCAGCAAGAAAACTATAGTAATCCCGTTCTTTTGCCAGCTCAGTAAATATTTCGTTAGCTTTATCTTGTTCACCCGTTTCTTCCAGAGCACGTGCATGCCAATAGCGCCAGCGAAGTTCGATATCAACGTCAGAGGCTTGACCTGTAGTCCATTTTTTTAATAAAGGCCAATCTTGGTTAGCGAGCGCGGTACGTAAGCGATAGTGGAACACTTCATCGTTAACATGATAGTTATCTATCTGATCAAGAAGTTGTGAAGCTAATTTACTTTTACTTTTAGCCGCACGTACAGCAAGTGTGCGTTCGATTTCAGCAGTTTCTCCTGATGTAAAAGAGAAATCACTCTTTAAAGCTTCGAGTCGTTTAACCGCTTTAGCAATATCTTGTTTTGCCAAACGTAATATTCCGTGAGCGAGTATTTCTCTGCTAATTTCATTATCATCAAGTTTTGGTTTATTCGTATGTTTATATGGGTTGTGGTGGATTTGTACCCATTTCTTCGCAAGCGTTTTATATTCCGGGTCAAGGCGATCCGATAAATAATTAACTAGATTAAGTTGATTGTTTTGCATAGATAAGCGAATGCGCTCCCAAACTAAATCATTCGTCATCAAATCGCTTTTGTATAAAAGTTCAAAAGCCGGATCGCATTGTGGTGGTAGCGATTTTCCGGTGAGCCAGATTGAACGTGTATCTTCCAACAGGAATACATCATTGTTTGTTTTCATTCGGGCTTGTAATTGGTGGCACTGCATTGTGACATTAGATTGCGGCAGATAATTATCCAGAAAGGTTTGCCAATGACCACGTTTGATTAATAACTTTAACCAGGATGTTCGTAAGTAATTAGCAACAGGTAAATCGCTATATCGTTTTAGAAAATCAATAACTTCAGCGTCATCTACTTTCCATAGACGTTTCAGAAGATAGTTGTAACGTAGATAGGGGTATAGAGGGTAATCTTTTAACGTGTTCGCAATTTTACCAAAGGTTTTGTATTGCTTTGTGTCTAATGCTTTTTTTGCAGCAAGATAATCTTTACGTTGTTCTTCAATTGACTTTGCAAAGACAGGTGTAGCAGTCAGCGTTGTAATTAAAATAAAACTAAACGTTAAAAGCAGAAAAAAAGCATATCGCTGCTGATTTGCAGATTTCGTGAATGTGTTGAAAATTACAGAATAAAGCGCTATTTGCATTTAAATTGATATAACAAAAAAGATTCAGAATTGTCCTTATTTGACACTAATTGCGCAACCACTATTTCTTATTAATAGTGATCACGTTAACAAGTCATTGATGATTTACGACGATGTGCCGTTCATTTTGATCATTTAAGGTACGATGTGCCGTTCATTTTAATTATATAAGGTAGAATGAGCCGTTCATTATTAATTATTCAAGGTGCGATGTGACATGTTTCCTGAGCTCACATTACAAATTATAGCCATTTATGCACTAACAGGTGTTTTTGCCGGCGTTATTGGCGGTATGTTGGGATTAGGTGGCGGTATTATTATTGTACCGGTTTTACATTTTATTTTTATGCGACAAGGGTTCACTCCCACAATCATCATGCATCTGGCGGTAACGACTTCATTAGCGACAATTATTGCAACTTCACTTTCAGCAACCTATACCCATCATCAAAAAAATGCCGTCTTATGGCCAGTAGTTTACCGATTTGCTCCTGGAATATTGATCGGTGCTGCGTTAGGCGCAATATTGGCTGATTCTCTATCTAGTAACACACTACGACTAGTTTTTGGTGTGTTTGAGATTATTGTTGCAATTCAAATTGGATTTGAGATGAAACCCAAAGCTAAAACTAAATTACCAGATACAGCAGGGTTAATAGGTTCTGGAGTTGGAATTGGACTATTTTCAACAATATTAGGTATTGGCGGAGGTTCATTAACAGTACCATTTTTACTTTGGTGTAATGTGAACATAAGAAATGCCGTTGCCGTTTCTTCAGCTTCCGGTTTTCCAATTGCTGTTGCCGGCACAACTGCATTAGTCATTGCTGGATGGGATAATTTAAACGTACCGGAAAATGCAATAAGTTATTTGTATTGGCCAGCAGCATTAATCATCATCACAATGACGGTTTTCTTTGCACCTATCGGTGCACGATTAGCGCACTATTTACCAGTGCAAACATTAAAGCGAATTTTTGCTGTCGTGCTGCTAATTGTCGGCGTACGTATGTTAGTACAAAGTTAAAATAATTATTTCAATTCAGGTTTGTACATAAAGCCAAGAAGAAAAGAGATCGCTATAAAAAATAATGAATAAAAATAATCTCCGGCGACGATATAGAGTACGAGCCCGAACATACTGGATAAATTGCAAAGTGCCATTCCAATTACTAAAAAAGTAAAATAACGTTGTAACTCAGTTGCTTCATTGTCGACACCTATTTTCAAGTTATCCTGAATTATATTTTGTATTCGCTTGAAATGACCCAAAAAAACAAACGGTGCAACCACACTAATAACACAGAGACCAATAAATATATTATTTAGGTCTGGTACTATGGGGTCAAGTAAAGATTGTTTATCCATAAAATAAACTAATACAAGAAACATTGGTGAACTAGCCTGCATCGAAGACCAGAATATTTTGCTATTGGTTTTTATATTCGTATCGTTTAATTGTTTAGCTTGATTCATAATAGCGTCATCATTATTTAGTAGTTTAATAACTATAGTATATATAGCTTAAATCTCATGACAATAATCCAGGAAACACTCAGTTTTAATACGATACCGCGTAAAGCGCATGAGATTACTAAAGAAGTACAAGATCTTGTTCTAGGTAGTGGAATAGAAAAAGGCCTGTGTCATTTGTTTATCCAGCACACCAGTGCGTCATTAATGCTTTGCGAGAATGCTGATCCAGATGTTCGAACTGATCTGGAAACCTTCATGCAAAGTATCGCACCGGACGGCGACCCAATGTTCTGTCATACAACTGAAGGCGCAGATGATATGCCTGCACATATTCGAACGTTGATAACAAATGTCAGTTTAACTATTCCTGTTTCTTCATCATTTTGCCAACTTGGCACATGGCAAGGAATATATTTATGGGAACATAGAAGCAGTTCGCATAGTCGTAAGGTTATCGTAACGCTACATGGACAATAAAAATGGCAAAAGCAATTTGGAATAATGCAATATTGGCAGAAAGCAAAAGCTTTGAAAAAGTAGAAGGGAATGTCTACTTTCCACCTGAATCAATTAACAAAGAATATTTCAATAAGAGCCAGACACACTCGGTCTGCTTTTGGAAAGGTAGAGCCAGTTATTATGATATAGAAGTAAATGGTAAAACAAACAAGGATGCAGCCTGGTATTATCCTGTGCCTGAATCAAAAGCAGCAAATATTAAAGGCCATGTCGCGTTTTGGAAAGGCGTTGAGGTAACTGAGTAGATTTTAGTCTAATAAAATTCGTATTGTTTTTTGTAAATCAGGTAGATTATTTTTCAAAAATCAGGGGTTCTTTTTTAGCCAAATATTATTTCTGGGAGAAGGGTGAGGCAATACAAAATAATCAGGTAGATATTCCTGATAATTTTTTACTGTTTCAGTCAGATTATTTTTCTTGGTGTCTTGTAAAAAGTAGCCTTGAGAATATTGCCCGATTAATAAAACAAGTTGTTTGTTTTTTAATGTTTTAAGAATCTTTTCCATCCAGAGTTTGGCGCATTCAGGTCGTGGTGGTATATCCCCTTTACCGTTATTACCGGGATAACAAAAACCCATTGGTACAATGGCAAAGTTAGCTGGCTCATAAAACTCATCGACACTGACACCTAACCATTCTCTTAATCTCTCACCGCTTGCATCGTTCCATGGTATACCGCTTTTTTGTACTTTAATTCCGGGTGCTTGACCAATAATGATAATTTTAGATTTAGTTGAAAAGTTTAGAACGGGTTTTGGAGCGTAGGGCAAAAAATCTTTACATGCTTTACATGCGCGTATTTCTTTTAAAAGAGTTGTAGTCATAGTGTGTATATTATCGAATAAAATCAAGGCCTGTAATAACAAGCCCTGATTATTAGTTTAGAACTTAAAGTTCAGATGGTGCTTTATTTTTAATTTTTGGCCAATTAGCATTTGCAGTTTCAATTCGTCCTGGGACGTCTTTTAACCATTCTGTCTGAATACCGGTATCGAGATTAAGATACAAGCGTCCATCGACTACACGCCAAACTTCAGGATCACCTACGAACTTTTTACCAACTGATGCACCAAAAGCGCAGTAGCCACCGTAAGCAGGAACATATTTAGCTGGGTTCGCTTCAAATGTTTTTTGATTATCAGCATTGGCAAATAAGTAAGTTACTCCGTCATGGTCAGCAAGGTAGTTACCATTTCCTCTCAGAGGTTTCTTAGCGTTGTGATAAGAAACCAAGTCGTAGCCATTCACACCGGTAACGCTGTTTGTGTTACTTGCGGCGTTTACAGAAATTGATGCTAAAGAAAGGCTAGTAACAAGTAATAATGCAAATAAAGATTTAATGTGTTTCATGTTTTTCTCCTAAATTTTATAAATTATGCTGCTTTCGCAACATTTGTTGTACTGACAACCGGGAAATCAATTTCGGTTTGTGCAATACGATTGAAATAGTTGGTAAAGGTGTTAATTGCGATGTGTGCAATGATTTCAATAATCGCGTCATCACTATAACCAGCGTTACGTAATGCATTGAAATCGTCATCACTAATACCACCACGTTGATCAACTATCTTTTGACTAAAAGTCAGCACCGCATTTGTTTTTTCATCAGTTGATGAGCCATTTAGGTTTCTCGCTAGTTCTTCTTCATCAACACCCGCGCCTTTGCCTAAAAGTGTGTGAGCAGATGCGCAGTAGTCACATTGGTTTTTGCCGGCAACTGTTAATGCGATCTGTTCTCTTACTGCTGGAGTAAGTACGCCTTGTCCAAGAGCGGTGTTGAAATTAAGAAATGCTTCCAGTGCCACTGGTGATTGAGCCAGGGTATTGAAAATATTTGGCACACTGCCCATTTGGCTTTTAACTGCGCTCAATAGTTCGTTCGCTTTTCCAGTGGTTTGCTCTGGGTTAACAGGTTCTATTCTTGGCATTGTTGTTTCTCCTTAATTATTAATGTTTAAAATAAAAGGAGACAGATCTGTCTCCAATGAGCAAATAGTAGACAGACCTGTATACTTTGTCAAATAAAATATTAAATTATATGAATTTCATTAACCTATTGAATCTACTGGATTAATGTTGAGAATTTGTTGTTAGTTCGAAATTTCTTTAAATTAATTTCTATAAAAAGTAGACAGAATAGTCTATTATTTATGGATTATGTCAGTTAAACGAGAAAAATTAATTGAAACGGCACTTGAGCTATTTGCCAAGAATGGTTTCCATGCTACCGGGATCGATACGATTCTGGCGCATGCAGGTGTTGCAAAGAAAACACTCTATAGCCATTTCCGTACGAAAGATGAACTCATCCTTGCTGCCTTGAGGCAACATGATGGTGAGTTTCGTAACTTCTTTATGAAAAATGTTGAAGCATTAGCGGATACACCAGAAGAAAGATTACTTGCCGTATTTGATGTTGCTGAAGCCTGGTTTTCGCAGAATAATTTTTATGGTTGTATGTTTATTAATGCCGTCGGTGAGTATTCAGAAGAAGGTACTGCGATTCGTGAAGTGTGTAAGGAATTTAAACGACTTATGCATAGTTATATGAAGAGTTTGGCCGAACAAGCGGGTATTAAAGAAGCTGATGAGTTGGCAAGTGAGCTAGCTCTCTTATTAGAAGGTTCGATTGTTACTGCGCAAGTCTCTGAACAGAGAGATAAAGCTGCGAAGACCGCAAAACGTGTTGCAAAAACATTGATCGATGAAGCAAATTCATAAATAAAAATGATTTATAAAAAATTAGAATTTAACTTCTTATGTGTACTCAGGATTTCGAGATTATAAAATAGAATTTGCAATAATGGTTTCGAATAAACTTATCTTTAACTAAACAGCAATCTTTGTGTTCGACAGTAAGAATGTTTTAAACGCATCTTTATCTAATGGTTTACTGTAATGATAGCCTTGATGGAATATGCAGCCACTTTTGTGTAGAAACATTTTCTGTGCTTCAGTTTCAATTCCTTCTCCGATAACATTTAATCTTAAGCTGTGTGCAAGCGCGATAATTGCATTACAAACACTTTCATCATCTTTGTCATGCGGAATATCCTTAATGAATGAACGGTCAATTTTTAATGTGTCAATGTTAAAACGTTTCAGGTATGACAAGGATGAGTAACCCGTACCAAAATCATCAATGGCAATCTTGACTCCGGTTTTTTTAATATTGTTGAGCGTATCAACTACATCTTCTGCCATTTTCATAACGGCACTTTCGGTTAATTCAAGTTCAAGAAACTGTGGGTCAATATCGTTCTCACTAATCACCTGATTTAGTAATGAACAGATATCTACTCTATCAATTTGTTTAGCTGATAGGTTTACTGACAATTTAATATTTAACAAGCCAGCATTTTGCCAATGTTTCATTTGTTGACAGGCTTCACGCAATACCCATTCACCTATAGGTAAAATTAGACCGGTTTCTTCAGCTATGGGGATAAAATCTGCAGGCGGTATCATGCCTTGTTCCGGATGTTGCCATCGGATTAGTGCTTCTGCACCATAAATTTGATTTGTTTTAGTATCAAATTGAGGCTGATAGTGAAGTAAAAATTCATCATTATCCAGGGCTTTTCTAAGGTCTTTCTCTATGGTGAATTTTTCTACAGCCTGTTGAGCCAGTTGTTCTGAATAAAAGTGGTAACAATTGCTGCCTTCTTTCTTTGCTTCATACATGGCAGTGTCGGCATTTTTAATCAACTCGTTTACATCATTACCATCTCTGGGGAAAATACTGATTCCGATGCTGGTGGTTACATAAAGTTCATGTTTATTAATTTCAATAGGCTTAGCTACTTCATCCAGTATTTTTTGTGCAATTTGAGCAGCATCATGCGGGTTGCCTGTATTTTCAAGTAAGACAGTATATTCATCTCCTCCAAGCCTGGCGATTGTATCTTCAGAACGAACACACTCCAGTAATCTGCTGGCAATAGTTTGAAGTATTTCATCTCCAGCAGGATGGCCTAAACCGTCGTTAATATTTTTAAATCGATCCAGATCCATAAACATGACAGCGATATTCGTGTTACGACGTTTAGCATGTTCAATTGCCTTATTAAGATAAGTAGTAAATAGCAGGCGATTAGGCAGTTTGGTTAAGGCATCATGGTGTGCTAGATATTCCAGTTTATCCTGTGATTCCTTGAGTTTTGTTATATCGGTAAAAACACCAACATAATTTGTTATATGATCGAAATCATCTTTAATTGTATTGATCGTTAACCACTTAGGATACAGTATTCCATCTTTACGGCGGTCCCAGATTTCTCCTTGCCATGTCCCGGTTTCAACTATCGATTTCCACATGGCCTCATAGAAAGCTTTATCATGTTTTCCAGATTTTAATGTACGTGGATTTTTGCCTACTATTTCATGTTCTTCATAACCGGTAATTTCTGTATAGGCACGATTAATAGCAATAATATTGTTTTTTACATCACTAATAACAATTGCGTCATTTGTATTTTCAAATGCGACTGCGGCTTGTGACAACCTGGTCTGGGCTTGTTTAAGATCAGTAATATCCTGTAAAGCGCCATGTAAGCTAGATGGTCGGCCAAGTTCATCTTCAATAACATCACCTAGTTCACGTATGTGACGGATGCTTCCGTCCTCTCTGATCACCTGGTATTCAATAGAGTAGGAGTTATGATCTCGAATAGTTGATTGAATTGTTTGACGGACATTTGACCTTTCATCTTCAGGGATAAAATTCAATAGTTCATTCATGCCTTCCTTAATGGATCCAGGTTCTTTACCAAGAATATTGTATACTTCATGAGACCATTTTTGTTGATCATTTTTTAAATCCCATACCCAACTACCTGTATGTGCAAGAGCTTGTGCTTTTTTGAGATTTTCTTCACTGATACGTAATTTTTTTTCTGACTCATAATGTTCTGTGAGATCGGATATTACAATTATCTCGATGTCATCATCGATTGTTTCTATATGCGACTGGTTTATTGAGACTGGAATTTTATTGCCCGTTTTATTTATTAACCATTGTTCATTATATAAGTGTCCTTGCTTCTTTTTAAAATCAGATGGATCATCAACTTGTTGCTGTGTGAATTTATCATCTAGATTTTCTGGTAGAAAAGTAGTAATTGGTAAACCAATAAGCTTCTGTCGTGGGTGACCTAATAGTATCTCAGCATGTTGATTTGCTAATATAATAATACAATCGGTATCTATGCCCAAAATGGCAACAGGTGTTGAACTAAGTATTGTTTCGATAAAAGACTGTTTTCTTTCTATCTCTTGTGTAGCTTTATATAGTCTTTTAATGAAGTTGATGAATAAGATGCCAGCGATAATTACTATGAGGATAAGTATGCTGCCTGACAGGATCAATTTTACAGTTTCATTTATAGCAGATTCTGTTTCTCTCTTTTTATTTTCCAACTTTTCCAATGTAACATTAGCAAGATAGTGTAAGGCTTCGAAAGCAGGTTGATCATTGACCTTTACTTTGATATCAATTTCTTTAGGAGTTGCTCCACTCTGGATCATCTCTTTCGCTATTTCATAATTATTTTTGTATTCTTTAACAGTTGTCTCGATTTTATTCAGGGCATCTAATTCAGCTTTATCAATTTGAAGAGATTTGTATTGTTGAATAGCTTTTTCCATAGCTTCAATATCTGCTTCAATCCGGGGCATTAAACTTGGTTCTTGTCTTAGGACAAGGTTTTTGAAATGATGGATGAAACCACCGTAGCCAAAATGTTGGCGTATTCTGTCAAGCGTTTGGGCACTTTCAGCTGATTTAGTACTATATATGCTCCAGTGACTTTGAATAGTTTGTATACGTTGTATTGAAGTAATTCCCAACAGGATTATGGCAACAACTATAGTAATGCTTACTATAGAGATAATAATTATCGATTGTTGGTGAGAAAATTTTGGCAGTTTTATTCTTAAATTCATAAAATTAAAGTATTGTTTATTAAATTTCACCTCCTGTGATACATAGCTATATTAAGGGCATATTTAATGCCAACTGTTCAGTTTTTTCGCTTTATGCATTAATTTAATATTGGGATTTAATTTATTCCTTACAAGTAAATATAGCGAAGATTTGTCTTTCGGCAGGGTTATAAACTTGATTTATATCAAATTTATGGAAAATAAATTCAGGATTAAGAGGCCTTAATTAAGTTTTTTTAAGGTGTTGTCTCTATCCAGTGGTGACAGTTTTCCAGGATCAGACTTGTGAGGGCATTTATATGTTCAGGCTTATCGTTGAGGGCTGGAATATAAGAAAATTTCTCACCACCGGCATTAATAAAAAATGAGCGGTTCTGCATATCAATTTCTTCCAGTGTTTCCAGACAATCAGCTGAAAAACCGGGACAAATGATCTGGACATGTTTTATTCCATTTGTCCCCAGTTCTTTTAATGTTATATCAGTATAGGGTTGTAACCATTCCTTGGGGCCAAAGCGTGATTGAAAAGTCAGTTGCCATTCATCATCGTTAAGTTCAAGAGTCTCAGCTACCAGTCGTGCAGTTTTATGACATTCGCAATAATACGGATCACCGGCCTCGAAATAATGTTTTGGTATTCCATGAAATGAAAATAAGAGCTTGTCTGGCTTAGTATTATTTTTCCAATGTGCTTTGATGCTGTTAGCTAAAGCATTTATATAGTTCGGGTGGTCGTGGTAGTGATTAACCATCCGTATTTCAGGAAGCCACCTCCATGTTTTTAAAACTTCTGCTACAGCATCAAATGTAGATGCTGTTGTTGCAGCAGAATATTGTGGATAAAGTGGAAAGATAAGAATTCGATTTGCATTCGCATTACGTAATTTTTCTAAACCAGACTCAATTGAGGGGTTACCGTAACGCATTGCCAATTCAATTTTTACGTTATCTGAAGTACGTTTTTCAATTTCAGTTCTTAGCGCATTCGCTTGTTTGATTGAAATATCGAGCAACGGCGAACCGTTCTCAGTCCAGACCTTTTCATAAGCTTCGGCAGATCGTTTTGGACGTAGTCGAAGAATGACACCATGTAATATGAACCACCATATTAATTTAGGCGTTTCTATAACTCTTGGGTCAGAGAGAAATTCAGCAAGATATTTGCGTAATGCCGCAGGTGTTGGTGCATCAGGTGTACCAAGATTTGTGATCAGGACACCTGTACAGCTTTCGCTGTCATGTTTATATTCTGGATTACCTTTATACTTCATGATGTTATTTATATAGGAGTATCACGTGTTTGTAAAAAATATCGATAATTGCCCAGAGTTTATCGCGAATGATGGTTGTCATATACGAGAATGGATACATCCGAAAAATGACTCTATTGAATTACCCTACTCAGTCGCCACTGCAAAAGTCGATGTTGGTCAGCAAAGTTATAAGCATAAATTAGAACAAGCTGAAGTTTATCTTATTATTGCTGGTCTTGGATTAATGCATATAGACGATGAAGAAAGAGAAGTTAGCGAAGGTGATGCGATCTATATCGAGCCACAGCGTACTCAGTGGATTGAAAATATTGGCGAAACATCTCTACAATTTATTGCACTGGTAAATCCGCCTTGGAGCGAAGAAGGTGATAATCGTTTAGATTAGTTATTTTTCCCAACTGGATTGACGTTTATGTATTTTTGAAAAATCAGTTTTATCATCCTGAGTTGCTTTTAATTCAAAACGGAGTGAATCAATTTGCAAATCAATATACCCTTCAATTTGATCTTGTAATGCGGCGGGAAGAATAAGCCATTTACGAGCAATCGAACGTGCTTCATGTGGCAAGTATTCATGAGACATGTCTAACCAGCCTGTTTCTATTCCAAGTTTGTTTTCAATATCTCGTGCTAACCATGATCCGATACGACATTCACCTTTTAGATTAGTCAGGTGCCCGAGTTCTCTCTTTCCCATTTTAAGTCTTTTTGCTATTCGGTCATTACCTCCAGCTTCTCGTATTAAAAGACGTAAATTGTTTCGGCGCACATCAGTCGTCGTTGTCGTATCCATGGATTAATCCTTTATTTATTGTTGTTATATGCCAATCAGCAAATGACGTGCCGACAATCAAAAAAGTTTTCTGAAAATAAATAAAGATGTAATTACAGTGAGTTACGAATGTTTAAGTGAACTAGTTGGCAAAGATTAACAATGGCTAATTTAAGCATAAACATCTCAAATATATGACAGTTTAAAGGTTTAGGTTTTATTGATAATCAATGCTGTTCGAACCAAATAAGTACTTCTTCGGCATTTTTGTTTGGTGGAAAGACAGGATAAAAAACTTTTTTAATCACATTATCTTTAATGATTAAAGTCAGTCTTTTATATCTTTCTGTTTCTTGGATTATAAAGGTTGGTAAAGTGAGATGTTTTTTAAGTAAGAAATCTGTATCGCTCAATAATTCAAACGGAAGATGTAATCGTGTTTTTGCTTCTTGTTGGTATTCGGTATCTTGGCTACTGAGACCATATACCGTTGCGTATTTTCTCAAATCAACATTGAGGTCACGAAAACCACAAGATTGTGGTGTACAGCCTCTTGCACCAGGAATGCTATCCCAACCTTCAGGTAACTCAACATTAGGTTGGCCGGTCATCGGGTAAATATAGATTACTGTATGCTCAGAGAGATTATTAATATTGACCTTGCTTTCATTAGTGCAATTCAATTCTATTTCAGGTAACTCTGTTCCTGTTAAATGAGCACAAGCTCCATCATCGGCAGGAATGGGTAGATCATCTGGTGTTTGTTCAAGGATCATAAAGTATTAGTTTAGTTGTTAATTTGTTTTAGTTTATCTACTTGTATTTGTCAGTCTATTTTTATAATAAAAAAATGGCCAGTATAAGTTTCCTTATCTGGCCATTAATATTTACAGTCTACGGTGTGTTAAAAGTTTGTCTCAGCATGTTTGAATGCTTTATCAAAGCGTAACTTGATATAAACACCGTGTCGTTCAATTAAAGAACCAATGACAATGGCAGATATACCGGTTATTGCTAAGCTAGACCAGCTAAACAAATCAATCATCGCGTAGATTTCAAAAAAATCATATATGACCGCAACGGCGGTAGTAATAACACCTAAGAAGGTGATATTACGTGACTTGTTTATATAACCCATCACCATGATTGCGATACCCGTTACTGCACAGATTACCCCGCTAAACAAGTTTTCATATATTGCAAGGTGCAACATGAAACTTAAGCTTGTTACTAATGCAGAGATAAAAAGTGCACTATGTTTATAGTTATTACTGCGTTTAGATAAATCGATCATGTGCGCAGTAAATACTAATGCAAAGGCTGGCAATGCAAATTCGAATGGAAACACCTTATCGATTAATTGAGATGCGGGTGTTGCTACCAGAATGGCTAATGGTATAGAGCTAAATTCCATGAATTTACGAAATCGACTTTGAAGTTCAAGTTGTAATGAACAATGCCTTAATGTCATATAACCGGTAAAGGCAATAATGGTATAAATCAGTTCGTCAGCTTGATACAACCATAAACTGCGTACCAACATAATGACCGGTGCGATAAACAATAATAGCCTTGCAAACTTGCCTTCAGCAGTACGTAGTTTTGGATCTTTAGCGACTAATTTTGTTACAAATGCTAATGACAACAAAATACTAATACCGGCAATAATCGATGTATAAAACGTATCTCTTACTGGTAATAACAGCATCGAATTAGCTAGCAAATATGCTCCCGTTAAAGGAATTGCGGACTGACGCGCCATTACTTTAAAACCAAAGAGGGTGATTGGTATTAATATAATGGCAGCGAGACCTAATGCTAGAGCAATAGAAGCGCTACTGCTTACCGTCCAAAGTGCAATGCTGGGGTAATTTGATAATGTACTGCCCCATTGCACATAGGAGAATATTAATGCACCGAGTGTTGTCAGATTTGCTGCAATAGAGACCAGACTTAAACCTAAAAACACTCTTGCACCTTTATTCTCTTTTAATAAGAAGGCAAGGAAAAAACCACCGCTTGCTAGCAGTGCACTTTGTGAAAGTAAAATATAGTAACGATGCAAGTCATTACCGTTACCCCAATCTTGAAGTAAGAAAACAGACATTGATGCAACAACAGAAAATGCACCAAGGATTCGCAGCATTTGTGACAAGGTTGCAAATTGCGTAATCATTTTAATTATTGAACGTTTCTCTTTTGTTTCCTCAAAAGAGTCTTGCTCAATTGCATCAGAAACATTACGTGTGTTTACATTATTCATGATGTTGATCCTCCTCATTACTCATTAATTGAGAGAGTTCTACTCGAAGTGCATCCTCATCTTCTTTTTCACAAAACGTTTTATCTAGAAGATCGACGGATTCAATTTCTTGTCCGACTTCGTATTCGGCTTCACTAATAACAGTTTCCCAACGCTCAAATGTGTCATCAATATCATTATTACTTGAACCTTCGATACTATTGATAGTGCGTAATGCATCTGCTGCTGAATGACGTGAACGCATCATGTTCCGTTGTTGCGTTATATCGGCAAGGCGTTGTTCAATTTTTTTAATACTGCCACTGACGCGCAGCTCCAGTTCGTTATGTTGAGATAATGATTTTTGCGTGTCACTGATGCGTTGTTTACAGATGTTTTTTCTATGCAAACAATCCAAAGCTATTTTCTCATCCTGAGCAGCGACTGATTTTGCCCTGTTTACCCAGGTTACTTCCATTTCTTGCAGCTCTTGTAATTTTGACTGTAAATTATCGCGGTCTTTTTTTACCCGTGAATGACGAACCTGCGCTTTGGCTAAAGCCGCACGACAATCCTTAATGGAAACATCAATTACTGCATCGTGGTTTTCGACTTGAGAAACGGCCTTATCGACTGATGCAGTTAATGTGGTGGTGATACGATTAATAATACCCATGATATGTGTCCTCTGTGTTTTTGAATGTGATTGAAGTATGGGTAGAGGTATTGAATAATTAAACTAATAAGATATTAGAATAATAAA
>JAJFKK010000057.1 GCA_021773245.1 Gammaproteobacteria bacterium | reverse complement strand
TCTATGGTTTTGCGTTCTTCTATTTCATTAGTAAGTTCGCGGGTTCTTTCTGCAACCGTTCTTTCCAGTTCCTGAGCATGTTGCGCCAGCTTTTTATGCGCTTGCATTAATGCAATATGCGTTTTGACTCTGGCTTTTAGATTGGCAGGGCTAATTGGTTTGGTGATGTAGTCTATTGCACCAGTTTCAAAACCATTCATATCAGGCAGAACTATATCGAGGATAATAAGATCAGGTAGAGGTTCACTTTTGATATATTCGAGTGCTTCTTTACCATTCGTAGCGGTGTAAGTTTCATAGTCATCCTTGAGTAAATCAAGGATGATATTTAGAAATAATCGCTCATCATCAACGATCAGAATCTTTGGTTTATCCATAAACTTTATTCTTAATAAAATTAAAATGACATAGTGAAAAATTGAATACTAGCCACTTGTAATAATTAGTAGTTTTTTCTACAAATTAAATTTATTTTGTAGATACCATATTCTTTTTATCGACATATACTGAATTGGCTTATTATTTCAGAAAGTGTTAATAAGAGCCAATATGCACTTTACCTACATATTACTCTTTTTTGGTTCATTTTAAAGACGCGACATTTACATCGTTTTTAATATAGCCATTACTTCGTTGAATTTTTCTTTAAATAAAATGAATTCCTTGCTACTGGGAGAAATTTCCTTAGATAGCTCGTTTTCCAGATTTGAGACCGCTTTAAATAACTTACTCGCGCCAATATTGGCTGATATGCCTTTCAAGGAATGTAATAACATATAGGCTTTTTCTATTTCTTTAGAAACTAGTAGTTCTTCTAGTTTTGTCACATCATTTTTGTGGTCCTGATGAAATTCAATAAGCAGTTTTTTAAGTAAGGTTTTATTATCAATGACATGCTTTAGGCCTAGCTTTATGTCAAGAATATCTGGGCAATCGGGAAAATAAACTTCGTCATGACTTATAGTTGTTTTTTTTATCATGTCTTTATGTAACCAATCTCGTAATGTTTGTTGTAAGACATCCGGGTCTATTGGTTTTGTTATATGATCATCCATACCTGCCTCCAGGGATTTTTCCCTGTCACCAGACATGGCATGAGCGGTCATTGCAATAATCGGGAGTGATGCAAACTCAGGAATATTGCGTATTCTTTGTGTTGTTTCGAATCCATCCATATCAGGCATCTGTATGTCCATTAGTACTAAATCGTAAATATCTGATTGTACTTTTTGTAAAGCTTGTTTACCACTAGATGCTACCGATACTGATAAACCAAAAAGCTCAAGTAATTCTTTAGCGACTTGTTGGTTAATCTTATTATCTTCAACCAACAATACTTTTCCCATTAATTTTGCTTCAGTCTCCGCAATAGGTTTAACATCGTTTTTGTCGTCGTTAGCAGACTCTTTTTTTAATGCAGTTATTATTGTGTCAAACAATGTAGATGGACTTACCGGTTTACTTATAAATTCTGTGATGTTAAGTGGACGGCATTCTTCGATTAAGGCTTCTTTATCATGGGATGAGATCATGATGATGACAGGTTGGTTTGTTACTAGTTTACTTTGTCTGATTAATCGCGCAGTTTCTATTCCATCAATTCCTGGCATTTTCCAATCAATAATAAGCAGTCTAAATTGTTGTTTACCTGATTCCAGTGTTTCCAATGTAGCATTGGCATTACTTGTTGTAGTTACATCAAAGCTAAACGAGCTTAGCATCTTGGATAATATTTCCCGTGCCATTTTATTATCGTCGACCACAAGTACACCTAGTCCGCGTAAGTCTGGTTCAGGAACATACTTTTCCTTTTTATTTCCTTGTTGCCGGGCAAATTCGGCATTGAAGTAAAATGTACTACCTACACCGGCTTCGCTGTTTACGCCGATATTACCGTCCATCAATTCTACCAATCGTTTACAAATAGCTAAACCTAGACCCGTTCCGCCAAATTGTCGTGTGGTAGATGAATCTGCCTGAAAAAAAGGATTAAATAAATTTTCTGCTTGCCCTGGCTGCAAGCCAATGCCGGTATCTTTTACGGAGAATTTGAGGACGACACGCTCATTATTGGCTTTTACCTCTGTGACAGAGATAATGATGCCGCCCTGTTCTGTGAACTTAAAGGCATTGCTGGTCAAATTCATTAGTATTTGTTTCAGCCTTAAGGGGTCACCAACAAGTTTATCTGGTACTGATTGATTAATATTGAATAGTAACTCGATATTCTTTTCTTCTGTTGTGAAACGAAACATATCGCCGATATGGTTCATTACATCATCCAGATTAAAATCAATCGATTCAATATTGAGTTTGCCAGCTTCAATTTTGGAAAAATCAAGGATGTCATTAATAATTGCAAGTAATGTCTGGCAGGATGACTGGATAGTATCAAGGTAGTTTCTTTGCTTATTCGTTAAATTTGTTTGCTGAGCAAGATGACTCATGCCAACAATTGCATTCATAGGGGTGCGAATTTCATGGCTCATATTAGCGAGAAAATCACTCTTGAAACGGCTTGCTTGATCAGCTTCTTCTTTGGCTTGGGTAAGTTCTGCTTCGAATCTTTTTTGATCAGAGATATTAGTAAAAAGGATACCGTAATGTTGAGGTATGTCCCATTCATCGCGAATTAAAATAAGGCTAACCAGAACAGGGATGATATGCTTTTGCTTGGAAATTATTTTTAATTCTCCAGTCCATTCACTATTGTCAATGAATGCAGGCATAACCTCGTTTCTGATACAGTCTTGCATATCTGCGGTGAAAAAATCGAACAAGGATTCACCGAGCATTTTGCCATGTTCTGTTTCACCGACGAAATCGCCTAAGCGAGAATTGCTATATATAATTTTGCCATCCATAGTGGCAATTGCGAAACCTTGGTTTGATGCCTCGGCAAAGCGGTGAAAAATAGCTAATCGTTTTTCTGCTTCCTTCTTTTCCGTAACATCACGATGTGATCCAATCATACGAATCGGCCAGTTTCGCTTATCACGCTCTATGACTGAACCTACGGAATGCATATATCGGTAAGAACCATCCTTATGTTGCATTCTAAATTCAGTATCAAAACGAACCAGTTCTGGTTTGAGCATTTTTTTTCTCATTGTCTTGAATGTTGGCTCAAGATCATCCGGATGAATTAACTCTTTCCAGATTTGTTTTTTATCAGGAAAATCTTCTTCGGAATAGCCCAACATCCCAAGATAATTTTCGCTGTAGCTAACGATGTCCTTATCTACTTGCCAGTCCCATATCCCTTCGGATGAGGCATCAATAGCCAGATTAAATCTTTCTTCAATAAGCCGAAGCGCTGCTCTTTGTTGGCAAATGTGTCTAAACCAAAACATTCCAATCATGAAAATGATCGAAGCGATAATTATAATTTTCCAGACTAGTGAATAATCGATTCCTTTTTGATAAGAGACAGCAAACCATTTTTTTCGGATCTCGGCATGTTTCTCAGCTGGGATTTCCTTCAAGGCCTTTTCTAATATGGGGATTAATTCTGGCCAATCTTTACGCACAGCAAACGAGAGATCAAATTGATAGGGAGTCGGTGAACCAACTTTAAGATTATTTAGCCCATGTTGTTCAATAATATGATTTCCGGTTGCAAGGTTACCGATATAAGCATCAGCTTTACCTGTGGAGACTGCCTCTAGCCCTTCACGGGTATTATTTACCAGTAATAAATTTAACTTGGGATAATCACGACGCAAATATTCTTCAGTAATATAACTTTTTTCTACGGCGATAAGCTGACCATTTATTTCATCAATACTGGTAATAAAGGGATGATCATCGCGTATGAAAACAACAAAGGGGAACGAAAGATAGGTTTTTGTGAAATTGAGATACTTATTTCGTTCTTCTGAAAATACTGCAGCAGGTAAAATATCTATCTCACCCTGTTTTGATTTTTGTATTATTTCTTGCCAGCTTAAGTTTTCTACTGGTTGCATGGAAATTCCCAGCTGTTCTGAAATATATGTAACATATTCGGATGCGATACCTTGATATTTGCCAGCATCATTAACAAATTCAATGGGTGCCCATGCCGGGTCGACACCCAACCGAATTTCAGGGTGTTGTTCTAGCCATTCCTGTTCTTCCAGAGACAATTTAATTTTTTTGATAATATTTTTTTGATTGGGAGTGCTTAACCATCGTTCCTGAATTTGTTGATGTTCTTCAGCACTGATGCTTTCCATTGCCTTGTTTATCAGTCCTGCCAATGGATGCCATTCAGGATCTTTGTGAACCGCAAAGTGTTGATGTGTAGGTTTAAGTCCGGGGTCACCAGAAAACTTAAGGTTGGCGAGTTGGTTTTGCTGGATTAGCCACTGAGCAACAGAACGATTACCGATATAGGCATCGGCCTTGCCCCAGGACACAGCTTTAAGTGCATCTAAAGTCGAATTAACTGTATTAATGTTTATGTCAGGGTGATTTTTTTCGAGATCTGTAATAGTAGAAAATCCGTCTTCAGCAACAATATTTAATGATGCCAAGTCAGATACTGATTTCAGGTTGGGAAAATCTTTACGTGTAATTATGACTTTATGTACAGTGAAAAAAGGTTGAGTGAAATATAAGTGTTGGCTTCTTTCATTTGTTTTAGCGATGCTGGCTCCAAGTTTAAGTTCGCCTTGTTGTACTTTTGACAGCATTTGTTTAAAGGTCGGGCCAGTCTCTGCTTTAAACTGGATTTCCAATCGTTCACTTAATAGTTTTAAATAGTCCCCAGCAATGCCAGTGTGTATACCCTCCTCATCGATGTAATCGATAGGTGGCCATTGACCATCAACGCCTACACTGATTACCGGATGTGCTCTAATCCATTCCTGTTCTTCTTTCGAAAGTTCGAGACGTTTGGTTTCAGTGATGTTTGTTTCTGCGTTTACCCATTTTCTATGAATTTCACGTCGTTTATCTTCTGAAATCGATTTAAGACCTTTTGCAAGGATTGAATGTAACAAGGGTTTTTCTTTGCTTATAGCAATGCTGAGGTGATTCTTTTCTGACGGTATACGGGAGACGATCTTTAAGTTGGTCAATAAATTTTTTTCCATGAAATAACTAACTACAGCCAGATTCCCGATATAGGCATCTGCCTTGCCGATAGACACGGCTTGAATTGCTTCTTGATTTGATTTTACAAATTCAAGTTTGATTTTCGGATATTGTGATGCGAGCAATTCATT
>JAJFKK010000056.1 GCA_021773245.1 Gammaproteobacteria bacterium | reverse complement strand
GGCGTTTTGTATTTTGCCACACACGATGGTCTTTGAAAAAGAAAGTATAAAACTGCTGTCCCGAAAGTGATCATATTGGGCCAAACGAAGGGTGATGTTTTTCGGTGTGGGAGAGGTGATCTGCCCGATGAGGCGGCCACGACGGGTCAGCATGGCGAGTTCAATCCCGTGCTCAAATAACTCATGAATGGCCGGGGTTGTCACTTGTATGTTGCCAAAAATGAGGACGGTATCGATTTTATGGCAATGCACATCCAGTAAAACCTGATCGTCTTTTTCTACAATGAGCCGGTCGCCAGTTTTCCGGAGGACAGACCCCTGTTCGGTCAAATAGAGATTCGCCATAACATTACCAACCTTTTGCCTGTTTCAAACGGTATGCGGCCAGATTCAAGGGCGGCGGATAATAAAGGACTTTTTTCTTCCGGGGTTCTGGATGAAAGGGAATCATCGTCAGGCTTCTGACAAAGGTGACTCCCAGAAAGGTAAAGCCCTGATCGAAATGCACGATATCGGCTTCATCCAGCACAAGCGCCATTTTTTTGAGGGTCGTTTCCGTGAAGGTCAGGGCCGCTTGAGCACGGGGTTTTGTCCGGCACAGGATCAAGAAATCATCCGCAAACCGGACTTGTTTGTACCCTTGTTCTTCAAGGGCTTCATCCAATTCGTCTAAAAACAGGTTGGCCAGGATGGGGGAGATGACTGAGCCTTGTGGAATGCCTTTTTCCAGACGAAAGATACGCTCGCCATCCCAGACTTCGGCGGCAATCCAGCTTTGGAGCAGATCAATCATTTGTTTATCATCTATGATTTTCTCCACTTTTTTCATCAAGAGGCCGTGATCGACACAATCAAAATAGGCGTCGATATCGGCATCCACCACCCAGGTGTAGCCTTTTTCGTAGAGATTTAAAACCATTGAAACAGCCTGCCGAACGGAGCGGCCTTTTCGGTAGGCAAAGCTGCAAGCCTCAAATTCTGCTTCAAAGACTGCTTCGATCACATTTAAAACAGCGGCTTGCGCAATCCGGTCCCGAACCGCCGGGATGGAAAGGCCGCGCGCCCCGCCATTCTTTTTAGAGACCAGGATTTTTAAAAGCGGCAGGGGCGCATAAGTCCCCGCCTCCAATTCATTTTTCAGGTTCACAAGGGAGCCATCCCGTGCGCGTTCGAAGTCAAAAACGGTTTCCCCATCCACGCCCGGTCCACCCTCATTTTCCCGCACCCGATCAAAAGCCGAAACCAGGTTTGGCCAATCCACCACTGATTTGAATTCAGGTGTTTTCATAAAGAATCATCCTCTATCAGCGAGGCATCCTTTCCGACAGGATTCTGTTTACTCCCTCTTAAATACAAGGACTCATAAATTTCCCAAGGTTTCGACAAGGTGGCGAGCTAACGCTTGAATCATTGGACGATCAGCAACGGACTCCCCGCGTTCTAAGTGATGGACGGAACCAATCAAGAGCGCGTTTTCATCCTTCTGAACACTATCACTATTGCCGTGATAGTCGCTCCAAATTTCAGCCACAATTGTGAGACCAACCTGATAGCAGAAATCACGCCATTCCTGAAACTTGCAGGAATCACTCGATAGCAAAATTGCATGTGTCGCTGCCGTGCAAATCATCTCGTTTTTCTTGTCTGGAATACCTCCGATATCAACAAGAGTTAGGGGAAGAGTGCAGTTCTTCACCGAGTCAGCGACTCTCTTCACGAACTCGGGCGAGAACTGACCTTTATACGCTTCTTTGCACTCTGCGGCACGTTTTGGATCATGATTTACAGTTGCCTGGTACCAGGATCCTTCGCCGTCCGGGCAAGCAGTGATGACATAACAATATGGGGCACCGGGAATCTTAGAAATGGCACTCTTCAGACCTTCACGAAGACAGCTTTTTCCAGACTGTGGCGGACCACACAATACGATTTTCACGTTTTGACTCATTCTGTAAATGGTTCATATTCTGTTGGGAACCTATTTATGAAGTTCGTTTGCTAAAGTTGCTGCCCCAACTGGAACTGCGGGTCGTTGGAAATGCACACTACATAACTATTAATTTTAGGATCAAAACAAGCCACCGCCGCAAACAGATGAGCGACTTCGTGCGCCAGCGCCATTCCGACAGGGACTGAACTTGGCCCATTCATTTTAACAAGCGTGCCGCCGGATAAATTAAGTGCCCGGATGGCTTCAATTGCATCAGGAATGATTTGTGGATTTTCTGAGGCAACCCCGAATGAAAGACATAGTTCTACAACACCACCAATCTCCGATACCTTTTTTACTTCGAAAAATTTTCCCATATGTTTCTCCAAAACTATTGTCAGAAGTGGATGCAGAAAGTGTCTATAAGAATGGGGCTGATTCAATCTGGCACCAATGTTTGGTTTCAATCCTCTATCAGCGAGGCATCCTTTCCGACGAGCAGAATCAATGTGACGTGGTCTAGTAAAAATGGACATTTTTCTTAGGCTGCTTTTGTTAAAATCCATGTTTCCTCAAACGCTCTTGGACTTACATATCCAAGATAAGAGTGCCGTCGTTTGCTGTTATAGAACATTTCGATATAGTCAACG
>JAJFKK010000055.1 GCA_021773245.1 Gammaproteobacteria bacterium | reverse complement strand
TTATAATGGTCAATTATTATGGTTGGCTGCATTATTAGTTATCGCAACAACATTGAGTCCGTTTGTGATTAGTTCAGCCCTAAGGGTATCCTGCAGTTATAGATAGTTGATTTCATTATTAAAGCTTGGAGAGTTAAATAGAACATGTCTGTAAAAGATAAAATCTGGTTGTGGTTCCACCGCATGGCATCACCAGCATATTTTTATAAATTAGCGGGACGGTTTTTGCCCTGGTCTATTGCTGCAACAATAATTTTAATGTTGATTGGTCTAGTCGGCGGACTGGTCTTTGCTCCAGCGGACTATCAACAAGGCGATGGCTTCAGGATAATTTATGTACATGTGCCATCGGCATGGATGTCTATGTTCGTTTATATGGTTATGGCAGCAAACAGTGCTATATTTTTAATCTGGCATATTAAATTATCAGATATCGTTGCTCGCTCAAGTGCCGTTATTGGCGCCTCTTTTACTTTTCTGGCTTTGGTCACTGGATCTATCTGGGGCAAACCAATGTGGGGTACATGGTGGGTATGGGATGCCCGCTTAACATCTGAATTATTATTATTATTTTTGTATTTGGGATATATCGGTTTGCGTTCAGCTATAGATGACCGTCGAGTTGCAGGAAAAGCGGCTGGTATTCTGGCTTTAGTGGGAGCTATTAACATTCCCATAATCCATTATTCAGTTGTTTGGTGGAACACCTTGCATCAAGCACCTAGTGTTTCCAAGTTTGATAATCCTTCTATCGAATTAAATATGTTAATTCCACTATTGTGTATGGCACTTGCTTTTAAACTATTTTACCTCTGCATACTCTTAATTAATTCACGAACTGAATTACTGGAACAGGAAAAGCGTAGTCAATGGGTTAAAGAATTGGTGACGTCCTCATGATGGAATTTTTAAAAATGGGTGGTTACGCCGGCTATGTCTGGTCATCCTATGGTATTGTTGCTGTCGTTTTGCTTTTGAATGCAGTTTCTTCATGGCGACGATATAAAAGTTTAATAGTCCGTCTCAAACGATTACATAGTGAAAAAAATCAATGACACCTAAACAAAAACAACGTTTTATTTTAGTTAGTCTACTGGTAGTTGGTCTTGGTACAGGTATCGGTTTAGTACTAATGGCATTGAATGAAAATATTAATTTATTCTTCACTCCTTCACAGGTCGTTGCTGGTGAAGTGCCACCTGATCAACGTTTTCGCATTGGCGGCATGGTGACCCAAGGTAGCGTAGAAAAACTTGATGGTGAACTAACGGTTCTCTTTAAACTCAATGATTCAGTCAAAGAAGTACAGCTTAAATATACCGGAATATTACCGGATTTATTTCGTGAAGAACAAGGTATCGTGGCGGAAGGGAAATTAAATAAAGAAGGCGTTTTCATTGCCGATCAAGTACTCGCCAAACATGACGAAAACTATATGCCGCCCGAAGTTGAGCATGCGCTAAAAGTGAGTGGTGGTGACTATTATGATGATGAGGTGAAAGAATGATCCCTGAACTAGGACACTTTGCATTGATCCTGGCACTTGCTATCGCGATAGTACAGGCGATTATCCCTGGCATGGGTTTGTTATGTCGTCGCGCAGACTGGATGGCCGTGGCAAAACCTGCAGCCCTGTTGCAATTTGCTTTAGTATTAATTGCCTATGGCGCCCTAACCTACTCTTTCATAGTGCATGATTTTTCTGTGCTTTATGTAGCCAACACATCTAACTCCGAGCTGCCTTTAATTTATCGAATATCAGGTGTTTGGGGTGCACATGAAGGTTCTTTATTATTATGGGTATTCATACTCAGCACTTGGACCGCAATACTGGCAATTTATAGCAAACGTTATCCGGTAGACATGGGTGCCGGTGTCATTTCAGTATTAGGTTTTATCAGTATTGGTTTTATATTATTCACTATATTTACATCGAATCCTTTCTTGCGTCACTTCCCTGCACCTATAGATGGAGCGGATCTAAATCCTTTATTACAAGACCCGGTAATGGCCATACATCCACCTATGCTTTATATGGGTTATGTAGGTTTTGCAGTACCGTTTGCATTTGCCATTGTGGCATTGGTGCAAGGTAGACTCGACACAGCCTGGGCACGTTGGGTACGCCCCTGGGCCTTAACAGCATGGGTATGTTTAACAGGTGGCATTACTTTAGGAAGTTGGTGGGCCTATTACGAATTGGGTTGGGGCGGATGGTGGTTTTGGGACCCCGTTGAAAACGCATCGTTCATGCCGTGGTTAACAGGCACAGCATTAATTCATTCGCTCGCTGTAACAGAAAAACGCCACGCTTTACGAAACTGGACAATTTTATTAGCGATCATAAGTTTTTCTTTAAGCTTGCTAGGTACCTTTTTGGTACGTTCCGGTGTTTTAACCTCGGTACATGCTTTTGCTTCTGATCCTACACGAGGAGTTTTTGTCCTGGCCTTCCTTGGCTTGGTAGTCGGTATCTCTTTAAGTTTATTTGCATACCGTGCATGGCAATTACGAACGCTTACACCTTTTAGCTTGGTTTCACGAGAAATGGCCTTATTGTCTAACAGCGTTCTTTTATTAGTTACTATGTTAACAGTGTTATTAGGCACTCATTATCCATTAATACTGGATGCATTAGGAGGAGGAAAGATATCTGTCGGACCGCCCTACTTTAACAGTGTTTTTATTCCTCTAATGATTCCAGTAGTCTTCTTAGTCGCTATCGGCTCATTAATTCGCTGGCGTGAAGATAGTGTCTCTACACTGATTAAACAATTACGCACACCTGCTGTCCTTGCCATTGTTTTTGCAAGCGTGTTATCACTTCTCCTTCCCGGAAAAGCCAGCTTCACAGCTTGGTTTGCTCTACTGCTTGCCTTTTGGGTAATCAATAGTTGTTATGTGCAATTACTACAACGTTTACGCCATTCTCATAGTTTGATGCAAGGTTTAAGAAAAACCCCAAGAGGATGGTACGGCATGATATTGGCTCACATTGGCTTAGGCTTTACTGTTGTAGGGATAGCTCTTTCCAGTGTCTATAGTCAGGAGCAAGATGTGCATATGGTAAAAGGTGATGATAGAACACTTGGAGAATATCGTTTCGAGTTAGTGGACGTTGAAAGAATAACCGGCCCAAACTATCAAGCAGACATGGGAACAATACGTATTTACAAAAATGAAAAAGAATTAATGACCTTGCATCCTGAAAAACGTATCTATAACGTTCGCAAGAACGTCATGACAGAAGCCGCTATACATTCTAATTTGTTAAGAGATTTATACGTCTCTCTAGGTGAACAACGAAACATCGATACAGGTGCATGGTCAGTTCGACTTTATTACAAACCCTTTATCTTATGGATTTGGCTGGGAGGGCTTTTCATGGTCTTGGGCGGATTACTCGCGGTAACGGATAAACGTTATCGACTCGAAGTAAAACAAGAAAAAATAAAACTGGATGCTAATCATGCCCCAGCCAGCTGAGAATCAATCACCAGAACAAAAACCAAAACGGTGGGTTTATCTCTTGCCGTTAGGTTTGTTTGCAGTGCTCATGGTGTTTTTCTTTTTTGGGCTTGGGCTCAATCCGCGTTTATTGCCCTCGCCTTTAATCGGCCAGCCAGCACCTGAGTTTTCATTGCCAAAACTGAGCAACGCTAATGAATTATTTCAGCATACGGACTTGAAAGGTGAAATAAGCTTGCTAAATATATGGGCGACATGGTGTACATCTTGTCGACAAGAACATCCTGTTTTAATGAAGATAGCAAAAAGCAAGCAAGTCCCAATCTATGGTTTATATTATAAAGACGTCCCTGATCAGGGAGTAGTTTGGTTACAGAATTATGGAAATCCATACCGTGAAAATGCAGTTGATGAAGATGGAAAGGTAGGAATCGAATGGGGTGCCTATGGAACACCTGAAACTTTTCTCATCGATCAAGATGGAATTATCCGCTACAAACACGTTGGCCCAATTAGTTGGAACGATTGGGAAACCAAATTACTACCAATGATCAACTCATTAAGGAACAACAATGACGTCTAGGCTGACTTCTTTTTGCCTAATGTTATTCTTTGTAACTGCAGTTCCTGCAGAAATCGCTGGCTTTCCGTTTGAAAGCGAAACACAAGAGCAACGCTTTCGTGACCTATCATCCGAACTCCGATGTTTAGTTTGTCAAAATCAATCTCTAGCAGATTCAAATGCGGGACTAGCACAGGACCTTCGTTCAGAATTATATCAACAAGTTTTAACTGGAAACTCAAACAATCAGATCATTAGCTTTATGACCGAACGCTACGGTGATTTTATTTTATACAAACCAAGGTTTGCGACGAAAACATTATTGCTATGGTTAGCACCAATCTTACTATTCATTGTCGGGATCTTTTGTTTAATTCGATTTAGTAAGTTCAAGAATCAAGGACAACAAACTCAAGTTAACGAAGAAGAATTACAAAAGATACGTGCCTTACTGCAAGCAGAAGAAGAAAAACAATGACGTTTATATTATTAACTTTGGCAATAGCAGTGATTACTGTCTTACTTTTATTGAGACCTTTATTTTCTAAAGAAGTACAGCTGTCCAAAGTAGAACGCGATGCTGTCAATATTCAAGCTGCGGCGACAAGACTTTCCGAATTGAAACTTGAATTAGAAAATGGACTAATAAGTCAGGAAAGATTTGATAATTACAAACTTGAATTGGAAACAGCCACACTTGATGATTTAGGCAATGCCACTTCATATAAAACACAAGAGCATAAAGGCAATAAAATATTAGCTGTCATTGTGGCATTACTCGTACCAATACTTTCCATTGTGATATATCAACAGTTGGGTAATGAAGCCGCTTTTCATCCTGAACTACAAACTGATGAATCTGCTATAGCAAGTCAAGAACTTGAAAACATGCTTGCTACAGTAGAAAAAGAAGTGCTTGGAAATCCAGATGATGTGGAAGGCAGAATTGCTCTTGGTCAAGTTTATGTTGAGTTGGAACGATATAGCGATGCAGCAAACGTTTATCGTGAACTTAATGAGCTACGTCCAAATGAACCTGATGTTCTCGTTAATTATGCTGAAGTTCTCGCGCGTTCTCATGGCAACCGTTTAACCGGAAAACCTGCTGAATTATTAAACGCAGCTCTAGAAATAGAACCTAAACATGGTCGCGCACTGTGGTTAGCTGGATTTGCTGAGCAACAAGCAGACAACAAGGATGGCGCATTAGCGCATTGGCGTAAACTGCTAACTGGCGTCGAAGAAAATTCGGAAATGCAGAAACATATTGAAGACTTGATTTTTGAACTGGAAAGCGGAACGCCAACTCCAGAAGTTGTCACTTCAAGCCAATCAGCTGCTGTTCAACAATCTATTCAAGTTAAAGTAGCATTGTCTTCTGAATTTCTGAACAAAGTAAATCCAAACACAACCCTGTTTATCTATGCACGCGCATCAGAAGGACCACCTATGCCGCTTGCTGTACATAAAGGTTTAGCTAAAGATCTTCCGATCACTGTAACTCTTGATGACAGTATGGCGATGATGCCGCAAATGTCTCTTTCTAGTTTTCCCAAAGTAATTGTCGGTGCTCGCCTTTCAAGCAATGGGCAACCTCAAGGACAATCAGGCGATTATGAAGGTTATTCAGATGCTATTGAGGTTTCAACTAACCCCGTGGTTGATATCCTTATCAATTCAGTAAAACCTTGATAATAAAGCTTTTATTTGTTGCAGTGCGGTAGACCCATTTAAAACAATGGTACCTATTATTAACAATACCTTGGTACTACTCTAGTACCTACACAAGGACTAGTATCCTCTCAAGGGTATCGCTGAATTCTTTATTCAGTGTTGATTTGGTATAGCACCATAATCATTTAGGGGATAACACATGAGAATAATAAGCCTAGTCAGTTCGTTCTTGTTTCTATTGACTGTTACAGTCTTTGCAAACGCTGAATCGTACGATTATGAATCACTAAAGACGAAGTATTATGCCGATCATCCAGGCAAAGGTAAGTATGCAGATCTTTGGGAGCCTATCCCCATCCAGCAATACTGGAACCCGATAACATTTTACACCCCCCCACAAACGATCAAAGGTGACTTTAAAGCAGCTGAATGTGTTGCCTGTCACCAGGGCACAAGCCCAGGTTGGGTTCATGCGTGGAAAGACAGTACTCATGCCAACCTCGAAGAACTCCGTAGCTTACCAGACAGTGACTCCCGTTTTTACAAAAAGGCAAAGCTTGAAGAAGTAGAAGCAGGCCTTCAGAAACGTGGTGTACTAAAAAAAGGGCAAAAGCTCGCTGAAGTAGGCTGTATAGATTGTCACGGTGGTGTCGGCCAGGCATCACTTCAACATGACAAAGATTTAAGAATGCCTGACCGTGCTGCTTGCGGTGAGTGTCATGTACAAGAATTCGGCCAAGCCGAGGCTGAAAAAGAACAGAAATGGCCACAAGATCAATGGGGTGAAGGACATCCATCTCATGCGATGGATTGGAAAGCCAATGTTGAAACAGGAATTTGGGCCGGCATGGCACAACGAGAAGTAGCTCAAGGTTGTGACATGTGTCATTACCAGCAAAATAAATGTGATGGCTGCCATACACGCCACACATTCTCTGCTGCCGAAGCACGTAAACCCGAAGCTTGTGCGACCTGTCATAACGGTGTCGACCATAATGAATTTGAAGGATATATGTACTCCAAACACGGCGTGATATATGAAACAACTGGTAAAGCAGAGTGGGATTTCGAAGTACAACTTAAAGATGCAATTGGCAAAGGTGGTTATACTGCCCCTACTTGTGCATGGTGTCACTTTGAATTCGAAGGTGAGTTTTCACACAACTTAGTTCGTAAAGTTCGCTGGGCATTCAATCCAACACCTGCTATAGCTGACAACCTCGATCATCCCTGGTTTGAAAAACGCAAAGAAGCATGGGTAGCGACATGCTCTAACTGTCACTCTGCACGTTTTTCTAAAGCATGGTTAGATACTGCTGATAAGGGAACCATTCAAGGCTTAGCAGTTGAACAAGAAGCAAAACAGGTTGTACAAAAATTATATGATGATGGTTTATTGGTCGGTCAACAGACTAACCGCCCTGCACCACCAAAACCTGAAAAAGACGGTCCTGGAGCATTCTTTGGTCTCTTTTTCGCAAAAGGTAATAACCCTTCGTACGTAGACCGTACATACGCGGAAATGTGGGAACATGACTTAATTAAACATTACAAAGGACTATTCCATGTTAACCCAGGTGGTTTCACCTATTCTGAAGGCTGGGCAAGACTGATGCGTCGTTATGCAGAAATACAGGATGCAAATACACAAATCAGAGAAATGGATGCTCTAAAGAAACAAGTAAACGCACTTAGTAAATAGTAACTGTCACTTAAATATATAGAAGGGTAACGAGCATGTTACCCTTCTATACTTGTTTTCCCCTTTTAGTATTATTAAACACATAATCCAATTCTAAAAAAAGATGCAATTCAAATATAATCAATACGCTTTTATAAAACCGCCTGTTCTTTTCGCAATAATTCTGGCGATAGTCATTCCTGCTTTTATTTATTTTTATTTTGGTTCAGGCCAAACAGAACAGTCGGAAACGGTTAACGCTAATACAGCATCAAGTACTCCTTCTGAAGTTGAGAAAATTTTAATAGAAGATAATATCCTTGCAGAAAAAGAAAGCATCACATTTAAAGTTACAACCTCAACTGATAATACAAGTTTTGCAACGATCAATACTTCTTATCCAATTAATGCTATCGATACATACCATATATTGATAGATGAAAATAATACTCACAAACTTTCAGTAGCAAACTATAAAAACTCTCAAGGACAAGATAGTAAAGCTATAATATTTCTGCCTAGAAAAAATCAGTCAACAACAAAGAAAAAAACTATTGCAGAAATAGTTGAAGAATCGTCCGAATCTGATGAAAAACCAACTTTATTTCGTTACGAAAAATGGCAACATGTTTCTGAAATAATTAAAAAACATACTGATGAAAATTCCTTATTTGTTTCATATTGGGATGACGCTCAAAGAATAAAATTATTCACCGGTCGCGAAACATGGATAAATGGTCCGGATAAGAACGCCCATAATAAAAATGAGCTCACATTATGGGAGGCAGTCTCAGGTGGTTTTGATTCTTCAGGAAAGTTAGCAAAGTATAGTCAGATCTTGTTACAAGATGCAGACTCAGGCCTTTTAGCATTGCACGAAGAATTACCTAAAGATAAAGATAAATATTTACTGATCACTAGTGATATCCTTGTTCGTATACAAGAAATATCAACTCTGGCTGGCAAAGGCTTACCTTTAGAAACAAGAATGTTTCCTGCAGCGGCAGACCTACATAATAGTATATCCAAGGTTAAAGAATGGTCTGAAGAAGGAAATGGAACTGGCAGTTATCTGTTACAACCTGTTTCTGAAAAATTCAATCGGGTTTGGCGAATTACAGACAAAAGTTTTGAAAATACCCTGCTGGCAAGACTTCTTCCCTTCTCTAGCTCATTGGATAATCCGTTTAGTGATAACACAAAATTAGTCTACCAGTCTGATTGGGGTGGTTATCTCAGTATTTACCAGCTTATAAATTAAATCGTCTATTTAAAAACTTCATGTTTAACCTTTGAATTGAGCTCTTTTGTTCACACTTCATTGGTACTATCAAAAATTTAAGTGATGGCACTGTCACTTATAAAATAAAGCCTGATATATTGGTACCAGTACACTTCAACACTGTATAAAGATTGTGGGAGCCAATACTTGTGCAAATTTCGATAGAACTAGACTCTGATAGCCAACAATCATTGCAAAATCAAGTATTTGAGTCTATTCGCGAACAAATTCTAACAGGCAATCTGAAATCCGGCATGATGATGCCATCAACGCGTTTATTAAATGAACAACTTGGCGTATCACGTAACACCATTATTCACGCTTATGACAGATTAATAGCTGAAGGCTATTTATTTTCAAAAAAAACGGTAGGAACATTTGTTAATCCCAACCTGCCAGATGTTTCATTGAGATTAATGAGAGAAGTTTCTAGCAACACAATTCAACAAACAAAATACTCAGAAGAACAAATTTATAAAAGACAACCTGTCGCATTTCAAGGACGTGTGCAAGCATTGTTTAACCCTCACCGCGACCAACTTGATGTCGATTTTTGGGTAGGAAGACCTGATCCTAAATCATTTCCTATTAATATCTGGCGACAACTTACAATAAAAAACCTAGCGCATTCAGGTTCAAGTATGACTGAATATCATGATCCTGCAGGCATTTACGATTTACGAAATGCAATCGCTGAACATCTACGTCCAGCTAGAGGTATTAATTGTAATCCAGAACAGATCATCATCGTGAGTGGCATACAAGAAGCTCTCAATGTCGTTTCACGCGTCTTGATAAAACAAGATACTTCAGCAGTAATGGAATGCCCATGTTATCAAGGTGCTGCCTATGTATTAGAAAGTTATGGAGCAAAATTACACCCGGTACCTGTTGATAATGAGGGACTTGATGTAAGTCAATTACCTGATAAAGAAACCGCTCTCGCTTATGTAACACCATCACATCAATATCCGCTTGGTGCTACTTTATCTTTGGAACGACGTTTACGTTTACTTGATTGGGCCAGAGACACCGGCGCATATATTCTTGAAGATGATTACGATAGTGATTTTCGTCATCAAGGCTCGCCTTTAACAGCCGTTGCCGGCCAGGATAAATACGGTTATGTCATTTATATGGGCACGTTTTCAAAATCGATTGGCGCAGCTTTGAGAATGGGCTACATGGTTATGCCTGAGGAGTTGGTAGAACCTGCGAGGACAGCCAAGGCACTAATGGATAACGGTCATGCCTGGTTAGATCAAGCTGTAATGATGGAATTTATTACAAGTGGCGCGTACTTAAAACACCTGCGCTGCATCAGGCGTACATATTTAAGCCGACGTGATTGTTTGATAGAAGAACTTCAAAATAACTTTGGTGACGTTCAATTATCAGGCTTGGAGGGAGGCATGCATCTGGTTTGGCATTTGCCCGAATCTCTACCTGAGGCTAAAGAAGTACAACAAATTGCACAAGATGCTGGAGTAGGTATTTATTCATTACCTGCGGCAGCTGCACATGATTTTGGTAAAAAAGGCTATCGCGAACGAGCATTACTGTTCGGTTACTCCTCTACGACTGAAGAAAAAATCCGTTATGGCATTGCAAGAATTGCTGCCGCATTAAAATAACAGTAACTGCACATTAAGTATTAATTCTTACGAACATCTGTACCGCTCTTTCTCGCATGGATTTACTTGAGCTATACTTCTCATCCGACCTACATTTTAATTCAGAGTAAAAACAATAGTAAATCTCATCGACTGTATTAAAAAGCACATGTTAAAAGAAAAATCAAAAGCACTAAAAATAAAATTGGTCATTTTATTATTACTGCTACCTGTGTTTGCTATTGGGTTATATCAGTATTTAACTACACCTGACTTAATCGAACAGATATCACTACTAGAAGAATTAAACTCTGCTGAATCTGAAGAAGAAAAATCAGCTACTGTCGAAAAAATGTTATTACACATTGAACAACGACTTATAAACGAACCCGA
>JAJFKK010000054.1 GCA_021773245.1 Gammaproteobacteria bacterium | reverse complement strand
CCCGTTAATACCTCAATATCAGAGGCATCGTATTTAGATGACAAGTGTTTTATCTCGCAAACAGTTAATTTGCGATAGGATACCGCAAGTCATTTTCACAATGTAGCATTGTTTTATATGCTAATACCTCCTTAGTTCGTGTGATTATTTAGCCAAAACTCAATAAACTAACGAGGTAACTGGTAATGCAGCAAAGTGATGCTAATATATGCGCCTTTTTTAGGGTCAGTATATACCTGTGATACTTGAAAATGCGTAGTCAGAGTGCGTCCGTTTTTATTCAGGGCTAGGCGCGACGATGCGCATGGTCACTCCCTGCAAAGAGGAGCAACGCCGACATGAGTGAAAACGGACATGCTATGAATAGGTATTTTCAAGTATCACAGGTATTAGCCTAAACCCAACATATTTAGGGACTTCTTGTGCCAAAAAAAACGAATTCAATCAATTTTGAAAAGACATTAGCTGAACTTGAACAGTTAGTAGAAAAGATGGAAGAAGGCGATCTTTCTTTAGAGGAATCTCTAAAATACTTTGAACGTGGGATTTTGTTGACTAAATCATGTCAGCAAGCCCTGAGCGAAGCCGAACAAAAAGTCAGTATATTATTAGAAAAAGACAGCAAAGCTGAACTTGAAACATTTAATCAGAACGATAAAAACGAATAAATAAATGTCAGATTTCCCAGAACGATTACAGGTTTACCAAGAATCTGTAGAAGCAGCACTTGATCATTGGCTACCTAAAGCATCTATCCAACCTGAAAAGTTGCATGAAGCGATGCGTTATTCTGTGTTAAGTGAAGGAAAACGTATTCGTCCCGTACTGGTTTATGCCACTGGCGAAGCATTTGGCGTTGACTTAAAAGCACTTGATGGACCGGCCTCTGCTGTTGAAATCATTCATGCCTATTCGCTTATTCATGATGATTTACCCTCTATGGATGATGATGATTTACGTCGTGGCAGACCTACCTGTCACAAAAAATATGATGAAGCGACTGCAATATTAGCAGGCGATGCACTACAGGCACTCTCCTTTCATATTTTGGCGCACGACCCGATGATTCAGGTTAATGATCAACAACGTTTGGCCATGATCAATACGCTAGCAATTGCGAGTGGCTCAAGGGGCATGGCTGGTGGACAGGCAATCGATTTAGCTGCAGTAGGTCAATCATTAAATATTGCTGAACTTGAAAATATGCACATCCACAAAACAGGTGCCTTGATCAGAGCCAGTGCTGAACTAGGCGCATTATCTGTTGAAAATGTTGATGCAACGCTATTTTCCCGTATTTCTCATTATGCAAAATGTATAGGTCTCGCTTTTCAGATAAAAGACGATATTCTTGATATAGAAAGTGATACCGAGACCTTAGGTAAACCACAAGGATCTGATGTTGCTGCAAATAAGCCTACCTATCCTGAATTACTTGGGCTTGATGGCGCTAAACAAGCTGCAGATGACTTATATAACAAAGCAATTCAATCTCTTGATGTATTTGATAAGCAAGCTGATACATTACGAGCAATCGCAGATTATATCGTTAAACGAAATAAATAATTTTGAACCAAGAAACGAGCTTCTACTCTTAAACGAGATGGATATGTAACCTAAATAGCGTAGAATCACCGAATATAACGCTTCTAAAATCGATTTTTACTAAACTAACTAACAGTTATTGGAATTCAACTAATGAGCCAGTCAGCATCCGTAACAGAAATACCCGATACTCAGAATACGCCAGACACAAGGCATATCGCAATTGACAAAGTCGGTATCAAGAATATTAAACATCCTGTTGTTGTCAACGATCGCTCTGGCCGTGAGCAACACACGATTGCAGATTTTAATATGTATGTGAATTTACCTGAAGAATACAAAGGCACACATATGTCGCGCTTTGTAGAAATTCTAAATGACCATGAATATGAAATCACAGTTAAATCATTCAAAGGAATGATTGAAGAAATGACTGAACGACTTAATGCTCAATCGGGTGATATTGAAATGTCATTCCCCTATTTTGTTAATAAGAAAGCACCTGTTTCTGGTGTAATGAGTTTAATGGATTATCAAGTTTCCTTTATAGGTCAAATTAGAGATAGCAAACCTCAGGTATTAGTTAAGGTACTTGTGCCTGTTACTTCTCTTTGTCCTTGTTCAAAAAATATTTCTGACTATGGCGCTCATAACCAACGTTCACATATCACCGCGACTGTAAGAATGCGCGATTTCATGTGGATTGAAGAACTGATCGATATCATAGAAAAAGTTGCCTCATGCGAACTTTACGGTCTACTAAAACGACCTGATGAAAAGTATGTAACGGAAAAAGCTTATGACAATCCTAAATTTGTCGAAGATATTGTTCGAGATGTTGCTGTAAAGTTTAACGAAGAAGATCGCATTGCCGGATATATTGTCGAATCAGAGAACTTTGAATCTATCCATAATCACTCAGCATATGCCATGTTGGAATGTGATAAGGATGAAGAGAAAGAATAGCGACTGAAAACACCATATCTCTACTACCTCTTCGGCAACTTTATATCATTTTGTCAATATTTTGCCGCTAAATGAAGACGATATTTAAGTTTATAATTAGCTGCAAAATCGTAAATTATTGTTTTCAATAGCTATTGTTAACTGGCATAGCTTATGCAGATATATAATATATATCTCCTCCCCCCCCTTGAGATATGGGTGCAAGAAATTGCACCCATTTTTTTTGTCTGTAAAAACTGAACTAATTCTATAAGACGGGCTCTATATAGCTAACAAACACGATAAAACACTTATGAAGAAATTCATTCTCCTCCTCTTAATTGTGCTTTATGGTTCTCTGGCCTCTGCTGATGCTATTGATATGCGAGATTACATCATCTTAAAAAATCAGATATCTGAAGCAGAGGTTCTTTATAAGTTTGGTTCACCTGATCATGAAACAATTAATAGTGATTATCATAACTACATATTGAATAAAATCTGGTTTTATATTCCTAAAAAAAACAATGCAAACAAATGGATAACAGAGTTTAAATTTAATGCTAACGGAAGACTAATATCAAAAGATAGATATCGTACGTATTAATCAAGCTTGGTTTTAGCTTCATCCCACAATATATCCATTTCTTCTAATGTGGCCTCTTGCAAAGATTTGTTTTGCTTTTCCAATGTTTCCTCAATGTAATTAAAACGTTTAATAAATTTATCATTGGTATTTCGCAAAGCAATTTCTGAATCAATTTGGAAATGTCTAGCAAGATTAGCGCAACAAAACATAACATCACCCAGTTCCTCTGAGATATGCTCAAGGTCATTATCTTTGATCGCCTCTAGAACCTCTTTCAATTCTTCTTCAAGTTTATTAATAATATCCTTACTATCAGACCAATCAAAACCAACACTTGCAGCTCTTTTCTGTAATCTCGTCGCAGTTTGTAGAGCAGGCATATGTTTACCAATATTACTTAGTAGTTTATTTTCTAGCTGACCATTTTTAC
>JAJFKK010000053.1 GCA_021773245.1 Gammaproteobacteria bacterium | reverse complement strand
AGGTAAGACGACCGCACGTTCTTCTGAGGATGTATTTTCTGAAATTGAAGAACAATTTGCTTAACAGTTTTATCCCCTTCTAACTTGCCGAGGCGTTATTTTATTTCAAGGCGAGCAACAGGGAAGTTGCGAAAGCGCATTAGGACAGGAGTCCGTATGCGCGTGCCGTTAAGAAATAAAAGAATGCCGAGGGAACCCGTTAGGGCAAGTTATTGGGGTGGCCTTTTTCTTGGTTATCTTCTTTTTGGCCACGCAAAAAGAAGTGACACGCTATCAAGCGGAAACAAATCTATAATAGAACTTCAATATTAAATTCAATTTATAACTTAATTATGCAACGTATCCCTGAACCAGAATTAATGACCGATCAAGAGCAAGCGATTGCTTATGCGAATGCTGATTTTGAAGAGCCGCATAATCATTTTATTGAATTATTAAAGACGGAAGTTGGTTATCAACTTCCTGAATCAGGCACTGCACTTGATCTTGGTTGTGGTGCCGCAGATATTAGTATTCGTTTTGCCAAAGCTTTTCCAAATTATCAAATTGATGGCATAGATGCTTCTGTTGCGATGTTGGAAGAAGGCAAGAAGGCAATTAATGAAGCAGGTTTATCCGCGCAAATAAATCTTATTGAAGTTTATTTACAAGAAACAACGCTAGCGGATAAGCATTACGATGTTATTTTTAGTAATAGTCTATTACATCATTTGCATGATCCTATGGTGTTATGGAATGCAATTAAGACTGCTCAAGGAAAGCCGAGCGTGTTTGTTATGGATCTTATGCGGCCTGAAACAGATAGCAAAGTTGATTCACTTACAGAACGATATGCAGAGGGTGAGCCGGAAGTATTACGCCGTGATTTTCATAACTCGTTAAAAGCCGCATTTACACCGGATGAAGTTATTCATCAATTAATTGCTTCTGAGCTTGAGGGATTTAGTGTTTCAGTTGTATCTGATCGGCATTTAGTAGTGAACAATTAGAAGAACGATACAGATATTTAAAAACGTCGCTTCGGACTCCTCGGTCTCTGTTCCAGACTCGGCTCTACCAATTACGTCCTGTAATCGTGTCCTCTCGCAACATACGACCGCCAGGGATGGCGGAAGTGTCGAAAATGCAGGAGCACAATCGACCACTCCATCCATGGAGATAAAAAAACCGGAGTTAGTTTCCTAACTCCGGTTTCTGTTTACTACGCTTAATCTTTACTTAGCCAGCTTCTTTCGTTGTTTTAACGATTGCTGCTGCAACTTTGTAAGGATCAGCATTTGAAGAAGGACGACGATCTTCTAAACGACCTTTCCAACCATCTTCTACTGTAACGATTGGGATACGAATTGACGCGCCTCGATCAGATACACCATAACTAAACTCGTTGATTGCTTGAGTTTCATGTAGACCTGTTAAACGTTGATCATTATCTGCACCATAAACATCGATATGACGTTTGACGTTCCTACCAAATTGCTCACAGATTTTGGTGAATGTTTCTTGTTTACCTGAATCACGCATTTCGCCATTTGAAAAGTTAGCGTGCATGCCTGAGCCGTTCCAGTCGGTATGACCTAGAGGTTTAGGATGCCACTCAATAGATAACCCATATTTTTCAGCGGTACGTTCAAGAATATACCTTGCTACCCAGATTTCATCACCAGCACGTTTAGCGCTTTTTGCGAATATCTGGAATTCCCATTGGCCAGCAGCAACCTCACCGTTAATACCTTCAACGTTGAGTCCCGCTTCTAGACAAAGATCAAGATGCTCTTCAATTACTTCACGACCATAAGCATTCATTGCGCCTACAGAACAATAATAAGGGCCTTGTGGTCGAGGGAAACCGCCGTGTGGGAAGCCTGGTGGTAAATTTGTTGCTGGATCCCATAGAAAATATTCTTGTTCAAAACCAAACCAGAAATCATCATCATCTTCACTTACATCGATGGTAGCGCGTCCGTTAGATACGTGCGCTGTTCCATCGGCATTTAAAACTTCGGTCATTACAAAATAACCATTGCTGCGATCAGGATCTTCGAAGATAGCTACTGGTTTGAGTAGACAGTCTGAAGCACCGCCTTCAGCTTGTTCAGTAGAGCTTCCATCGAAGTTCCACATCGGACAATCTTCTAGTTTCCCACTAAAATCAGTTCTAACCATTGTCTTACTTCTTAGACTTTGTGTTGGCTCGTATCCGTCTAGCCAAATATACTCCAACTTACTTTTCATTATTTAGTACCTCTCCCACCCATTTTCGTTGTGTAATTTCAGGGCTAACCCTATTCGTAGAGCTTCAAAATTGCAATATATATTCCAATTTCTCGTGAGTTAAAAAAATACTGTTTTTTGTGAATTTCACAAGATCTCAAAAAGATAATATTCATATATAAATTAATAAGTTAAAGAGCAGTTATAAAATAATCCGTCGAGACTAAATTTTAATGAGATAAGATAATGCGAGGAGATAGCTTTTTTATTGCGCACCATTATAGTGCTTATGTGCTATTAAATGGCAATTAACGCACTAAAATAGTGCTAGTTAGAAATAATTAAAAATATTAACTCCAGTCTTCTTCTAGATAGCGAACTAATTCTGCACAGCTTTGAATTCTTTCAGTAGCGTTTTTAGCGATACATTGCATGGTTACTTTTTCAAGTAAATTGGGTATTCGAATATTTGTCAGAGTTGATGGTTTTGGTGGCATTTCATTTAACGTTTCCTGAATCATATCATTGACGTTTTCTTGTATTGAAGGGGGGCGTCCTGCAAGGATTTCAAATAATACTGTGCCCAGGCTGTAAATATCAGTTCGATAGTCTATATCCGGGTCGCGATTAATTTGTTCAGGAGACATATAAGAAATAGTGCCTTGTAGTTGTTCCAAATCGGTGAACGAAGTTATTTTTTTGTTTGATATTATTTTAGGTTGCTCGACTATTTCTTCACTGCCGCCATCTGTATTCCAGACTTTTGCCAAGCCCCAATCTAAAAGTAGTATTTCACCAAAGGGACCTACTAAAATATTTTCCGGTTTTATATCACGGTGGATTACTCGATGGTTGTGGGCGTACTCCAAAGCATAGGCAATTTGAATGATGACATTAATTAATTGTTTGAGATCGTAGCGTTCCCGATAATCCAATACTTCGCGCAATGTATAACCATGTACGAGTTTCATTGTGAAATAGTAGTGTCCCTTCGCGTCTCTCCCTAATTCATACATGGGTACGGTATTGGGATGCTGAAGCAAAGCACTGACACGCGCTTCTCGTAAAAAGCGTTTTTGCTCTATTGGATCTTCGGCGAATTCAGTACGAAGTTTTTTATAACAAATTGTTCGCGATAAATGCAGATCTTTGCAAGACTGAATGACGGCTTTTCCGCCTTTTGCAATTGTTTTGAAATAGGCATAACGCATGTTATGACTAAGGTTCGATGGTAAATCCTGATCCGTGTTTTCCAGATAAACTATGGCATATTCATCACTTGGCGGTTCAGGAAAAGCAGTCATCTATTTAGTACCTATGTTTATATAATCTGTTTGATTAATAAGCTAGTTGATACTTATTTTTAGTTTTAATGATAGTAATACTAACGGACTGTCATAAACACTGAAACAAAAATTATGACATAACTAGATAATAATTCAGACTGTGTTTTGAGACGAAATAGACATAAAAAATCATCTTTAGAGAGATTTTTTTATGAACTGTGCAACCGTAATGCTAGTCTTAGTAGGTATGAATGTTAAATTACTATTACTAATAAATATATTTATTGTCCAATTTGCCTATGCTGAGACAGTGTACAAAACACGTGATGCGGAAGGTAATATCATCTTTTCTGATGTCCAAACTGAAGGGGCCGAGGTGATAGAACTTCAGGAAGTTCAGACACTCAATATTCCAAAAGTAAATCCAGATCAATTCAGAGAAACAACAAAGCTAACTCCAAAAGAGACAGAGTACTCTCAATTTGAGCTCATCAGTCCTGAAAATGATTCAACAATACGAAGCAATGAGGGGAATGTTAGTGTAAGTATTGAAATAACACCTACGCTCGATGAAAAACATGTGATTGTTTTTTTTATGGATGGTAAGGAAGTAAGTTCAGGAAAATCAAAACAGCTGTCATTAACGGGGCTTGATCGTGGCAGCCATATAGTCACAGCTGCCGTTATTAACGAAAGTGAAAACATCATAAAAAGCTCAAATAAGGTAGTTTTTCATCTGAGAAAAGAATCAAAATTATTTAAAAATAGAGCAAACGAAGATGGTGCCTCAATTGATAATAGCAGCGTAATTCCTCAACCCGCTGTAGATAATGCTACGGCACCTCTAATTACTTCTTTGTGATGTTTAAGAGAGAGTTTAACTGGTGTATGCTAAGAGAATGCGATTAATCGTATCTTCAATACTTCTATTCTCTATGTGCCTTCTTGGCGCAGAAACGATCTATAAGACTGTCGATGAAAATGGCAATATTATATTTACGGATAAACCCTCTGAAGATGCAGAAGAAATAAAAATCGAAAAGTTACAAACGATAGATAACCCTAATCCGGCAAAATTTAAACCGACTCCAAAAACGTCAGAAGAAGACAAATCACCTATCTATAAGACCTTTGTTGTTACCAGCCCTGAAAATGGTGCCGGTATTAGAAGCAATATTGGGAATGTGAATATTTCTCTTTCTTTAGAACCTGCACTAAGCGCCGGACACAAAATGATTATTTCGATGGACGGTAAAGAAGTAGGGACTGGAAGTCGAGTTTCATTACAAAATGTTGATCGCGGAACTCATACTATTAGCGCAAAAGTAGTTGATGGAGATGCTAAAACCTTAATATCTACTACAAGTACGTTTTCTCTTCTTCGAGCTAGCAAATAGACTCTCTCCGAAGTATTAAATTTTAGTCATTCCATTTGCATTCCAGATGGTCTGCTTCTTGCTCTATTCAGTAGCAAACAAAATATTATTTTTTATAATGACTAATAAGTCATTGTTTATATTGAAAAATAATTGTCTTCAAAAAGATTAACAAGGATTAACACGTGAAATACGCACTAAAATAGTGCAATAATGAACAGATTATGAGCCAATCGTCTCTAATACCAATACGGATCATTGAAAATCTAGCCACTGCAGTTTTGCTTTTTGGTAAAGATTTTAAATTGATTTTTATCAACAGTGCCGGAGAAGGGTTGCTGTCGGTTAGTAATAATCGTGTATCTGGAATGACGCCTAAACAAATTTGGCCAAACTCATCTTTTTTTTATGAAGCAATTCAGCGCGCACTACATACGGGTAGTACTTGTGTAGAGCGAGGCATCGATCTTCAGTTGGCGATTGATCACAAAATCAAAGTGGACTGCATGATTACACCAGTTTTTATCAATGATGTTGCTGAAGAAATTTTAGTTGAGTTAGTCGATGCTGATGCATTTGTCCGTGTGATGCAGGAAACAAATCAGCAAACAGTTCAGGAAGCAGCAAAAGAATCGGTACAGGGTATGGCTCATGAAATTAAAAATCCACTCGGCGGTATTCGTGGTGCAGCTCAATTGTTAGAGCGTGAATTAGAGAATAAAGATTTACTTGAATATACCCAAATAATTATTAATGAGTCAGATCGATTGAGAAATTTTATTGATCGAATGTTGACGACAAGCAATCAACCTGTGAAATCAGATATGAATATTCATGAAGTTTTAGAATATGTCGTGTCTGTTGTCCGTGCTGAGAATTCACATCAACTCAATTTTAAGAAAGATTACGATCCAAGTATTCCTGATATAAAAGCTGATAGAGAACAAATTATACAGGCAGTATTAAATTTAATTCGCAATGCAGTTCAGGCTATTGGAGATGAAGGCACGATTAAATTAAAGACGCGAATTAAACGCCAGGTCACCATTCAAAATAAATTAAATCGACATATTATTGAAATTGATATTATTGACGATGGACCAGGTATTCCGCCTGAAATTGAATCAGGTGCATTTTTTCCTTTGGTTACCGGGCGTGCTGAAGGTACAGGGTTAGGATTATCTATAGCTCAACAACTCATTCAATCTCATGGTGGATTAATTAATTATGAACGAAGAGAAAGTAATACCCATTTCAGCATCTTACTCCCAATCGAACAGTGCGATGAATGAGACTCAAAAAGTCTGGATAGTTGATGATGATAAATCTATTCGTTGGGTTTTAGAAAAAGCCTTACAAAAAACTGATGTAGATATTCAAAGTTTTTCCAATCCGGATGAAGTATTGAAAAAGATGAGGCATGAAGAACCGGATGTCATTATTTCCGATATACGGATGCCTGGGATGGATGGCATCACACTTCTGGAACAAATTAAACAACAAGCACCGGATATCCCGGTCATTATTATGACAGCCTATTCCGATCTAGATCGTGCAGTATCTGCATTTCAAGGTGGTGCATATGAGTATCTTTCTAAACCATTTGATGTTGATGAAGTAGTGAGTCTGGTTAAACGCGCTATCACACATAAACAAAAAAATACGACGGCTCCTGTTGCAGATTCTATTGAAGAAAGTACTTCTATCATTGGTTCTGCTCCGGCTATGCAGGAAGTTTTTAAAGCAATTGGACGGCTTTCAAATTCTAACTTTACCGTTTTAATTACGGGTGAATCTGGTACGGGAAAAGAGTTGGTAGCAAGTGCCTTACATCTGCATAGTCCCAGATCAAAACGTCCATTCATTGCTATAAATACAGCAGCAATACCAAAAGATTTACTTGAATCAGAATTATTCGGTCATGAGAAAGGTGCGTTTACGGGTGCAAGCGCGCAACGATTAGGTCGATTTGAACAAGCCAACGGCGGCACATTATTTCTCGATGAAATTGGTGACATGCCCGCTGACTTACAAACACGTTTGTTACGTATTCTTGCCGAAGGGGAGTTTTACCGTGTTGGTGGTCATATTCCAATTAAAGTTGATGTGCGTGTCATAGCAGCGACTCATCAAAATCTTGAGCAACTGGTAAAAGAAGGTAAATTTCGTGAAGATCTGTTACATCGTTTAAATGTTATTAGAGTACATGTGCCTTCATTACGTGAAAGAAAAACAGATATCATTGAATTGACTAATCATTTTCTTAAGTCAGCAGCAGTTGAACTAGGTGAAGAAGTTAAACAGTTGATGCCTGAAACCGGGGATTATCTTACTAGTTTGTCGTGGCCGGGAAATGTTAGACAGTTAGAAAATTTTTGTCGTTGGGTAACAGTTATGGCATCGGGTGGAGAAATTCATATTGATGATCTACCCCCGGAATTAAGACAAGAGGTTGATGTTGTTGAAGTATCAGATGAATGGGAATCTACTTTTCGTAAATGGACTGAGTCGAGTTTATTACAAGGCGATACGGAATTATTACGGAATGCTGTACCGCGATTTGAAACTATTTTAATTGAAGAAGCATTAAAAAAATCAGGTGGTCGTCGTCAGGATGCTGCAAAACTTTTAGGTTGGGGAAGAAATACCTTAACGCGAAAAATAAAACAGTTGGGACTCGATTTATGATTAAAATATTAAAAGGGAAGAGCTGCGCTTTCTCCCCTTTTGAACCCCATAACTAAGGATCTTTAAGCCACTCAGCTACTTGCTTGGCATAATAGGTTAAGATGCCATCGGCTCCCGCGCGTTTACATGAAAGCAACGATTCCATAACTGTACTTTTTTCATCTAGCCACCCATTTGTTGCAGCTGCCTTTAACATGGCGTATTCACCGCTGACGTGATAAACATAGGTCGGTCGGCCATAGGTCTTTTTAACGCGATAGACAATATCGAGGTAAGGTAGGCCGGGTTTAACCATGACCATATCGGCTCCTTCTTTTAAATCCAAGCCAACTTCTGTTATTGCTTCATCGGTATTAGCTGGATCCATCTGGTAAGTGTATTTATTACTTCCACCTAAATTATCAGCAGAACCAACGGCATCTCGAAAAGGGCCGTAAAAGTTCGATGCGTATTTTGCCGAATAGGCGAGAATCTTTGTATTTATAAAATTATTGGCTTCAAGTACCTGTCGAATGCGGCCAATACGGCCATCCATCATATCTGAAGGGGCAACAATATCAGCGCCTGCTTCTGCATGAGATAAGGCTTGTTTTACTAGAACATCTACAGTTTCATCATTAATGACATAACCGTCTTTATCAGTTAGTCCGTCCTGACCTGAGAGCGTATAAGGGTCAAGTGCAACATCTGTAATAACACCTAGATCCGGGTAATGTTGCTTTAATTGTCGAACCGCTGTTTGTACTAAACCTTCTGAATTCCACGCTTCTGCAGCGTCATCACTTTTTTTCTCATCAGAAACAACAGGGAAGAGTGCGATTGCTGGTATGCCAAGATTTAATAATGCTTTCGCTTCTTCGAGTAGCAGGTCGATACTCAAACGTTCTATTTCAGGCATTGATTCGATAGAAGTGCGCTCATTTTCCCCCTCAATAATAAACATGGGATAAATAAGGTCGTCTACAGTTATATTTGATTCTCGCATTAGACGTCGCGAGAAGTCATCGCTGCGCATTCTTCTTGGTCGAGATGTTATTATTGCTTCTTTTTTTAATTTTTCAGTCATTTGTTGCTGAATTTATACTAGTGTTTATAGTCTACAAGTGTAACCCAAAATCTATAAAGCAGCATAATAAAGACACACTAATCAAATGGACCATTTCCAGATATTTTTTATTGAGCATCAGGCCGAGTTGCGGATGTATAGCTTTGTTGCATTAATATTAATGTTTGCCGGTCTTGAATGGGTCTGGCCTAGACGTGCAGCAGATGATAATTCCAAATTCAGGCGTTTAAATAATCTCTTCTTGTTGTTTGTTAATTTTATTGCTGTTCGTTTGCTAGTACCTTTAGCGACATTTGAAGTTGCTTTGCATGTCGCAGAAAGAGAGATAGGTTTATTTAATATTCTTTCTTTACCAATGTTATTAAACGTGACTTTAACAATAATAATTTTTGACTTTCTTATTTATATACAACATGTCGTGTTTCATAAAATCGAATATTTTTGGCGCATTCATCGTGTGCACCATACGGATATAGAGATTGATGTGACGACTGCGATTCGATTTCATCCCATCGAAATTATTTTATCGATGATATATAAACTAGTAGCTGTGTACTTAATTGGGCCGGTAGCATTCGCAATAATTTTATATGAAATAATATTAAATGCGGCGGCACTATTTGGGCATAGTAATATTTTGCTTAGTAAGAAGCTCGATGGTGTATTAAGGACAATATTTGTCACACCCGATATGCATCGGATACACCATTCTGTTATTAGAAAAGAAACCGACAGTAATTATGGAAATGTCTTTTCTATTTGGGATAAAGTCTTCAAAACTTACCGGGAATTACCTGAAGCAGGGTATGATGGCATGGTGATAGGGCTTGATAAATTTCGTGACACTTCGTCCGGACAATTACTACAATTATTAAAAAATCCATTTACGACTGGTAGGTAAACATGAATCAAGAAAATGCTGTTCTCGAAAGATATTCAGAAGGTGCAAATGAGCGACAGGAAGCACTGTGTTGCCCTGTAGATTATCAAACCGATCTTTTAAAAAGATTACCAAAAGAAATAATAGAAAAAGATTACGGTTGTGGTGATCCATCACGTTATGTTCGTGAAGGAGATACAGTGCTCGATTTGGGAAGCGGCAGCGGTAAGATATGTTACATGGCTGCACAACTGGTCGGCGATAGTGGCAAGATTATCGGTGTTGATATGAATAATGATATGTTAGCGTTAGCACGAAAATATCAAGCAGAGATGGCTGAGAAAGTTGGAAGTGATCGTGTCCAGTTTTTAAAAGGAAAAATTCAAGACTTAGCGTTAGATGTTGATGCGATGGAAGCATGGTTGAAATCAAACCCTGTTACAAATGCAGATGAGTTATCTAACTTTGAAAGCTGGAAGTTAAAACAAACTAAGAATACACCGCTTATCGCAGATAACTCAGTTGATTTGGTTATATCGAATTGCGTTCTAAATTTAGTTAACGATGTCGAAAAACAACAACTCGTCAATGAAATCTTTCGAGTTGTAAAACCCGGTGGACGTATCGCCATTTCAGATATTATTAGCGATGAATTTATTCCTGAACATTTGAAAGCGGATGAAGATTTATGGAGCGGTTGTATCTCGGGTGCGTTTCAGGAACTGGAGATGTTGCAAATGTTTCAAGAAGCCGGTTTTATTGCCGTCTCCTATGACAAGTGGTCGGAAGCGCCCTGGCAGGTTGTTGAAGGTATAGAATTCCGTTCAGCGACATTGACCGCAATCAAACGCGAACAAACGGATTGTATCGATAAAGGCCATGCGGTTATCTACGCTGGCCCCTTTAGTTTTGTTGTCGATGACGAAGGCCACGAGTTTCCGCGTGGTGAAAGAATGGCAGTCTGTGAACGCACCTTTAATGTAATAAGTAATGAGCCGTATAAAGATGATTTTATTGGTATCACACCCGCAAACGCGCAAGCAGGAAAAGAATGGTGCGCCCCTGCAGGAACCCGACGACCCGCATCAGAAACCAAACATGCAAGCTATACTAATAGTGATAAGTCACCCGGATCATGTTGCTAACTTAAAGAATATATTTCTCGATAGATAAGTATCGCTTATAGTTCTTTGTAATAACGTTGCACAAAGCGTTGCAGTATTTTATGTGCATAGGGTGTTGGCTTTTTGCA
>JAJFKK010000052.1 GCA_021773245.1 Gammaproteobacteria bacterium | reverse complement strand
CTTGTCTTTCTAAATTTTCTTTAGCTAATACTTCAGACTTTGGTTTTGCTTGTATTAAATACCAGAATTTCATACATAAATTATGAATAATTAATAATTTGCCTTTCATTTAGATACGCATTAATAATATCAACAGATTTTTCTAAAGATTGATTCACAGTATCTAGCACAATTTCAGGATTGTCTGGATGTTCATACGGAGACGATATACCTGTAAAGTCAGGGATTTCACCTGCACGTGCTTTTTTATATAGCCCTTTTACATCGCGTGATTCACATACGTCTAGTGCAGCATTACAATATACTTCAATAAACTCACCCTCAGAAACTAACTCTCTAACTATTTTTCTATCTTTGATAAAGGGTGATATAAATGCCGTTATAACAATCACACCAGCTTCCATCATAAGTTTACTTATTTCACCAATTCGTCTGATATTCTCGGTTCGATCATCATCTGAAAACCCAAGATCTTTACTAAGACCACGCCTGACATTATCTCCGTCAAGAACAAAGGTTCTGACATTTTTTTTGTGTAAGTAATTTTCTAAAGCATGGGCCATTGTTGATTTACCCGAGCCTGATAGACCTGTGAACCAAATAATGGCACTTTTATGTCCATTCATTACTTCCCTGTCACGACGATAAACTGATGGCTCATGCCAAACAGTATGTTGATTTGTTATTTTATTCATAATGACGGTAATTTTACCGGCCAATACAATGATAATCAAAACCCATTGACTTCATTGCTTCAGGCTCATAAACATTTCGTAAATCTATAAACACCGCTTTTTTAAGCTTTGATTTGATTAAATCTAAATCAAGGTTTCTATACATATTCCATTCCGTCATTAATACCACGGCATCTACATTATCTAATGTAGCGTAAAGATCATCGAAATATTTAACTTCAGCAGGTAATAAAGTTTTTGCCTCATGTACACCTTGAGGATCATGTGCATTTATCTGGCATCCATTTTCAATTAGCTTTGGCAATATAGCGAGAGAAGGTGCATCGCGCATATCATCTGTTTCGGGTTTAAAGGTCAAACCCAAAACAGCTATTTTCTTACCGCTCTCATTTCCACCAAGCGCACTACGAATTTTTTTTATCATCCTTGCCTTTTGTGCTTCATTTACTTCAATAACTGCTTCTACAATTCGGCTTGACACACCATGTTCCTGAGCAATTCGAGAGAGTGCCTGTGTATCTTTCGGAAAACAGGAACCTCCATATCCAGGCCCCGCATGTAAAAATTTACGCCCGATACGACCATCTAGCCCCATCCCTTTTGCGACAGCATGGACATCTGCTCCTACTTCTTCACAAAGAACAGACATTTCATTAATAAAACTAATTTTTGTTGCCAAAAATGCATTCGATGCATATTTGATCAATTCAGCACTCTCAAGATCAGTTGAAAATATGGGTGCCTCAATCAAATTAATGGGCCGATAAAGTTCTCTTAGTACTTTATCAGCACGATCATTTTCTACACCAATAACGACTCGATCAGGGCGCATAAAATCTGTAATCGCGGCACCCTCTCGAAGAAATTCGGGATTTGATGCAACATCAAAATCAGCATCGGAGTTTGTTTCAGCAATAATGCGTTTAACATTTCTTGCTGTACCAACGGGCACAGTCGACTTATCAACGATAACGGTATAATTTTTTAAGAAAGGGGCAATATCCTGCACTGCTTGATAGACATAACTTAAATCGGCATGCCCATCCCCCCTTCTTGTCGGCGTTCCTACAGCTACAAAAATGAGATCAGAATCAGAGATGCAATTACTAAGATCATCTGAAAATGTAAGTCGTCCCTGTTCAACATTTTTTTTAACCAAATCATCAAGACCTGGTTCGTATATTGGAATGATGCCTTCCAGTAATTTTTGTACTTTCGATTTGTCGACATCAAAACAGGTGACGCTGGCACCGAACTCTGCAAAACAAGCGCCCGAAACAAGACCTACATAACCGCAACCCAACATAGTGACTTTCATTTACTACATTCCTTAATTTATCATACGTTTTATAAACGAAAGAGATTAATATTTTCAGGAATTATGCTTCTATCAAGAATGCTCTTGATATCATAAACAATTCCCTCATTTACATGTAACAATTCAGAAATAAGCTTCCAACCTTTCTCTAAAAATTCCTTATGAGGAACAGCAAGAATAACGGCATCTGCTTTTTCTAAATCATTAAACTCGACTAATTTAAGCTTGTACTCATCTCTTACATCCATACTATCAGCGCAAGGGTCATAAACCTGAATTGTCACAGGAAAATTGCTGAGTTCACAAATTATATCGATGACTTTTGTGTTACGTATATCAGGAACATTTTCTTTGAATGTTATACCAAGTATTGTAATAACAACTTCATCAATTTTTTTGCTACCTTTTTTTAGATTATCTATCAGAGATTCTGCAATGTATTTACCCATACTGTCATTTATCTTTCTTCCTGAAAGAATAACTTGTGGCTTATAACCTAATAATGTTGATTTATATGTCAAGTAATATGGGTCAACACCAATACAATGCCCACCGACCAATCCCGGTTCAAATGGTAGAAAATTCCACTTTGTAGCAGCGGCCTCTAATACATCGTGTGTATCGATATCCATATGTCTAAATAAAACTGCTAATTCATTCATCAGCGCGATATTCAAGTCGCGTTGTGTATTTTCAATCACTTTAGCTGCTTCAGCCACCTTTATAGACGCAGCTTTATATACGCCTGCATCAACAACAGACGAATAAACATCAGCTACAATTTGCAATGTATTTTCGTCTTGTGCTGAAACGACTTTCTTAATTGTTTTGAAAGTATGTTTCTTATCGCCGGGGTTTATACGTTCGGGAGAATAACCTAGAAAAAAATCTTTGCCACTGATTAAACCAGATTCAACTTCCAGAACAGCAGCACATTCATCTTCAGTTGCGCCAGGGTAAACCGTAGATTCATAAACTACGATATCGCCTTTCTTTAGAACTTGACCTACTGTTTTTGATGCTGACAACAATGGTATTAAATCAGGTTTTTTATCATTATCTATAGGCGTCGGAACAGCAACAATATGAAAGTCAGCATTCGATAACTCGTTTAAGTCTGATGTAAAAATAATATTAGAAGCACTAAGTTCAGCAGAAGAAACTTCGCCTGTTTTATCTACGCCATCTTTAAGATCAGATATTCTTTTTTCATTTATATCAAAGCCAATAATATTTGAAATTTCGCCAAATGCCACCGCAACTGGCAAACCGACATAACCTAAACCTATGACAGAAATATTCCGCTTATTAACGTCATTCATACTTTATAATAATCCTTATACCACTCAACAAAATTCTCTATTCCTATTTCAATCGAAGTAGAAGGCGAGTAATCAACATAATCAATTAATGCATCAACATTTGCATAAGTTTCAGGCACATCTCCAGGCTGAAGTGGCAAATAATTTTTATCAGATTTTTTATCAAGATTCTTTTCAATTAGTTCAATGAAATACATCAATTCAACAGGTGTATTGTTACCAATATTATATAAACGATAAGGTGCTTTACTTGTGGCAGGGTCTGGACTATAACTATTCCAATCAGGATTACTTGTGGCGATATTATCAGAAACACGAACAACACCTTCTACAATGTCATCAATATAAGTGAAATCACGTTTATGTTGGCCATTATTAAAAACGTCTATTATTTCGCCATTAAGTATTTTTCTAGTAAAAATAAACAATGCCATGTCAGGTCTTCCCCATGGTCCATAGACAGTAAAAAAACGTAAACCACTAACTGGGATGTTATATAAATGGCTGTATGTATGTGCCATTAGCTCATTAGATTTTTTTGTCGCTGCGTATAATGAAAGCGGATGGTCAACATTATCATTTACACTAAAGGGCATTTGTGTATTTGAACCATAGACAGAGCTGGAAGAAGCAAAGACTAGATGCTTAACAGGGTGGTATCGACAAGCTTCCAGAATATTCATAAAACCCGTAATATTTGAATCAATATAGGCATAAGGATTTTCCAACGAATACCTTACTCCAGCTTGGGCCGCCAGATGTATAACATAGTCAGGAGTTTCTGATATGAAAATAGAATCAACAGCATTTTTGTCGATAATATCTATTTTATGAAAATGAAAATTATCATTATTGACTAATATTGATAACCTTGCCTCTTTTAAAGAAGGATCATAATAGTCATTAAGATTATCAATACCTATTACAGTATCACCTCGATTTAGTAAATACTGAGAGGTATTAAAACCGATAAATCCAGCAGCACCTGTTACTAATATTTTCATAGATTTAATTTATTAATTAACATATGAATTCTGCATTTTTAAATTTTAATGTTTTAGATAAAAGGGTGATTTTATACTTTATTGATTCATGTAAATATTTGAAATATCTCGAAGTCATAATTAACAATCACAATAATGAATATGTTTTTTTTACCCTACTCCCAAAGAGAAGCAATCTAAATTAAACTGCATCAAATAGATGTTGGACTTCTTCTCTACTAGGTTTCTTTTGAAATAATTTTATAAAATTATTTACGATATTTTGATAGAACTCTGATGTTTCTCTCGGATTTCTTTTTAAAGTTCGCTCTAAAAGGCTCCCAAAAATATCATTAACTCTGTCATCAACCACGAAACAAGATTCACATAGTGGTCGATCCTTTAGGTTTTTAGAACGATGCTCTTCAGTCAGAGATTTAAGCTTATCACCTTGTAGAATTTCTTTTAGTGAATTTTTATTTATATCACCAATAACAATACTTCCATCATAATCCCGGCAGCATGCTGATACACGACCATCGATTAAAATATGGGGGGTTGGTGTACCTACTTGCCAACATGGCGAATTTAGATAAGTATGATTAGGAAAGATATTTACGTGATTAAAGTATGTATTATCAGGAGCAAGAGAATTAATTGCTCCAACATAAAGGTCTTTCGATGGATTTTCCACATAGTCGCGAAACCTAACAATAAAATCTCCTATTTCATGTACATTGTCTTTTGACATACAAAGAGAAAATTTTAGTGGCACACCATTTTTACGAAGTGTTTTATAAGCTAAATTAATATTTTCTATTAATTTATCCCAATTTCCACGAATCCGAATTTTTTCGTAAGTTTCTTTCGTAGCTCCATCTACAGAAAAGTGAACTACTGGACAAACATCACGATATTCAATTATATTTTCAATATGTTTATGGATTAAAAGTCCATTTGTTGAAAGCCCCATGACGATGCCATTTTTCCTAAACAATTTTAAAACAGTTTTGAACTTAGGATTAGCTGTTGGCTCCCCAATTGTATGTACAGCAATATCAGTTCTTCCATTTTTTACTAATTCTTCAATGGAGTGCTCTAACAACTCATCTTCCATAATACCTTTTACTCGGGTCGATGAACTCGTTTGGCACATAGCGCAATCAATATTACATGAATTATTAGTTTCAATATTTGCTCTTGCAGATGAATAAGTCTGATTTTTTGTGTTTCTTTCAAAGTCTTCTACCATTTTTTTATCAAATGGTTTGCTATTTATTTGATCTACCATTGAAAGAGCTTCCATGTATGCAGATTTATAATAGGCCTCATTTTGGGAAAACTTATCTCTGACCGTACGATATTTTATCGTAAGGAATGGAAAAGCATTTCTAAGAGTTCTTTTTAAATTCATTCAATTATCCGCCAGTGCAATATTTATACTAGGAAAAGGTCATTTAACCATATGGCTTTGAAATTTCAATAAAGATATTAAATATTGTTATTGTCTATATTATTCATCTGAAGAGATTGTATTTAATAATGCAATAGATGGCTCTAAATCCATCTTTCCATCCAATTTTCTTTCCTTCATCATAAGTACGCCCATAATAAGATATTCCGACTTCATAAATACGACATTTTGTTTTTGCAATTTTTGCAGTTATTTCTGGTTCGAAACCAAATCGTTTCTCTTCTATTACTATAGGTTTAATAATATCCATTCTAAATGCTTTATAGCATGTTTCCATATCTGTTAAGCTAAGATTGGTTAACATATTTGAAAAAAGAGTTAATAGTCCATTACCAACGCTATGCCAAAAGTATAAAACCCTATGCGCATCGTTGCCCACAAAACGCGAACCATATACCACATCAGCCTTGCCATTTAATATTGGCTCCAATACAACCGTATATTCATTAGGATCATATTCCAAATCAGCATCCTGAATAATAAGCAAATCACCTGTTGCAGCTTGTATACCTGTATTAATAGCAGCACCTTTACCCTTGTTCGTGTCATGCAATATCAATTTATTAATTTTGTTCTTTAGTCTATTTTCAAGAATTTCTTTTGTTCCATCATTTGAACAATCATCAACCACTATAATCTCAGTATTTTGATAAGCAGCATTTTGTACAGCATTTATGATTTCATTAATTGTTTCTTTTTCGTTAAAACAAGGAATAATGACAGATAGTTTAGGTTGGTTCATTTTATTTATCGTCTCCTAAAATATAAAACTAATAATGTTGGTATCTAACGAATTGAAAAATCGATAATTCATATAACGCCAATTAATCATACATGCTCGTATAACAGTTTTTAATCTTTATAAGCTATAAATACGATATTTCAATTAAATTCCTGAAGGATATTGATGCAGCTCTTAATTGGGAAAATCAATTAGTACAGCATGAACTTGATTTTTTATTTGAACGACATTAATACTAACTAATTATTTACAATACATTCATACGGTAACTACAAATATCATCGACTGACCTATTCTGATTTTTAATTTATGATGAAGAAAGTCGTCAATATTTTTTATGAATGGTACTAAGCGTTCAAAGATTCTAATATCTTTTTTAGAAATAGATTCATTTTTTAGTATTTTATACTTAAAAACCCAACCCAATAAACCAATAATATTGAAGTATTGATAACTAACGTTAGTATAATTTGTAATTTTTGATAACGCTTTAATCATTGTTTTATGATTGTATCTTCGGTAATGACCATATTTTTTATCTAATTTACTAAATGCCCATTGATGTGCGGGAACAAATATTACCAATCGTTTATGTTGAGAGGTACTATTACTTGATAATATATCAAGCCATTGACTTAATACTTGGGAATCATTATCTATATGTTCTAATACATTGAAATTAACTATTGTATCTATATTGTGATCAAAAAATTTCTGTTGCCACCCACTCTCATATTTATTATGTTCTACTATAATTCTTTTGTCGTCACCATGCTTTAGATACATTTCATTTTTGAGTAAATTTTCAAAATCTTGATTATATTCTGTTATATATAGCTTTTTTCGTACAGGTAACCATCTGGACATACTACCTATACCTGCGCCTACTTCGAGTATGCTTTCACCAAGAAATGGATATATTGAACTCATTATCCATTTTTGATAATTAACAGCATCAGACAGTGAATCTAATTCGAAAGGGAGCTCGATGTTTTCTGGTGTATTCATTATATGTGATTCATCTTTTTTCGTTCCTGTGTCAACAAATATAACAATCCATCAGATCGACTCTATAAAGTAATTAAGATCCGTCAATTGAGATTACTAAAAAAGAAGATAATAAATTCTTTATTTATTGTATAGATGTTGAATTAAGTTATAAAGATTTAATAAAGAATCAAATATCTCTGTTTTGAAATATGAGTTTAGTGGAAATCTATTACTGGAATCTTCAATAGGTGTGAATAGGACTTTATCAGAATGGCGTAAATTATCTGAAGCTTTCTATCCGCCATTCGCAAAATCACCCTCAGATAATGTTGTATCTATAAATGATAATATTATGAATACTTAGCGTCATATAACATGTAATAGTAATGGATAAAATACCTACACAACTCCTTTTTATAAGCCATTGTTTATAATAGAAATGGCGTCCCCAAGGGGATTCGAACCCCTGTTGCCGCCGTGAAAGGGCAGTGTCCTAGGCCTCTAGACGATGGGGACAATATTAGAATATGTCCTGAAAAACAGCCTACTTATTACAAATTGGTGGAGCTAGGCGGGATCGAACCGCCGACCTCTTGCGTGCCACGCAAGCGCTCTCCCAGCTGAGCTATAGCCCCGATAAAACAACTACTAATCTCAACAAGGCGGCGACTGTACGTGACAGCCTGAAACCTGTCAAGATGTACTACGATTTTCAATAAATTCAATGCCTTTGCGTAACCTGAATAGGCTCTTTTCTTGTCCTAATAAGCGTAATGTATCATCAATACTTGGCGAAATACCGGTGCCGGAAACAGCAACCCTTAGCGGTTGCCCCAATTTACCCATTTTTATTTCAAACTTCTCTGCTGTTTTTTCAATCGCCGATTTTATATGCTCATTACTCCAATCCTTAATACCCTTCAATACTTCATAAAGCGCCTGTAACGGTTCTAAAATTACTGGTCGTAAATGTTTCTTAGCTGCCTTTTCTGCATATTCATCAAAATCCTGATAAAACAGCAGACTTTGCTCTGCCATATCCTTTAATGTTTCTGTACGTTGTTTCTGCACTTCAATCAGCTCTTCTAAATCCGGTCCTTCATCTGTAGTTAGATCCATTCCTTTAAAAAGCTCACTCAATGGTTTAACTAGCGACGAATTATCCGCATTTTTTAAATAATGCTGATTCAACCAAAGCAATTTCTCCGGATTAATACTTGAAGCTGATTTATTGACATCTTTAATATCAAACGCTGATATCATTTCATCAATACTAAATATTTCTTGGTCCTCTTTTGACCAGCCAAGTCGAACTAGATAGTTCAATAACGCTTCTGGTAAATAACCATCGTCTCTATATTGCAACACACTTGCTGCGCCATCACGTTTCGATAACTTCTTACCATCAGGCCCAAGTATCATAGGAATGTGCGCATAATTTGGAATCTGCGCGCCCAAAGCTTTTAAAATATTGATTTGTCTTG
>JAJFKK010000051.1 GCA_021773245.1 Gammaproteobacteria bacterium | reverse complement strand
AGACGCCATTGCTAGTTACGAACGTGCGTTGATCACACCAAATTCTCCTTTCGATAAATTCTTGCTCGGTGATGAGTCCGCCATAAAAGATGAGGCAATAGAAGGATATTACCTGTTTCAAGACTATGGTTGTGATTCATGTCACCAAGGAATGAATATTGGAGGGAACATGTATCAACGCTTGGGTGTGATGGATGATTATTTCAGGAATAGAGGTAATGTAACAAATGAAGATTATGGCAGATTTAATGTAACCGGCCATGAATCTGATAGATATAAATTTAAGGTGCCAAGCCTCAGGAATGTTGCGCTTACGGCACCTTATTTTCATGATGGCACTGCTGCGACCTTACATGATGCTGTTACAGTTATGATGCATTATCAAATAGGCGTGATTCCGGGTAAGAAACATATCGAATTTCTGGTTGCATTCCTTGAGTCATTGACTGGCGAGATTGAGGTCAGTCTAAAATGAAATATAGATTAATCTATTGCTCGATTTTTATTATTTTATTATGCCTGATTAGTGTTTTTTATCAGTTATCTCGTGACAGTCGTCACGAGAAACTAAATCTGGAACAGGAATTATTTAGCAAGCTAATCGAACTGAACTCGGCTATTGATCGTGAAATATTACTATTGAGAGAGCGGGAGAAAAATAATTATGATGGATTGACAAAAATGTTGAATAAGAAATATGTCTATCTGGAGAAGCTTGAAAAACTAGGCACTGATACTGATATTACTTCAGTCAAAAAATCCCTAGAAGAAAAGACATATTTAATAGAAGACTTTAAATCCGAAGATTCGATTCTACATAATTCGGAAACCTATTTTCCAATACTGATAAGCCGGCTGAAGAAAGATCTGGATGTGATGCAGCCGAATAATAATTTCACGGATACCTTGTTGGAATTGGAAACGGAAGTTTTATTATTAATGCATGATAAGAGCAATCGGAATACCCATAACATAGATAGCTATGTAATAGACATCGATAGTCTTGTTGACTTTAAAGATATTCGGGAGCATGTGTTATGGGGTACAGTTAAACGTCACCTTGCTTCTGTAGTTAAACATTCTTTAAATGTTCATAATATATTGCGCAAAACTTTATTGCCTGAATACAAGCTGCTACTTAAATCTAAACTTCGTTATTCGATTAATGTAGAAGAAAAAATTAAAGAAAGAACCGACTATTTCAAGTTTTGTCTATTACTCACAACGTTGGCATTATTGTTTTTTAGTGTCTGGATATATTCTCGTGTTAATAAATTTACTGTCCAGTTAAACGATTTAAATACATCATTAGAAGATAAGGTAGAAGAACGAACCAAAGAATTAGATGATTATTCAGCAAGAATGGTGGCATTAATCAACACCAGTCCCTCTGTTATTTATGCGACCGAATTTTCTGGAACTTTCAGACAAACATATGTCAGTGAAAATATTATTTATATACTGGGTTATAGAGCTGAAGAATTGATTCAAGATCCGGATTTCTGGATAAACAATATTCATCCAGGCGACAAGAAAAGTGTAATGGAACGTATGCCTGAATTATTTCAGAATAGTGCTCTCGTATTAGAATATCGAATGCGTCATAAAAAGGGTCACTACATCTATATCCAGGATAGTACTAGATTATTATTAGATGAAAATGATAATCCTAAGGAAGTTATAGGTTCCTGGGCAGATATTTCAGAGCTTAAAGAAGCAGCAGCAGAAATTAATCTGCAAAAAGAATATTCAGAGAACTTGATTCAGAATCAATCTAACCCTACGTTTGTTATCGACCCCAATCATAAAGTCTTATCCTGGAACAAAGCCTGTGAAGAATTAACCGGTCTAAAGTCTGATGAAGTTGTTGGCACCAGAGATCATTGGCGAGGGTTTTATCAGGAACAACGCCCTTGTCTTGCTGATACTGTGATTAATATTGATAGTAAAGAAGCTAGTGATATTTACATCAATTATACAAAATCACCCTTTTTGGATGAAGGCATACATGCGCAAAACTGGTGTACTGTAGCAAATGGTGAAGAGAAGTATCTATCTATCGATGCTGCTCCAATTTATGATCATAATAAAAAGTTAATTGCTGTTGTTGAAAATTTACGCGATATGACAATGCAGAAAAATCTTGAAGATGAATTATTGCAGGCGCGTGATAAAGCGCTAGAAGCTGTTCGATTCAAAAGTGAATTTTTGGCAAACATGAGTCATGAAATACGCACACCCATGAATGGTGTATTAGGTATGCTGCAGTTAATAAAAGACTTTGAATTGTCTGATGAATGCCGGGATTATATTGATACGGCACATAATTCTGCCGATGCATTATTAGAAATAATCAACGATATTCTGGATTTCTCAAAGATTGAAGCCGGGAAGTTGAATATAGAAGAAGTTGATTTTGATTTGTCGGAAATAGTCGAAGATGTTTGTGCCTTATTATCTCAACGTGTTAAGGAAAAGCAGATTGAGCTTTTGTCTTTTGTTGATAACAAAATACCAGTAAGTTTGAAAGGCGATCCTACACGATTACGACAGATATTATTCAATCTACTTGGTAATGCCATTAAATTTACTGAAGAAGGCGAAGTCGTTGTTAATGTGGTTAATATTGCTAGCCATGATAATAAGGCAACAATAAAAATTGAGATAACTGATACTGGCATAGGGATACCTGAAAAAGCCCAGGCTTCATTATTTGATGCTTTTACCCAGGCCGATGGATCAACGACCAGAAAGTTTGGCGGAACTGGATTGGGCTTGACGATTTGTAAGCAGCTAGTCGAATTGATGGGAGGAGTACTTTCAGTTAAAAGTGAACCTGATAAAGGTTCTAGTTTCTATTTTACTATTTCACTGGATGTGGTTTCACAAGACAGACCAGAAATAAAGCTAAAAGAATTAGCTGGCCTATCTGCCCTGATTGTAGATGACAATAGTACGAACCGCATTATCGTTTGTAATTACCTTGACTCCTGGGGTATGTCTACCGAGCAGGCCGCCGATGGCTATTTAGCGCTACAGTTGTTAGAAGAGAGAGAGCAGCAAGGGAAGCAATTTGATTTGGTTACACTTGATATGCAAATGCCAGGGATGGATGGTCTTGAGCTTTCAAGAAAGATGCAACTACATGAAAGATTAACAGTTATACCACGAATTTTATTGACCTCTGCCGGGCAATTAGCTCCTGATATATGGCGTCCTGTAGGCATTAATGCGTGTTTACAAAAACCATATCGACGAGAGCAGTTGCGTGCCACGATGTGCTCCATTCTTAATGTCGAAACTGAAACAACAAAAAAAGAAAAACACACTGAAATCAAAGTAATCCCCTTTAATCAGAATAACAGTAAAGTTTTATTGGTTGAGGATAATCTGGTTAATCAGAAAGTGGCGTGTGGATTGTTGAAGAAGATAGGTTTGACTGCTGATATTGCCGGAAATGGTCAAATTGCACTGGATAAAATTGCTGAGTCAAAATATGACATTGTACTAATGGATTGTCAGATGCCAGTGATGAGCGGCTATGAAGCGACCGAAGCGATAAGGCGTAACGAAGAGATAACAAATGACCATTTAACAGTTATTGCTATGACAGCGAATGCGATGGAAGGCGATAAAGAAAAGTGTTTCGCAGCTGGAATGGATGATTATTTGCCTAAGCCAGTGAAGTTGGAAGTCTTGAAAGAAGTTTTGGACAAATGGTTGAAATTGAATAAAGAGGAGCAAGTTATGGATAAACAAACAACGAATAAAAGTAATGAAGCTATACTTGATGAAACGGTGTTGTCTAGTTTAAAAGAGATTATGGAGGATGATTTTTCTGAGGTATTGCAAATCTTTTTAGATGAGTCGGTGAGCTTAATGGCAGAAATACATACTGCTTTTGAAGATAATTCGGATAATCTAGTCAGAGCAGTACACACACTTAAATCCAGTAGTAAAAATGTTGGAGCAATGTCTTTGGGGATGATTGCAGAGGAAATGGAAAAAAGTCTTGTTAATAAAGAGCTTGATGCTGCCAAAAGCAAACTTGAGGAGTTGCAGGAAGTATTTACGAAGTCACATGCCGAAATAAAAAAATGTATGCAGGATAGTATGGATGAAGTAGCGTAAACATAGTCAAAATCGACGGCATTGAGTCACTAATAAATAAAATGGAAGGCAAAAACAGTAAAAGAATATTAATCATTGATGATGACAAAGATATCCTTAAATTATTAACGCTTAAATTAGGAAAACAAAATTATAGTGTTATAGAAGCCACTAATGGGAATATGGGGCTTGAAAAATTAAAATCAGAGTCGCCTGATATGGTCATAGCCGACGTTAATATGCCAGGAATGAATGGTTTTGAATTCTGCGAAAAGGCAGCTAAGTACAGTTCTGAGAAATACATCCCCATTATGATCATGACTGCACAAGATGATCAGGAATCTGTCAATCAAGCTTACGAAAAAGGCGCCACCGATTTCATTACAAAGCCAATAAATCAGGCCAAATTAAATCATCGACTTCAATTTTCATTACGTACGAGTGACATAGCTAAAAAACTCGCAAGCAGGGAAAAGCAGTTACTTTCCGCACAAAAAGTAGCAAAGATGGGCGAATGGATTTATGACAGAAATAAGAACGAATTTCATTGTTCTAGTGAAGTAGCAAATATTTTTGGTATTGAGAAAAGTGAAAGAATATCTTATGAAGATTTAATGAAGTATGTAGTTGATAGCGATAATTCAACAAGTGTTAAAAAAATTAAATCGTTATTTAATAGTGAGTATGAAGATTTTGAATACACTATTAAAACGGATGCTGGAGAATTAAAACGCATAAGACAGGTTATTGATACTTCAGTTAATCAAATGGAAAACAAAGATAGAATTTTTGGAATATTTCAGGATATTTCTGACTTAAGAAATGCTGAGAAAAAAGTAAAGAAACTGTCTTTGTACGATAGTGTTACGGGTTTACCAAATCGTCTATTTTTTAAACGATTGCTTGAAAAAACCGTCGCTTCATCTAAACGACATGATCGTCGTTTTGCACTTTTAAATGTTAATTTAGATAAATTTATGCGCATCAATACCACCTTGGGGCATGATCAAGGTGATAATTTGTTGGTTGCAGTAAGCGAACGACTAAATCAGGTAATTAGAGATTTAGATAGCCTTAATAGCCAAGATGACAGAAGTTTGTTTGAATCAGGATTGCTTTCACATTTTGGCGGCGATAATTTTATTATTTTACTAAATGACATTAGTAATACTGATGATGCGGCTAAGTTAGCAAGCCGAATAAACACACTATTTGAAGAATCATTTGAAGTTTCTGATAAAGAAGTTCACGTGACGACAAGTATTGGAATTGGTGTTTATCCTGAAGATGGTAGTGATGTTGAAGTTTTATTAAAGAAGACCAGCGTTGCTCTTCATAATGCAAAAGAAACCGGTCGTAATTGTTATCGGTTTTATACTGATTCAATGAACACCTTATCTTTTCAACGTTTATCAATGGAAACAAGTTTACGTAAAGCATTGGAACGAGAAGAACTCCTCCTTTATTACCAGCCAAAAGTTAGTTTGCTTGACGGGCATCTTGCCGGTGCAGAAGCTTTAATTAGATGGAATAACCCTGATATGGGTTTAGTTTCTCCAGCAGATTTTATACCGATTGCAGAAAACACCGGTTTGATTGTGCCTATGACAGATTGGGTTATAGAGGAAGCATGTAGGCAGCTTTCAAGTTGGAGCGAAAAGGGGTTTGAATTGGAGTCGGTATCCATAAATATTACCCCCGCATCATTAACTGATAGAAATATAAATGAACATGTAATGAAACATCTACGCTTAGCTGGAGTTGAAGTATCAAGATTGGATCTGGAAATTACTGAATCAGTCTTAATGGAAGATGTTGATGTAATATTATCTATCTTAAATGAATTTAGAGAACTCGGCGCAAGCATTTCTATTGATGACTTTGGGACAGGTTATTCATCTTTAAGCTATCTTAAGCGCTTACCAATTTCAAAATTAAAAATCGATCAAAGTTTTATTCATGATCTTATGTATAACGAAGATGATCCTATTATTGTTAAAGCGTTAATTTCTCTCGCGCATAATTTAGGTTTTCGAGTAATTGCAGAAGGTGTAGAAAACAAGGAACAGCTTGAGTATCTTAGAGAGCACGATTGTGATGTTGTGCAAGGCTACTATTATTCGCGTCCGTTACCAGCAAATGAGTTTTATCAATGGGCTAGGGAATACGAATCAACTTTGATTGATGACCAGAAAGTAATTACAGCTATATGATGTGCTAATTTATTCTTCGTTTTCTTCAAGAAATGATGGGTTACGATCGCGCATAACAATATTTGAACGTTTTTTCATAACGTCATATTTAAATTCTGGAATTTCAAACCACCAATTTAAAGTACGAGCATTCAGGTTTCTGATGAAAGCTTTAACATCTTCAGCTTTAGCTTCTCCTTCTTCCTCAGCCATTAACAAACCATCATCATATCTAAATTCAAATGATGCATAAGGGATATCATCATGTAAAAAAGTAGTGATGTTGGTAATGATGCCTTCAAAGGTAACAGCTTGAAGTTTTATTGTGCTGCCTTGGGCTTCAAGCTTTTCCTGCGATCTGGCACCGTTGATTTGCATGTTTTCCAGAATGCTGCCAAAGCGTTTGATAATTAATTCAGAAGCAAGTTTTTTGCCGTAAGGCAAATTTTGCAACTCAAATTGTTCTTGTCCTTTTTCTTTTTTCAATAGCGTGAATGTGTCGCCATCCGGGTGGTCGATTCGTACTGACTGAATTGCTTCAGCAGGAATATCAAAAAGTGTGCGTTCAATCCAGTCTGTTTTTATAGCGCTTATATCAACAATACCATTAACTAAATAAGAAAGTTCTTCATTAGGGCGGCGTACATATAAGCCTGGGGTACTTTGTGATGCACTACTACGTCTTGGTTTACCAATAATGACTTCAGCTAAGGCATTCTTCGTTGTATCTTTTAAATTTAATAATAACGATGTTGTATCCTCGACCTCAGGGCCTTCGACACCAAGTCGATGATAGAGTCGTGGCAAAGCAGTTTTTTCAGCGTTTATTTTCAAGTCTGCAATACCGAGCACCGTACTTTTAATTTTGTCAGGCAAAGCAGGGTAAGAATCGAATTCATCAATGCCCCAAATATTATTGCTGCGGCTAAGGTTAATAGATTCACCATAACCTTGAATAGAGATATGATTTACTGATTCTATTTGTTCTGATAGTTCCGGGAAAAAAGATGGTTTGTCTTTTTCTGATTGTGGTGCACGCAACTTAACAAATATTGATGCGGTAATAATTACGCATACAGTAATAAGTGATAGGACAAAGAGTTTATTTTTTAGCATGTTATGTCCGCTTAGTTGCTCGATAAATACCGATTAGCAATGCCAAAAGCGTAATTAATAAAGGAATAAGACCAATGTTAATAAAGCGTATTTGTGCACCAAGTTTATCAATATTCTTTTTCAATTCATGTTGAACGCCACGTAGCTCTTTTCTTGTCGCAAGCCGTTCATTCCTAAATTTTTCTATTTCTGTCGTTAACTTGTTATTTAATAAGTAGGATTTTTCGCTACCTTGTTCTTTTTGTAAATTCTGTATCTTCTTTTCAGTTTCAGAAAGATTGGCTTGCAGTTCTTTTTCACGTTGACGAAATTGCACTTCAGCTTTTTTACGAATGGTTTGTACTTTTACAAATGGGCGAGAATACTTTCCTCTGCCGCGTAAACTGATCATGTCCGTATTGCCGGAAAGGTTTTCAATACTATTGATGATAAAATCACCGTTATTTGCAATTGGTTGAGGTACATCAACACCAAACATTTTTTGTGTTCGCACCCAGAAATGATCTGCTAACACATCAGTATCTGAAACGATGATGACATTTATATCGCCTTCTGCAACAAAATCTTCATCAACAATTTGTTCGCCTTTTTCATTTTCAGCGGGGTTACCCTCTGGAAAAACAGATGTTGATTTACCTTTGATACGAGCAGCAAGCAGATATTTTTTTTCGTCAGATTTAAAATTATTCAGTATGACAGTTGGATCACGCTGAAAAAGAATTAAGTCACGTTCTAATTTACTCGAATTTTTAGATGTTTGAATTAAAGGTGTGACTGTCATGCCTTTATCTTCTGTCACCTCAATTGAACCAACGGTACCCATATGAACCAAATTTAATTCACTGGTCGAAAAGTCATCGTTATTAAAATTGCTTTCTGTCATTCTCAACCAGGGTAGATAATCAATTTCTTGCGGACCACGTGGACTATTCGCCTGAACACGCATGGCCGAGTTTATGTCGCCAACAATTTTATCTTTACTCATCTCTAAGCCCCATAGTTCAAGTAGAGCGGATAAATATGAATCAAGTTTTGGCATGACATTGGGCTGAGTAGGATCAGGTTGAGTTTTATCCTGTTCAGCAAGTGGATCTATAAAGATAATTGCTTTACCGCCACGTAATAAATACTGTTCAATTGCGTATAGCTGGTCATTCTTTAATTTTTTCGGATGCACCAACATTAATACATCAACATTTTGATCAAGTTCGTCTATCCTGTTACTGAAGTCTTTAACCTCAACGAATTCTTTTAATGCATTAATTATTGTCCATGTAGGTTGGTTTGCATCATTTTCATTACCCATAATAGGTAACTGTGAAACAACACCGACAATTCGTTTGTCCGGGTAGGCAAGGTTATAAATTAGCTTGGTAATATCATATTCAATCGCAGACTCTCGATTCGACTGAAAAAACGGAATGACTTTTTCATCATCGGTTGAGTTTGTGCCGACCATGCCGAAGTATGCTCGTTCACTAGTATTGTTGGCTTGAACGGTTTTAAGACCACTGGCAACAGCTTGATCTTCCGATTCTGAAAATGTTTCCGGGTCAATAATATTTAAAATTAATTGTCCGTCAGCATGTGTCGCATATTCTTCAAGCATGTCTCTTACACGAACACCGTAGTTTGCCAGTGATGGAAAATCGCTCATTGCTTTTTGCGAAAAATAAAAATCCAGTTGAACGGGTTCTTCCAGATTATTAAGAATATTTATTGTGCCTTTGGAAAGCGTAAATAGTTTGTTTTCAGTTAAATCAATACGCCAAGTCGTTAATGCAGTGTTAGCAAGAATTACTAAAGCAATAAAAAGACAGCTTGCGAGAATTAAGCCTGTGCCTGAAATAAGTTTATTTTTTATTGATAGGTTCATATTTAACTTGCCTTCTTCGCTTCGATAACAACGACGTTAACGTATAACCAGAATGTAATTAACGCGCCAAAATAAATAACGTCGCGTATATCAATCACACCTTTCTTGATTGAAGTGAAGTGAGTTAAAAAACTAAATGAAGCAATAGCATCAACAATCGCTTGTGGCGCCCAGCCCTGAAATAAATCCAGTACCATAGGAAAGCCGCTGAGAATAAACATAAAGCTAATGACAACACTGATAACGAATGCAATAACCTGACTTTTTGTAAAAGCAGAAATACACGAACCAATTGCGAGAAAACCACCAGCCATTACAAGGCTACCAATATAGCTTGCCAAGATAACTGTGTTGTCCGGGTCGCCGAGATAATTGACAGTAATCCACATTGGAAAAGTTAAAAATAATGCAACAGCAGTAAAACTCCACGCTGCCAGATATTTTCCAACAACAGCATCAGTAATTGACACTGGTAGCGTCATTAATAATTCTATCGTGCCACTCTTACGTTCATCAGACCAAAGGCGCATTGATATCGCCGGGATTAAAAATAAATACAGCCACGGATGAAAACGAAAGAAAGGTTCCAGGTCAGCCTGGTTACTTTCATAAAATGCGCCGAGATAAAAAGTAAAGATACCCGTCATGAATAAAAAGATAACAATAAATACATAAGCGACAGGTGTGACGAAGTAACTTGTAAATTCACGTTTATAAATAGAAAACAAGGTGCTCATGATGTTGGCTCCTTGTTAGCGTCTGATTTTCCGGTAGTAACTAAACGAAAAGCATGATCAATATCGTTTCGATCTGATTTGGCAATCAATTCAGTCGGTGTGCCGTTAAATAATAATTCACCCGAAGCAATAATAATGGCACGAGAACAAACGGCATCGACTTCTTCAAGGATATGAGTTGAAATAATAATGGCTTTTTCTTCTGCCATTTCTTTAATCAAATTACGTACTTCGTGTTTTTGATTTGGGTCAAGGCCGTCAGTAGGTTCATCAAGAATAAGAGTGCTCGGATTATGCAAGATAGCCTGGGCTATACCGACACGACGTTTATAACCTTTCGATAGAGTTTCAATACTTTGATCATAAACATTTCGAATGTTGATTCTTTCAATGACTTCATCGATTCGTTTTTGACGACTAGCGCCAGACATCTTACGAATATCAGCGATAAAGTTAAGAAAACTCTTAACCGTCATCTCGCCATAAGCCGGCGCGCCTTCTGGTAAATAACCGATTGATTTTTTTACAGCCAATGGATTTTCCAGAACATCATATCCATTAACCTCGACCGTACCGCTGGTAGGTTCGAGAAAACCGGTGATCATTTTCATCGTGGTTGATTTTCCGGCGCCATTTGGGCCTAAGAAACCAAGTACTTCACCGTGATTCACATCAAATGACACCTCACGAACCGCAGGAATAGGGCCGAAAGACTTCGTTAAAGACTTAACTTTGATTGCTTCTGACATGATTTAGTATTTAGATACCTTAAAAAACAATGGTTTATTCTTATAATATATGTAACTCGTAGCCAGCTATTAAGCTTTCCCTAATCTTCTCTGGACTTACGGCCGCACTATTCTCCATAAAAATGACTGAGCGTCAATTTTCTGATGGACTTTATTTTGGCGGGATTGTTCCTTAAGACACAATATTGATCAGGGTTTAGCTTAAAACTTTCTCTTTAAGGCGAAACAGGGCTGAAATATCTTCGTCACCATAGCCTTCATCCATCAAGCGTTGATAGTGGATTAAAGTCATTTCAATAATGGGTAAAGCGTTGTCACTAATCGATTTTGTCATGCTTTGGCAAATAGTCAGGTCTTTATGATGCAAGGCCAGTTTAAAACCGGGGTCGTAAGTTCCTGCCAGCATAGTTTTGCCACGATGTTCCAAAAACCAATTACCAGCCGCACCGGTAGAGACAATATCGACAACCTTATCCATCGGCAGATCCATCGCTTTACCAAATGCTAGCGCTTCTGTAACTGCCTGATTAATACCCGCAGCCATAATTTGATTAACAGCTTTGGTGGCTTGGCCAGAACCACTAACACCAATGTAGACAATATTACCGGCTATGGATTCAAGTGTAGGACGTGCCTTTTCTAAAATCGCTTCATCACCACCGACCATCATTGCCAGTGTGCCATTCTTTGCACCTTCGGTACCGCCTGATACAGGACAATCAAGAAAATACGCATTTACTTCTTTTAAAATAGTGGCAGCCCGTTTGGCTGTTTCAGAACTAACGGTAGAAGTGTCAATAACGATAGTATTGGCATTAATATTATCTTTTATTTCATTGACCATTTCTAAAACATCTTCATCACGCGAGACACAGATAATAATAAGTTCACATTGTTTAGCTAATTCACACGGCGTCATTGATATTGAACAATCACACTCTTTTGCAACAGATTCAGTCGTTGACAAAGTTCGGTTGTATACTGTTTCTAAATGGTTTGCTTTAGCAAGGTTTCTCGCCATGTTTGCACCCATTGCACCTAATCCAATGACACCTGTTTTCATTATTAACTCCAGTGATTAATATTTACTGTTCATTTAAAAATAGTATCAATTGACATTATTTAGATTTATTTCGAAACCTTGCGATCCGTTCTTCTGAAGGAGGATGGCTCGAAATATAATTGAGCCAACCTAAATCAGGTGATACCTGTGTTTCTTCTACAGCGGTCGTTTCAATTGTATCCGTTTCAATGCCACCATCAGTTTTTTCCTCGCCTGTTATATCTGAGATATCCATATCATTATCGACAGGACATTCATTATTCACATTGTTACCTTCTATATCTTCATCGTCAAACTCATATGCATAGTTATCCATTCGTTCCATAAAGTTGGCGAAATGTTCAGTATCCATATTATGGTTTTGCATATAGGCAAGCGAATACGAGTCAGCTTCCCATTCCAGATCCCTTGAATAAGAAGATTCAAGTAAAACATTTGGTAGTGCTAATACCAATGCCCCTGCCGAATTAACGTCTCCAGTGACGGTTAAGACTAATGCCGTTAATCCGGCATGGTTTATTATGCTTCTGAGGCCATGACGATATTCGACATGACCAATTTCATGCAATAGTACAGATATAATTTCGTCATCATGAGCGGCAAGGTTAACCAATTCATCAGTTACAACGACAGTTCCATCGGGCAAGGCAAAAGCATTAGCACCAATGTAACCACCTTTTCTAAAAATGAGTTTATAATTAAACAGTTGATCTTTTTCTGGCAATAACGCAGTAAAAGATTGTTTCAATTCAAGTTTGCGTTCTTCATTAAGCTTACTTTCTTTGAAGACACGTTTGTCTAGTGTTTCGAGAGTACCATGTGCAATATAGGTATTAATTTCAGCAGGTAATGCATATGCAACTTGTGTGCTTAACCAAGGGACTCCCCAAATACTTCCCCAGGTTAAGAATGCCACCAAGAAGATGAGAGCACAGACAACATATTGAGTATTACTTTCGAGCAGATGAACCCAGCTTTCGCCGCCGCCATACTGTTCAATGATGTTATTTAAGTCATCAAGCTCAACTGTTTCGAATATTTCGCCGGTAGGAAATGTAATCGTTCGGGGTGTGCTTCCAACCCTGCTTGAGATGACAACATCTTTAAATAAAACAGGAGAAAGAATACTTGGCTTAGATTCTATGTTGCCATGTTCATCAAAAAAAAGAATCGCTTCATGAGACGTTGATGTCTTGCCATCGAATAAACGGCCCTTTAATCTCATTTCTATAATCCGAGGTCAAGATCAAAGGCATCACCAAATTCTTCCCCGAGAGCACTTTGTTTTGATTCTGACGTTGCTTGTATGTTATCCAGTGTTCGTGATTCGAATTCGGTGTTGTCAGCAACATATCGTGCCATTCGAATTGCTGCCCAAGGAATGAGTAATCCTGCACTACATACTATGGCAATAGCATTACTGAGATATAACCAGGACACAGGCACCGTTTTAAGTTTACTGATAAACGTGTCCCGACCAAAATTAGCATTATTAAATACCATGTTAGTACGTACAGCGCGCATATAACCATATATAAAAAAACTAGGGACATAAATTGCAATCATGGATATGACTGTTATCCAGCCAATATTTTCGCCCAGGTTTTCCGCACTGCCATTTTCAATACCAATGATTGCAACTATTACTCCTATGGCTATAGTCGCTACGAAAATTATTGCCATAAATAAGAGAAAAGCAATGAGATAAATTTTATAAAATTCCCAGCCACCAGCACTAAAGTGCGCTTCACTTTTGCCATATTGAGTTTGGTTAATGATAAAACGCGTGCGCAGATAATCTAGATAAGGCAGTAGTGGCAAGATAAAAAACATAAAGACTGTCGGCAATAGGTCTTCCTTATGGAACTCAGCGTCTTTTTGATTTTCCAGTTCAGCAATGAAGTCTGTGGATTCAAGAAAACTATAACTAAGCCAGGTAAGCACTAGTACAATGGCGAGTGGTGTTATAAAGACCATATAAATTTTATGAAAATCTTTTTTGAAAGAAAAACGAATGCTTCGATAAGCAGAATTATTCATATGGAAACTTAATGCCATCACCATAATTGCAGGAAATAGCAAAACTCCTAATGCAAGAAGCCAGAAACCAGCTTGTGGAAATATTTCCCAGGTAAAGAAATATATGACTAATGTAGTTACTGCAATGATTCTGCCTTTTAATATTTTTAATGGATCTGCAAGATAGGAAAAATTGTTGTTATCTAACCAGGTGTTGCCATAAAAATAACGTAACGTTCTAACTTTTGCCCAAGCTGAATATATTCCAAGAGTGAGAATAGTCAGGAAGATGTTAACAATCCATATTCTAAAAAACTCTACGCTATCACCTTCAAATCTGAAGGGCATCATGCGTATAAGGGGTTGCTGCTCTGCCATATTTATATTCCTTTATAATTAGCTTGAATATGAGAGTATCAGTTTATTAATTAGAATAATAATGATTATGCCGATAATGCTTGGCAATCACTTCTGCAACACAACACGTTAATTTTTTTGCTGTGGGTATATGTAAAAATTCATTTGGTCCATGTGCATTGGAGCCGGGACCAAGAACGCCAGTAATTAAAAACTGTGCTTCAGGAAATTTTTCGCCCAACATTCCCATGAATGGAATAGACCAGCCTTCACCCATGTGTACTGCAGGTTTATCAAAGTAATTCATAGAAGCATCATCCAATGCTTGTTCAAGCCAAGGCGCAACTTCCGGTGCCATCCAACCACTTGCTGCCCAGTCTGGTGTAAATGTTACTTCAGCTCCATATGGCGGATTGCTAGTTAATAATGTTTCAAGTTTTTTACTCGCAAGTTCAGCATCACATGTTGGCGGTAAGCGCATTGAGAGTTTAATCGATGTTGATGGGCGTAATACATTACCGGCAGATTCGATACTTGGTAAACCATCCGTACCTATATAAGACAAAGCAGGGCGCCAGCTTCTATTTAAAATTAATTCAACCGGATCATTATTTACAGGTTGCATGTTGTCTTTCATAGGAAATCGTTTAAAGACATCGTCGCCCATCATCCCTGCTGCGCGTTGCGCTTGTTTTATTCGCTTGGCTGGCACGTCAACATAAAATTCATCATCGAGAATTTGACCCGTAGCAGGATCTTCAAGTCGGTCGAGTAATTGTCTGATGATTCGAAAGCTGGAAGGAACAATACCGCTGGCATCACCGGAATGAATACCTTCATTCAATACTGCTACTTTTAATGTGCCACCGATTAAGCCGCGTAATGATGTTGTTGACCAGAGTTGATCATAATTACCGCAACCTGAATCAAGACAAACAATGAGTTCGGGTGTGCCGATACGCTCTGATAAATGATCAATATAAAAAGGCAGATCATAACTGCCGCTTTCTTCACAGGCCTCTATAATGATGACGCAACGTCCATGCGGAATGGATTGTTCTTGTAGTGCTTTAATTGCTAGTAGAGATGAAAACATGGCATAGCCGTCATCTGCGCCACCACGACCATATAATTTGTCACCGTCGAGTACAGGTTCCCACGGTCCTAAACCATCTCGCCAACCAGACATTTCGGGTTGTTTGTCTAAATGGCCATAGAGCAAGACGGTATTATCAATATTTCCAGATATCTCCATATAGATGAGAGGTGTTCGCTCAGGCAAGCGTACGATATCTAATTGCATTCCTTGAATCTCCTGGGATTCACACCAACTAACAAACTGTGCGACAACCTCGTCCATATAACCGTTTTGTTGCCAGTCAGGATCGAAAGCGGGTGATTTATTGGGAATGCGGATGTAGTTGACCAACTCAGGAATAATACTTTTTTCCCATATTTGGTCACAAAAAGACTGTAGTTTCAGGGTTTTCATGTGTTTGATAGGTCTGTTAAGCTGTATCGCAGTGTAATTCAATGTTTTGTGATTCAGTATAAATTACGCTGCTTACACAAAACGTCAAATTAATTTTTAGGCAACTTAAGGAGTCTAATATTATGTCTACAAATAAATCGGTAATTCTATCATCAGTATTATTTTCTACACTATTTATACTTAGTGCTTGTGGCGAAGAGGGTGATTCGTCAGGAACAGCAGCAGAAGCAGACGATGCAACAACTAAAGTGTTTATGCATGATCAAGAAGTCATCTATCAAGATGAAATCTATGCTAACTGGCCTTATAACTAAATTTTTATAGGAAATAGATCTAAGATGTTAAGAACTTACTTATTACTCATTGCTACTACGGGACTATTAATGGCCTGCGGTGAAAGTGATGCGCCACAAGAAAGTGCAATGCCTAAAGCAGTGGAAGAAAAAGCAGTACAACTTCCTGCTGATACAGAAACTGTTGTTTCCGATGTTATTGAAAAAGCAGACACGGCAATGGAAGAAGTAAAAGCTGAAGTGGTTGCCGAAGTCGAAGCTGTTACCGAAGAAGTTGCTGCTGTTGCTGGTGATAAGCCATATCAACTAATTGATGGTGTTATTAGTGCCAATGCTATTGAAGGTTGGAAAACATACAATGGTGGTGGCTGTGGTGCTTGTCATGGAAAGGGAGGTATAGGTGCTGTTGGTCCTAATCTTGCTCAAAGCGTAACTCAAAAATTAAGCAAGGAAGAATTTGTCAAGATTGTTACCAAAGGTAAACCCGGCACATTAATGCGTCCAAACAGTACCAATAAACGCGTCATGGATAATATGGATAATCTTTATGCCTATCTGGTTGCCCGTGGTGACGATGTACTTGGCCCAGGTAATCTGATTAAGATGCCCTTAGGTAAATGATTTAAGGATAAGAAATTTCTAGTTAAGTTTTAAGCCTTTCTGCCACATTGGCAGAAAGGCTTTTTTATTTCTAAGATACTTTTTTGGCACTACGGTTAATATTAGCCTTGGCGATATGATGGGTGATAATCACGATTTTGAATTTACCGCATCACGCGCTTCTACCGATTATATTTATAATCATTTCAACTTTAATAGAGTGACGGGGTTAGCGAAAGAGTTTAGCTGGATTACGATTCAGTTAAGAATGTTGACCTCTTAGTCGGCGAAGGCTGCACTGGTCTACTTGGTTTGTTTTGGCCTATTGAGCTTGTCATTTTTAATCATTCTTAATTGTTTGATACTGCATCATGGCTCTGGAATATCATATTGAAAAAAAAGTCCATAAATGGTGTTTTTTGTATGATTTCATCTTAAAGTTTTTCATGTTTTGACCGTTATTATCTTAAATACTAAATAATTACAGGGAGTTAAATATGTTGAGCAAAAAGCATTCGGCACCTATTGTCGCTTCTGTTTTGGCAGGGATCAGCGTTGGTGTCATCTTTAGTCTAATATTTTTCGATGGAGAAACGACGTTACTTTATTCTGCGTTAATAAGCGGTTCTGCCGTGCTACCCAGCAGTCTGGTATTGTTATGGTTAGTTTCCATAAATATGAAGAATGAGATTCTCGGCTTTGATCGGGAAATAGAAGAAATTTTAAATGCCTCATCTGATTCGTTATCTGCCGATGGCATGCAAACAGGTGTTTTGATGCCTGTAAAATCAAGAATAGTGGAATTTATTAAGGATTTTAAGCTAACTGCGAATGAAGTGGTCAAGACTGGCGATAAAGTCGCAATAGGTTCGGCAGAGGTGTCCTATTTTCTGGATAAATTAAAAGGCACGATCAATCAAAATGTCGGTCATGCAAATCAGATTAGTGTCGCTGTAGAAGAAATTTCGCAAACTACAGGGGTTATCTCAGACACAGCCAATACTGTTTCCAAAGTGGTCGGTGATGCTCGCGTTTATAGTGATGAGGGCATTAATGCGGTAGAGCAGATTAATCAGCATATCCATCTATTTAAGGACAAAGTGCAGGCATCGACAAAAGATGTGCGTTATTTAAATGAGTTGTCCGTCAAGATTCAGGATATCACACAGGTTATTAATGGCGTTGCCGATCAGACTAATTTGCTTGCACTTAACGCAGCAATTGAAGCGGCAAGAGCGGGTGAACATGGACGTGGTTTTGCTGTCGTTGCTGATGAAGTACGGACATTAGCACAGCAGACAACCAATGCGACCAAAGAAATTGGTCAGATGTTGAATGAAGTAAAACAACAAACAGAAAATTCTGTTACAACTATGAGCTCACTTGAAGAAGGTGTGTCCGATATCGTCAATATATCAGGAGCCGCGAAACAGACGTTTGCCAATATTCAAAATAGCACGCAGGAAACCGAAGCCAAGATATATGAAATTAATAGTATTTTGAATGAACACGTTACAGCGACCAGTGAGATTTCCTCTTCTGTTATCGATATTTCACAACAAATGGAGAGTACAGGCAATCGGGCAGACGAGGTTTCTGAAGAAGCTTATTCGCTTTCGGAAACAGGAGAAAAACTAAATATCTTGTTAAGTACTTATGAGTTAGGCACCAAACATGAGGTTTATCGAAAAGTAGCTATTGGCTCAGCTAAAAAGGTTGCGACAGTTTTTGAACAAGCGATAAAGGGTGGAGAAATTACCGAACAGGATTTGTTTGATCGTGATTACCAATCTATAGAGGGGACTTCTCCAGAGAAATTTAGCACAAAGTTTGATGAATATACCGATAAGATTTTACCCGCAATTCAGGAACCGATACTGGATACGCATAAAGATATTCTGTTTGCCGGCGCGGTAGATAATAATGGTTATTTTCCCACACATAATCGACGCTATTCGCAAGCACTGACCGGTGATTATGATACGGATCTGGCGAATAATCGTACTAAACGTATTTTCAATGATCGTACAGGTTCTCGTTGTGGTAGTAATAAGGAGCAGTTCTTATTGCAAACCTATAAACGTGATACAGGTGAGATAATTCATGATATCTCAGCCCCTATAGTTGTTAATGGTAAACACTGGGGTGGGTTTAGAATGGGTTATAAGAGTTTGTAATCTACCATTACAAACTTAGTAGCCAATAAGAAATAGCACTTAGTAAAGCTGCAACAGGTAGCGTTAACATCCAGGACAGTAATATTTTAGACACCACACGTTTATCTGCCTTACCGGTTATTAAGCCAATCCCAAATAAAGAACCAACCGACACATGAGTGGTTGAAACAGGCACACCCAGGCGACTGGCAAAGATCACCATAAAACCGGTAACCAGATTTGCAGCAAAGCCTTGACCGTGACTCATCGGTGTTATTTTTTTGCCCATGGTTTCGGCAATACGTCTCGCATTTAATAAACCACCTGCAGCTATTCCAATAGCAACGGCAATCATACCTGCCTTAATCGATAGACCTTGAATCGCTAGTAACAAAGCAACAATTTTTGGTGTGTCGTTTAAGCCACGTGCAAAGCTGACTATGCCAGCACTGATGTAATGGCCTACGTCTAATAGTTTTTGTAGATTAATGCCGAGAAAATTACTGGTGTAGTGCAACTGGCAATTCGTTTCAGTATCGATGTTGGCGTCAATTGTGTTATGAAATTTAATAGCTTGTTCAGAAGGAATTGCTGCGATAGGAACAAACTCATTTGTTTCGCCGACACAGGCGCACCATTCTTTTGTTATACCAAAAGAGTTTCTAATTGAGCGAAAAGCCCAGTAAACAATAAAGGCGAGACAAACAGCAATAAACGGGCTAACAAATAAAGGAATAAAAAAAGTTTTACCCAGAAAATTAAAATTAACTTGTGAACCAACAGCCATAAAGCCACTGCCAACTAAACCACCAACTAAACTATGTGTGGTCGAAATCGGTAAGCCACGCAGGGCAGTTAGTAAAACGGTTAACCCTGCGCCCAAGGCTACTGCCGTTAAAAATTCAGGTGATGTTGTGATCTCTATGGGGACTAAACCTTTTCCTGTAAAATTCTTTAATAATTTTTCTGCAAGGAAGATAGAACAAACCGAACCAGCAAAGGTAGTGATAGTTGCCCAACCAATTGCACGACGATAGTTTGTTGTGCCGCTACCAAATAAAGTGGCGACGCCTTTAAAGTTATCGTTGGCGCCGTTGGCATAGGCTAGAAAGCAAGTTGCAATAAATAAGATTATAAAAATAGTCACGGTGATTATTTATAGAATAAAAAAGTGTTTACGCAGATTTGTTTAACAATTCATTGATTATTTTTTCAATACGAACCGCTTGCTGGTCGCCTTCATGGGTTTCTCCAAAAAAGACTGAACGCACCACTCCTTTTTTATCGATTAGATAAAAGGCCGGCCAATATTTATTATGCATAGCACGCCAGTAAGTAAAGTCATTGTCAATCATGATGGGATGGTGCAGTTTGAATTCTTTTGCCTTTGCTTCGATATTTGCTCTAACTTTTTCATGAGCAAATTCGGGTGTATGTATTCCAATGACTTGCAGTCCTTTTGCTTCAAGTCGTTTTTCTAAATTATTCATCCATGGAAAAGAGTTGTAGCAGTTCCAGCAATCAAAAGTCCAAAAATCTAATAAAACAACTTTGCCTTTTAAATCATCCAGCATCAATGGTTCAGAATTAACCCAGTCTTTAGTTTGATCGTGATGAAATTCAGCAGCGGGAAAAGGCTCGCTTAGGGTACCAGCGAAGGAGGGTGTTAATGTATGAATTGTGACGACAGCACAAATAGTGATAATAAATAAATTAATGGATAGTCGTTTGACCGCCATGGACCTCGGTAGCCCCTTGAGGGGTGTGGTGGAAATACTTTTACCAACAGTAGGCGCTTTAGGCGACGTCCGGAAAATTTGTCGAAGAATTGAAATGTGCATCCCTTTTGCCTTTCTAATACAATTCTGATTTCGACAGTAATAATCGTTTCTTGTTCAATATAGGTTTAAAAAAATGAGCACACGAAGTTTGAAAGATAACACACCCAATATCCATGCTTCTGCCTATGTGGATGAAACGGCACTGGTAATAGGTGATGTGACTATTGGCGAAGACAGTTCGATCTGGCCTATGACGGTAGTACGAGGTGATGTACAGAAAATAACGATAGGTAAGCGTACTAATATTCAGGATGCCTGTGTTTTACATGTTACGCATGATGGTGAATATACGCCTGGTGGTTTTCCGTTAACAATAGGCGATGGAGTCACTGCTGGGCACCGTGCGACTCTGCATGCCTGTACGATTGGTAATTATTGTCTTATCGGTATGTCAGCAACGATCATGGATGGCGCGGTGTTGGGAGACAGATTAATTATCGCTGCTGGAGCCCTGGTACCAACAGGCAAGAAATTAGAAGGTGGTTATCTCTATGTCGGTAGTCCGGCAAAGCAGGTAAGGCCACTTAATGAAGATGAATTGAAATCACTTGAATATTCGGCTGATCATTATGTTGAAGTAAAAAATTTGCACATGAATGGTAAATAAAAATACAGTATTTTTTAAATAACAACCTTTTATAAAGGTTTCGTCGC
>JAJFKK010000006.1 GCA_021773245.1 Gammaproteobacteria bacterium | reverse complement strand
ATTCTTGGTGAAGCGAGTAAGGAATTAACACAATTTACTAAATTATTGGGTTATCCCATCACGAATACTTTAATGGGGCTTGGTGCTTTTCCGGCAACGAATAAACAATTTATTGGTATGTTGGGAATGCATGGCACTTATGAAGCAAACATGGCGATGCATCATTGTGATGTTTTGATCGCGATTGGTGCTCGTTTTGATGACCGTGTTACCGGCGATTTGGAAAAATTCTGCCCTTACGCAAAGATTGTTCATATCGATGTTGATCCTTCATCAATTTCTAAAAATGTTCCTGTTGATATACCGATCGTTGGCGATGTTAAACATGTGCTTAAAGATTTATTAGCAATATTAAAGAGCGAAGGTGCCAAGAAGCCAGATGCAAAAGCACTTAAAGAATGGTGGAAACAAGTTGACGAATGGCGCGCACTAGATTGCCTGAAGTTTGATCGAACGACTGATGTGATTAAACCGCAGTATGTTGTTGAGAAACTATGGGAGCTGACAAAAGGCGATGCTTATGTCACTTCAGATGTTGGACAACATCAGATGTGGGCGGCGCAGTTTTATAAGTTTGATAAACCACGACGCTGGATTAATTCAGGTGGTTTGGGCACGATGGGCTTTGGTGTGCCTGCGGCCATGGGTGTTAAGTTAGCTTTCCCAGATGAAACCGTTGCCTGTATTTCTGGTGAAGCCAGTTTGGTAATGTGTATTCAGGAATTATCAACTTGTTTGCAGTACAACACGAACATAAAAATATTGAGTTTGAACAACCGTTATATGGGTATGGTTCGCCAATGGCAGGAATTCTTTTATTCCAGTCGTTATTCGCATTCATATATGGAAGCACTACCTGATTTTGTCAAAATGGCCGAAAGCTATGGTCATGTTGGTATGCGTATCGAAAAATCAAGTGATGTTGAAGGCGCTATAAAAGAAGCGTTGGCCTTGAAAGATCGAACGGTGTTAATGGATTTTGTTACCGATCAAACTGAAAATGTATATCCAATGATTGCCTCTGGAAAAGGGCATCATGAAATGCATTTGTCATCAGATAAAGATAGAGAGTTAGCCTAATGCGTCACATACTTTCATTATTAATGGACAACGAAGCAGGTGCATTGTCACGCGTTGCTGGTTTATTTTCTGCACGATCGTTTAATATAGAATCGTTAACCGTTGCACCTACAGAAGATCCTAAAGTTTCAAGAATGACAATAGTGACCAGTGGTTCAGATGCCATTATTGAACAAATTATGAAACAGGTTAATAAACTCGTCGACGTGGTTAAGGTTGTAGATCTAAATGAATCACGTCATATCGAACGTGAGTTAATGTTGATTAAGATTGCGGCTAAAAAAACAAACCGTGCTGAAATTAAACGTATGGTTGATATTTTCCGAGGACGCATTATTGATGTCACAGAGAATTCATTCACCATCGAAATGACAGGCAAGGGCGAAAAGCTGGATGCATTTATTGAAACAATCGAAGACGGTTTAATTCTTGAGGTGGTTCGTTCCGGTATATCAGGTATTTCTCGTGGTGATAAAGCCATTCAATCTTAGCCAGTTCGTGTAATATGCAGGCTAAAATTATTTAACAGATTTTTAACAATTATTACTTTTTAATGAGAGCAAGTTTATGAATATTTATTATGACAAAGACGCAGACCTATCTTTAATTCAAGGCAAACAAGTAGCTATTATCGGATACGGTTCTCAGGGGCATGCACATGCAAACAACCTTAAAGACTCAGGCGTCAAAGTCTGTGTCGGTTTGCGAGAAGGTTCGTCTTCTGCCGCTAAGGCTTCTGCTGCAGGTTTAGATGTAAAGTCTATCGCTGATGCAGTCGCTAGTTCAGATGTCATCATGATACTTGCACCGGATGAACATCAAGCAGCTCTTTATAAAGATGAAATTGAACCAAACATTAAGCAAGGTGCTGCATTAGCATTTGCTCATGGCTTTAATGTTCATTTTCAACAAATCATGCCTCGTGCTGATCTTGATGTGATTATGATTGCACCTAAAGGTCCTGGTCATTTAGTTCGTGCTACCTATACAGGTGGCGGCGGTGTTCCTTCTTTGATTGCTATTTTCCAGGATGCCTCTGGTCAAGCAAAAGAACTGTCTTTGTCTTATGCTTCTGCAAATGGTGGTGGCCGTGCAGGCATTATCGAAACTACATTTAAAGAAGAAACTGAAACGGATCTATTTGGTGAACAAGCAGTTCTTTGTGGTGGTATTACTGCATTGATTCAAGCTGGTTTTGAAACATTAGTCGAAGCAGGCTATGCACCTGAAATGGCATACTTCGAATGTTTACATGAAACCAAGTTGATTGTGGATTTGATTTACGAAGGTGGTATTGCAAACATGCGATATTCAATTTCGAATACAGCAGAGTATGGTGACTTTACTCGTGGACCTCGTGTTATCACTGAAGAAACCAAACGCGAAATGAAGAAAATTCTAACCGAGATTCAACATGGCGAGTTTGCTAAAGAATTTATTCTGGAAAACCAAAGCGGTGCAGCAACGCTTAAAGCAAAACGAAGAATCAGCGCTAAACATGGTATTGAAGTAGTCGGTGAAAAACTGCGTTCGATGATGCCATGGATTAAAGCAAACCAACTAGTTGATCACGACAAGAATTAATATTAAAGAAATTTAATTTTTAATCCGTTCCACAAAATTGATTAACTAAAGATGCCAAGTAACCGGTATCCATTAATTGCTCGTGAGTCATGGCCATTCCTGTTTGCGTTACTGGGCATGGTCGTGCTTGCTCAATTTTTGCTTGGCATAACTGCCTTTATAGTTTTTCTATGTATTCTCGTCGTTTTTACTTTTCTATTTCGTGATCCTACTCGTGATATTCCTTCTGATCCTTTAGCCGTAGTTAGTCCTGTACATGGCATTGTGACTTTAATTGAAGAAGCTGAAGAGGTTCGTTTACATTCTCAAGCAATGCGCATCCAGATAAGCATGCGGCCTTTTGATATCTTTTCACTACGTGGGCCTATTGAAGGTAAAGTGATGGAGCAATGGTGTTCTGCTCCAGATAAAAATGAATCACGCCGACATTTTGATTTCCATATAAAATCAGATGAAGGTGATAATGTTGTTACTGCTATTCGTCTAAGAGATATCACCCGCAAATTTCACGTTTATATGCATACTGGTGAGCGTATAGGACAGGGGCAACGTTGTGGTTACCTGTATTTTGGAGGCCTCGTTGATGTGTTTTTGCCCATCGAGTCCAAAGTTCAGGTCGAAGTCGGGCAATATGTGAATTCAGGTAGTAGCGTCTTAGCACATTTAATTCATTCCGAAGCCGCTAGCGTAATTCAAAACGACGAAAATTAAGTTAGTTCAACTACAGTTTTCAAATACCCAAGTTTCTTGGGTATACCTTTAAGTGAAACCTTTTCAAAGGTAAACTCACTAAATGCTAAGTCTTCCAACAAAGTTGTAAAGGATTAATAACGTGAGTAATCGTAGACGCGGAATTTATTTATTACCCAATCTGTTTACAACGGCTGCGTTGTTTGCTGGCTTTTATTCAATCGTTGCTTCGATAAATCATCAGTTTGAGCCTGCTGCAATAGCAATTTTTGTTGCCATGGTGCTTGATGGTATGGATGGTCGTATTGCTCGAATGACAAATACACAAAGTGATTTTGGTGTGCAATACGATAGTCTGTCTGACATGGTTTCGTTTGGATTAGCGCCGGCTTTAGTCATGTATCAATGGGCCTTATCCGATATGGGTAAGTTAGGTTGGTTAGCTGCCTTTGTTTATACCGCATGTGCAGCGTTAAGGTTATCGCGTTTTAATACACAAGCAACCAGTTCGGATAAACGTTTTTTTCAGGGTTTGCCGAGTCCTGCGGCAGCGGCAGTTCTGGCCGGCATGATTTGGTGCGGAACGATTTATGAATTAATTGGTGAGACATCGTCATTAGTTTTTTGTTTACCAATCACGGTATTTGTTGGCATTTTAATGGTGAGTAACATCCGTTATCACAGTTTCAAGGAATTTGATCTAAAAGGCCGAGTACCTTTTATGGCCGTTATCATTATTGTTCCAGTGTTTGTATTGATAGCGATAGAGCCACCCATTGTCCTTTTCAGCTTGGCTGCAGGTTACGCTATTTCCGGACCTATACTGACTTTACTGACATTACGCAAACACAGAGAATCCAGAAAAACTACGGAACCACCAAATACTTGAATTATATTTAAAAAACGCTATATTCCTGAGTATGGTTTCACACACTACCTCTTTAAATGCTATTAGCACTGATCGCCAGTTCGGTCAGCCTGCATTGTCACGCCTATTTCTCCTGCCCTAAGGGGCTAATCAACGTTTTATACATCTAGTTTTATTGATTTCGCGTTTTTATAAAAACGCTAGTTTCTTATTTGTATTGCTCAGACTATCAACATAGACTGAGGCAAGTTTTGGAGTAGAGAAAAATGCAGGATAAATTAATCATATTTGACACAACTTTGCGTGATGGTGAGCAAAGTCCGGGCGCCTCAATGACGAAGGACGAAAAGCTTCGTATTGCCAAAGCGCTTGAGAAAATGCGTGTCGACATTATTGAAGCGGGTTTCCCAATCGCTAGTGAAGGAGATTTTGAATCAGTAAAAGCGGTTGCTGAAATGATCACAGATAGCACTGTATGCGGTTTGGCTCGTGCGCTAGATAAAGATATCGATCGTGCTGCCGAAGCATTGAAACCGGCAAAATCATCACGAATTCATACGTTCCTTGCGACATCACCAATTCATATGCGTGAAAAATTGCGTATGGAACCAGATCAGGTTGTTGAACAAGCAATTCATGCCGTGAAGCGCGCAAGAAATTACACAGATGATGTTGAGTTTTCACCTGAAGATGCAGGCCGTTCTGAATTTGATTTTCTTTGCCGTGTTATCGAAGCGACGATTGATGCTGGTGCAACAACAATTAATATTCCTGACACGGTGGGTTATAACTTGCCACTGTACTTCGGAGAGTTGGTTGGTAATTTAATCAAGAATATTCCAAATTCAGACAAGGCCATTTTTTCTGTTCATTGTCATAATGACTTGGGTTTAGCAGTCGGTAATTCCTTGTCGGCTGTTATGAATGGTGCACGACAGGTTGAATGTACGATTAATGGTTTGGGTGAACGTGCAGGTAATGCAGCACTTGAAGAAGTTGTGATGACCGTGCGTACGCGAAGAGATGTTTTTACTTGCGACACACAACTTGATACAACTCAGATTATGAATTGCTCGCGTCTGGTTTCCAGTATTACCGGTTTTCCCGTGCAACCTAATAAAGCCATAGTTGGTGCGAATGCATTTGCACATGAATCAGGCATACATCAAGACGGTGTATTAAAAAGTCGTGAAACTTATGAAATTATGCGCGCAGAAGATGTCGGTTGGAATGCAAACCGTATGGTGTTGGGAAAACATTCTGGACGAAATGCATTCCGTTCGCGTTTAGAAGAGTTAGGTATTAAATTTGAAAAAGAAGAAGACTTAAATGCTGCCTTCACGCGTTTTAAAGAAATTGCGGATAAGAAACACGAAGTCTACGATGATGATTTACAGGCTTTAGTGAGTGATGCCATACAAGAAATTGCAGATGAACGAATTAAACTTGTTTCACTTAAGGCGAGTATTGAAACAGGCGAAACACCAAAAGCGGAAATTACACTTTCTATTGATGGTGAAGAAAAGCATGCCGATGCTGAAGGCGGTGGTCCTGTAGATGCAACCTTTAAAGCGATTGAAAGCATGGTTAATAGCGGTTGCGATTTACAATTATATTCAGTGAACAACATTACTAATGGTACCGATTCGCAAGGTGAAGTAACCGTACGTATGGATAAAGCGGGTAGAATTGTAAATGGTTTAGGTTCTGATACAGATATTGTAGTTGCATCAGCCAAGGCCTATATCAGTGCGTTGAATAAAGTCATGGAACCTGCTGAGCGGGCACACCCACAACTGTAGAACATAACGTATGCAATCGTACCAGCAACAATATCTAAAGGAGATGGGCATTGATGTCTGGATCGATCGTGACAAAGTAGTTTCGAATGTTGTTGAAGAAACTACGACCAGTAATATTCCTGAACAAGCTAAATCTGAATCGGTTAATAAACCGATTCAGGTTTTTCCTGAAGAGCTTGCGACATTAAAAGAAGTCGTTTCTGTTTGTAAGAAATGCGAATTACATGAAACAAGAACACAAACTGTTTTTGGTGTTGGTAATACAAATGCTGATTGGTTAATCATTGGTGAAGCGCCGGGAGCCGATGAAGATAAACAGGGTGAGCCATTCGTAGGCCGTGCTGGGCAATTATTGAATTCAATGTTACTTGCGATGGGCTTGCAAAGAGAGCAAGTCTTTATTGCTAATATTTTAAAATGCCGACCTCCAGACAATCGTGATCCGAAACCAGAAGAAGTTATCGCATGCGAATCTTACCTAAGGCAGCAGATAGAACACATAAAGCCAAAAATTATTTTAGCGGTTGGCAGAATAGCCGCGCAAAATCTTTTAAAGGTAGATACGCCAATTGGGAAAATGCGCGGTAATCGTTATCAGTATCCAGATAGCGAGTTGCCGGTAATGGTGACTTATCATCCAGCGTATTTACTTCGTTCACCACGTGAGAAACGTAAGGTATGGGAAGATTTGAAAATAGCCATGAAACTTTATAAGGAAATTTCATGAGCGCTGTCATTAAAGAAGAAATACAAATCAGACCGATGAGAGAAGAAGATCTTGAATTTGTTCTAGATGTAGAAGGACGTGCTTATGAGTACCCATGGAGTGATACCATCTTTCAAGACTGCTTGCATGTTGGTTATTGTTGTTGGGTGCTAGAGCGTGATGGAAAAATTGTTGCGCATGGCGTGATGTCGGTTGCTGCTGGTGAATCACATATATTGAATATATGTGTTGATCCTGATTATCAATCAATTGGTTTAGGCCGAATGCTTCTATCGCACTTATTAGATTTAGCTTTGGAACATGATGTTAATATGACCTTTCTTGAAGTGCGTCCTACAAACTTCTCAGCTATTAAACTTTATCTTGATATGGGTTTTGATGAGATTGGCTCGCGAAGAAATTATTATCCAGCAAAGATGGGACGCGAAGATGCGTTGATTTTTGCCAAAACAACACTACGAGAAGAAGACTTTAATGAGTAATACTTTACCTGACTTTCCAACACTGGAATCCTATGTTGGTAATACGCCATTAGTGCGAATTCAGCGTTTGGTGGGTGACACGAGTAATGTCATTCTTGCCAAACTCGAAGGTAATAACCCGGCTGGTTCTGTAAAAGATCGTCCAGCACTAAGCATGATTAAACATGCTGAAGCTCGTGGTGAAATAAATTCCGGTGATACTTTAATCGAAGCAACCAGTGGTAATACCGGAATAGCCTTAGCTATGGCGGCAGCAATACGCGGATATAAAATGATCTTAATTATGCCGGAAAGTATGAGTGTTGAACGTCGAGCAGTTATGAAAGCCTTTGGTGCTGAAATAGTATTAACCTCAGCCGATGGCAGTATGGAAGAAGCAATAGATGTTTCTCGAGAAATGGAAAAAGAAGGTAAAGGAAGAATACTTGATCAATTTGCTAATCCAGATAATCCACGTGCGCATTATGAAGGTACCGGTCCTGAAATCTGGCGTGATACTGATGGAAAAGTGACACACTTTGTTAGTGCCATGGGTACAACAGGAACCATAATGGGAACGTCACGTTATTTAAAAGAACAAAATCCCGATATACAAATTGTTGGCGTACAACCGATAGAAGGCGCAAAGATTCCCGGTATACGTCGTTGGCCTGAAGCGTATATGCCAAAGATTTATGAGAAACCTCGTGTTGATCGCATTATGGATATGGGACAAGAGCTTGCTGAAGAAACAACAATAGCACTCGGTGCCAAAGAAGGTATCTTTGCCGGTATTTCTTCTGGTGGAGCAATGGCTGCTGCGTTACAACTTTCCAAAGAAGTAGAGAATGCAGTGATTGTGACAATCGTTTGTGATCGTGGTGATCGTTATTTGTCTACGAATATATTCCCCTCTTGAATATGTTGTGCTACGGCATTATGTGAGTTTTATTTTGTTGTTGTTGGTCTCATTTAATAGTGGGGCTTTTGGTTCTTTTTCACTTAAGTTTTCTTCCATCGAAACTACAGCGGTTAATGTCAGGGATGTCGCGCTTCAATTTTCTTGGGTCGATACGGATCATATTGATTTGCTACTCGATGCTAAATATCTCAATACCGTATTGCCAGGTGAATTTAAAGATGCACAAGTAGATTGTCGAGGTGCTTATTTTAATGGTGAGATTCTTATTTGTCAGAAAGGAAAATTAGTAGCACAGCATCCAGAGTTTGGAAAAATACAGGCAAGTTTAAATTTTACTTATAAGTTGCAACACGGTCTTCTTGATTTATCCATGCAAGCCCGTATTGGTTCTACAAGTTCAATGACGATTGATATTAAACAAGCGGCAGAAAGTCAGCAGACGCTGTTGGAATTAAAAAAAATAGAAGTGACGCTCTTACAAGCTTTGTTAGAACAATATGAGGTTCTTGCGGAGCATACGTTAACGACAGGCCTATTAGATGCCACGGTTAATATTAAAAGTCAGCAAGATCGACTTACTGAGATTGATAGCAAACTTTTTCTTTCTGATTTTGGTATTGATGGAGAAAGCATTCTAGAGGGAGTCACTATTGCCAGTCAGTTATCTGCGATAAGTAATGAAAATAACTGGATGATAATAAGCGATAGTCAATTTAAAAAAGGCGCGATGTATCTATCGCCGGATATAATTATTTTAAATAATCGGCCGGGGATATATCTAGAGCTAATGGATAAGCCGATTTCGATACAGGCTAACTTGCAATGGCAAACTGAGACTAAGCGACTTAATATTGATGAATTAATATATGAACACTCAGATCATCTTTCCTTGCGCTTGTCGTCAGATATTGCCTTCCAGCAAGAATTAAAAATAGATTCATTAGCATTAGATATTCGAATTCCAGAGTTGCAAAAAACTTTTCCAGTTTATATTTCGCCATTTTTATTGCAGACGAATTTTAGTGACATAGAAACGATTGGTGCTATCAATTTAACAACTGTTTTTGAAGACAATGAATTACAGAAATTAATGCTAAAGATAGATGATGTATTTATCGAAGATAAGTTATCACGTTATGGACTATCTGGACTGAGTGCAGATTTTTCTCTATCGAGCCAAACTGAATTACTGCTATCAGAACTTTCTTGGCAAGGGCTCAGTCTTTATCGACTGAATTTAGGTGCGGGCGATATTACATTTGAATCTAGTGAAAAAAATATCAATATTATTGACTGGCAGGATGTTGATATATTGGATGGCAAGTTGTTGATTAACGGGCTTAGTATGAATAATGTCGGTACCGTTGACTTTGAGCTTTTAGTTGATGGCGGTTTTGAAGATGTTTCTATGCAGAGCTTTACCCAAGCAATGGGTTGGCCTTTGTTCAAAGGTGATTTATCTTCTGCTATCTCTGGTTTTAAATATAGTCATAATAGTGTGCAGATTGACGGTGATATTCTGATCCAGGCATTTAATGGTGATGTTGTGCTACAGCAGCCGAAGATCGATGACCTCTTCAGTGATTTTTCCAATTTAAGCACAAATATCCTGGTTAATGCGCTTGATCTTGAGCAACTGACGGATACCTTTTCCTTTGGTAAAATTGAAGGTACTCTGAGTGGTAAGATGCTTAATCTTAAGTTAGAAGACTGGCAGCCGGTATATTTTGAAGCGGAGTTTTCGACGCAAGAAGATGATGATAAGCCCCATCGTATCAGTCAAAAGGCTTTAGAGAATCTTAATCAGATTGGTGGTGGTTTAAGTGGTACATTATCGAGTGGTTTTCTTAAGTTTTTCCCTACCTATTCTTATGGACATATTGGGATTAGTTGTCGTCTTTATAGAGGCGTGTGTGAACTTGGTGGTGTGGAAAATACAGAAGAAGGCTTCTATATTCTAACGCGTGGTGGTCTTTTGCCGCCATGGGTTGAAGTCAAAGGGACAGGCCGGTCGATAGTCTGGGATCATCTTCTTGATGGTTTAAAACGAATCACAGAGGGCGATGTTTCACTTGAATAATTCTGACACTGACAATGTTCTTTTTGAAACATTGTAAAAAAATGATGTCTACTGTTATAAAGCGAGAGGAATAACTATGAAAGAACTAAGATTAACACCTGTATTACTAACAATACTGCTATTAACAGCATGCATCACTATAAATGTTTATTTTCCCGCAGCTGCGGCAGAAAATGCGGCAGATATATTAATACGAGATGTTTATGGTATCGATAAAGATAAAGAAGATAAAGGCGAGCCTGCGGTAAACGAAGAAAAAACAAGTGCTATTTATATTAATCATCAGCAGATAATAGGAAGGCTTTTAAATTTCGTTATTCCATCCGCCTATGCTCAACAACCTGATATTAATATCTCTACACCCGGTATCAATAAATTAAAATCTCAAATGACGCAACGGCATCAGGCTTTAGCTGCTTATTACAGTAATGGTGCTGTAGGAATGGAGAATAATGGCTTGATTACCTTACGGGATGCCAAGGCCATAGCATTAAAGGAACGCAACACGGTTAAGAAACTTGTGGTTGATGAAAACCGGGATCGCAACTCACTTTATGTCGAAATTGCTAATGCTAATAGTCACCCTGAGTGGGAAAATGAAATTCGAGCAACATTTGCCAGACGATGGGTAGGGAATGCGCCATCGGGTTGGTGGTATAAGGGTGCAGATGGTGCATGGCTACAAAAATAAATAATAGAAATAAATATTTTTATATACGATGAATATACTTGTATTTGATATCGAAACCGTACCTGACATTGAATCAGGTAAAAAATTATATAATCTTGAAGGTTTAGAAGCTGACGATGCGGCAGAGTTGATGTTTAGTCATCGTCGTCAGGAAACCGATGGTAAGTCTGATTTCTTACGGCATTACTTGCATAAGATTGTTGCTATTTCTGTTGTCTTAAAAACAAAAGACAAACTCAGTGTTTGGTCTTTAGGTGACGTTGATTCTGATGAGAAAGAGATTATTCATCGTTTCTTCGAAGGCATAGAACGTTATACGCCGACGATAGTGTCATGGAATGGTAGTGGTTTTGATTTGCCGGTTCTACATTATCGTTCTTTGTTACATAGCGTCGTCGCACAGCGTTATTGGGAAAACGGTGAAGATGATCAGAGTTTTAAATGGAATAATTATTTATCGCGTTTTCATAGTCGTCACACTGATTTAATGGATGTCATAGCGGGCTACATGCCCGGAACTAAAGCACCACTTGACCAAATAGCAACTCTGCTTGGCTTCCCCGGTAAGATGGGCATGAGTGGTGATAAGGTTTGGGACACGTACGCCACGGGTGATATTGAATCAATACGTAATTATTGTGAGACGGATGTATTAAATACCTATTTGGTTTATTTACGTTATGAATTAATTCGTGGTCGATTAACTGAAAATCAATATCAGGATGAATGCAATCAGGTTCAGGAACTACTGAACGACGAAAGCAAACCACATCTAAAAGAATTTCTCGACGTCTGGCAAGCTGATAAATAGCTAGGAAATAAGTTTATGGGCAGACGCCAGCGTAAAAAAATCCCGCAAGGGCTTTTCAAAGCAGAAATTGAATCCTTATCGCACGAAGGTCGTGGGGTAGCGCATGTCGATGATAAAGTCGTATTTATTGACAATGCTCTTCCGGGTGAAGAAATAGAATTTAATTATGTCAGTACACGTGCTAAATTTTCTGAAGGTGTCACTGAGAACGTTATTACTGCAAATGAACAACGCATTGATCCGGGATGTGAATACTTCGGTTATTGCGGCGGTTGTAGTTTGCAACATATGAGTCCAGAAGCGCAGATAGAGCATAAACAAAGTGTTTTACTAGAACAATTCAAACATCTGGGTAACGTAAAACCAAAAGAAGTATTGCCAGCATTAACTGGCCCAGCATTTGGTTATCGTACCAAGGCTAGATTAGGTGTGAAGTATGTTATTAAGAAAGAACGAGTCTTAGTCGGCTTTCGCGAAAAACGCAGTCCTTTCATTGCCGATATAAATCATTGTGAAGTCTTGCATCCGGATGTGGGACATAAAATATCTGACTTACAGGAGTTAATTGAAAACCTATCGATTAAAGATCAAATCCCACAAATCGAAGTGGCAGTTAGTGACAATGGTATTGCTTTGGTAATGCGGCATCTTGCCGAGTTTACTGAGGACGATCTCAGCCAGTTAAAAGGTTTTGAGAAAAAGCATAACTTTAAATTCTATCTACAGCCTGCAGGCTATGACAGTGTACATCGACTCGATGAAGCTGATACTTCGGAATTATTTTATCGCTTGGAAGATCATGATCTGAATATATATTTTCAACCGATAGACTTTACCCAAATCAATGTTGAAATTAATCAACAGATGATAAATCTGGCACTAGAGTTATTGGATGTTAACGAGAATGATGATGTGCTCGATCTATTCTGTGGCGTCGGTAATTTTACCTTACCGATAGCGCGAAAAGCAAAATCAGTTGTTGGCGTTGAAGGAGATGAAGGCTTGGTTCAGCGAGCGAAATACAATGCCGATAAAAATAAGATTGATAATGTTGAATTTTATGCCGCTGATCTTGCTGACTTTGACCAAGATTATGATTTCATGAAAAAAAGCTATAACAAAATTTTATTAGATCCTGCTCGTACCGGTGCGAAAGAGATTATTTCTGCATTAAATACCAAGAATATAGAACGTATCGTTTATGTCTCTTGTAATCCTGCAACCTTGGCTCGCGATGCGGGTATTCTCGTTAACGAGAAAAAATTTAAATTAAAGGAAGCGGGAGTGATGGATATGTTTCCGCATACCGCGCATGTAGAATCCATCGCTGCTTTCTCAAAATAAGTCACTCATGGTAAAAGTGAAAATAGCGAATCTATTGTTTTTACTTTGTTTATTATTTATTACTGCTTGTGCTGATTCAAATCGAAATAGTATTGCGTTTGGTTTAAATACTGCCCCAGTTACACTAGATCCAAGGTTTTCTACCGATGCGGTTTCATATCGTATTACCCGTTTGCTATATAAAAGTTTGATAGATTTTGATGAGCAGTTTCAAGTTATACCTGATTTGGCAAGTTGGGACCAATTAGCGTTAGATCATTATCGCTTTACTTTAGGTAGTGTAGGACGGGAGTTTCATGATGGTTCAAAATTAACAGCAGATGATGTTAAAGCAACCTATGAGTCTGTATTGGAACAGGAAAATGCTTCGCCACATAGAAGCTCTGTACTAATGATAAAACAGATGAATGTCATCGATGAAGACACTATTGATTTTATACTAGCTCATGATGATCCACTTTTCCCAGGCCGCCTCGTCATTGGCATTCTTTCTGAAAAATTAATACTGGAAAAACATAACTTCAACCAGAAGCCTGTAGGTAGTGGAACTATGCAATTAATAGAATGGGAAGATGAATCGCGTTTAAAATTATTGCGCCGTCGTGATAATCAAACTATAGAATTCATTGCGTTAAAAGATCCTACCGTAAGAGTTTTGAAGTTGTTAAGAGGCGAAATTGATTTAGTCCAGGGAGATTTGCCGCCTGAAATTGTTAAATGGTTAGCAGAGCGAGACTCTATAAATGTTTTAAGAAAGCAGGGTAGTACCTTTAGTTATATCGGTTTTAATCTCGAAGATTCACTAACAGGCAATGATTTAATAAGGCGTGCGATTGCACACGCAATTGATCGTGATGCGATTATAAAATATGTTCTAGCTGATGCAGCACGGAAAGCTGGCGCCATATTACCCGCTAAGCATTGGGCAACAAACACTGAGCTAAGCGGTTTTGATTATGACCCAGAGAAAGCTAAATCATTTTTGAAGCAAGCTGGTTACGATATAGAGACACCGTTAAATTTATCTTATAAAACATCGAACAACCCTTTTCGTTTGCGTTTAGCGACAATTATTCAGGATCAATTAAAAACCGTAGGTATTAATATTGATATCCGTAGTTATGATTGGGGTACATTTTATGGTGATATTAAGTCCGGTCGTTTTCAAATGTATAGCTTATCTTGGGTTGGTTTAAAGATGCCGGATATTTTTCGCTATGTTTTTCACAGCAATGCGATACCGCCGGATGGAGCTAATCGAGGTCGCTTTAAGAATGACCAAGTTGACTCAATTATTGAGCTTGCAGAAGTTGAGCCGTCATTAACAAAACAGGCTAAATATTATCGTGAGTTACAACAAGTATTATTTGATGCGTCACCCATTATTCCATTATGGTATGAGGATAATATTTTAGCATCACGAAAAGAAATACAGGGTTACACTTTAAGTACCGATGGAAATTTTGATGCATTAGAAAAAACGAGGAGGTTGCACTAAAAAGTTATGAATATAGAAGTATCTATTAAAGAACAATCACTGACACTTTATGATCAAGGTAAACAGCTTAAACAATATTCTGTTTCAACTGCCAAGAATGGCTCCGGTGAATTAATGGACAGTGAATGTACTCCTTGCGGCGTTCATTTTATTTCTGAAAAAATAGGTGAAGGAACTGAAAAAAATTCTGTTTTTGTTGGCAGACTTGAAACTGGAGAAATTTATGAGTCGGCATTACGAGAATTACATCCAGAACGCGATTGGATATTAACCCGTATACTCTGGTTGAGTGGTACAGAAGAAGGAAAAAATAAAGGCCATAATGTCGATAGTCACGATCGTTATATTTATATACATGGTTCTCCAGATGACGTTGATATGGGCCAGCCCGGATCAAGAGGCTGTGTACGAATGCGTAATGATGACATTATAGAGTTGTTTGAAATGATAGAAGTAGGAACAGAGGTTGTAATTGATGACAAATGAAGAACAAGTAGAAAAGATTACAACTGCTTATGAACTGATTGGTGGTGATGAAGGATTAAAGCAATTAGTAAAATTGTTCTATGACAATATGGAAACCTTACCTGAAGCAAAACCGATTAGGGAGTTACATGCGAAAGATTTGCGTAGTGCACGAGGAAAATTTTATATGTTTCTCAGCGGCTGGATGGGTGGCCCGGATCGATATATTGCTGCTTTTGGTCATCCACGTTTACGTGCCAGACATTTACCTTTTCCAATAGGAACAGAAGAACGTGATCAGTGGTTAATGTGTATGCAAAAAGCTTTGAATGATCTTGATATTGAGAAAATATTTAGAGAACAATTAATGAACTCGTTTACGCAAACGGCTAATCACATGATGAATAAAGATCTAGAGAGCCCTTAAGAAAATCATGACTTGCTTAAATGTTACCTATGCTAAACCCGCCATTCCTTTAACTGTTACTGGTGCCATTATCAGTTTCTGCGATAGCTGATTTATTTGTTTTTGAACTTTTTGATTTTGCTTATTAAAGCATAAGCCAATTAAGCCAAAATCCTTCCAAACAACTGAGGCATCAAGTCTTATCATTGTGTTTTCATCTTTGATTAAAATTTGGCATTCTTGTTGAGGTTTTATTTCTATGTCTGAAGGTTCAACAATTTGCATTCCATTTCCTGAAATATTTCGCATTTTGGTTACGAATTCCTGATCATCTATGAAAGTAATGACATCAAGTTCAGTTATCACTCGATTGTTGTTTCGACGATTATCGATATTACGTTTTATTATGCGTCGATCTTTCATGCGAACACCTATTATCACTATAGATGTATCTATATCGACCAGAAAGCCAGCTCCTTTAGCAATTTATTTTTGAGCGGAAACCGTCGAAATTTAAAAACTAGTACTGGATTTCAAGATGCTTTGGTATACATCACAAGCTTTTTCATCAGATTTCAGACGTGCATTCCAGTCATTAATAAGTTTTTTTAATTTTGCTGCATTTTTTTTACTTTCAGATTTTGCTAATGCCTCTTCACTTATTTTTATTACTTGAGTAGAAGCAGCCCTACATTGCTCTTCGGAAATCGTTTGTTTTTCTGCTGCTAATAAAAATGGTGAAAACGATAATAAAAATAAAAAAGAAAGATAATTTTTCATAATATAGCCTCAATATTTAATCTTTTATATCTGGTTCCATAAAGCACCACTTAACTGTTGGCACTTGTTTTTTAATCTCAACTTCCAGTTCGTTAAGTTGTTTTACTGCTTCTTCAATAGTTAAGCCGGTTTTCATTTTTATTTTTGCTGCTAATAAAACTTCTGCGCCAAATTGCATTGTTATCGAATTAAGTAGTTTTTCAATGCTGTCATCTTTATTAATAATGTCATCTATTAATGTTCGTAATTCAGGTTCAGCAGAACGGCCGACAATAAGTGACTTAATTCGCCAACCGATAAAAACAGAAATACAAAGCAAGATAATACCAATACATATTGAGCCAAGCGCGTCATACATAGGGTTGCCTGTCACGGCCGCGATAGAAACAAAAATAAACGCAATAATTAAACCCAGTGTGGCAGCAGAATCTTCTCCAATTATTACTACTAGCTCAGCATTGCGCGTAACTTTGAACCATTCAAAAAAAGACTTCTCTTTTCTTATTCCTTTAACTACTTTCAGCGCTCCCATGAGGGCTGATGATTCGAGAAAAATTCCAAATGCAAGCACGATTAATGCAACCCAAATTTGGTTCAATTCACCAGGTTCATGCAATTTATGCCAGCCTTCATATACAGAATAAAGGCCTCCCATGCTAAATAACATGATGGCAACTATAAAACTCCAAAAGTAAGTTACCTTGCCGTAACCAAGCGGATGTTTTTCATCGGCGGGTTTCTCAGCCTGTTTTAATCCAATAAATAATAAAATCTGATTACCGCAATCAGAGAAAGAGTGAATCGCTTCAGCCATCATGCTGCCTGATCCGGTATAAATTGCCGCGCCTGTTTTTGCTATGGCTAAACCGAGATTTGCCAGAAATGCATAGAGAATTGCTTTTGTAGAATCACCGTGACCGGACATGCCGTACTCCATTTTTTATTTATTATTGTCAACCGAATGATAACTCAGGCGTTAAGTTGGGTGTACAAATAATAATCTTTCTTATGGAGACGAAAAAAATGATAAATGTAACTAGAAGTAAATTTGCGCCTTTAGTTTTAGCAGTATTAGGTCTGAGCCTGAGTTTCTCGGTTTTTTCAGAGGATGATGTTGATAGAGAAGCAAAAAGAGCAGAAATTAAGGCTAAATTTGATGTAGATGGAGATGGAACATTAAATGAAACGGAACGTCAGGCTGCTAAAGAAGCATTCAGAAAAAAAAGAATGGAGCGTATTGATACCGATGGAGATGGTGCTATCAGTGATGCCGAACGGAAAATTGCTAAGGAACAACGCCGTGCAAAGATAAAAGAACGTATGGATACGGACGGTGATGGCAATATCAGTGATGCTGAAAAAGAGGCTGCAAAGGAAAAACGTCGAGAAAAAATGGTTAAACGATTTGATAGTGATGGTGATGGAGCGTTTAACGATAGTGAACGTGAAGCAGCAAAGGCCGCAAGAGATAAACGTAAGGAACGCCGTAGTAAGAGCAGTGAAAGTTAAGCAAAGATTGCCGATAATGGTTAATCAATCGATAATAACGTAACCAGAGATATTATCTGGTTACGTGAATATTCACGATGAAAGACTTTAATTTAATAGTAGAGACTAAAGGAAATAAATGCCGCAATCTCATCGTGAATTGGATGTCTTTCTTGCCAGTGTTGAAAAGCGAGCCTTTCGTATGGCTGAGATTGCAACTGGAAATAAGGACGAAGCATTAGATATCTTGCAAGATGCTATGTTTAAATTAGCTGAAAAATATGCGGATCGTAAAGTTGAAGAGTGGGGGCCCTTATTTACCACTATTTTACAAAGCCGTATTAGAGACTGGTATAGGCGTAATAAAGTACGCAATAAATTCCGTAGTTGGTTTAGTAATAAGGATGAAGAACAAGACGACCCGATTCAGCAAGCAGAAGATGAAAAAGCACGGACACCCGAGCAATTGTTACAATCAGGTCGCCGAGTTGATGAACTTGGTTTTGCAATACACGCATTGCCGCTACGTCAGCAACAGGCATTCTTATTAAGAATGTGGGAAGGGTATAGTGTTGAAGAAACAGCGAAAGCAATGAAATGTTCTGCTGGAAGTGTCAAAACGCATTACTCACGTGCAGTACATACATTACGAGATAAATTGGAAGATCATTGGGAATAAGTAATGGCTAAGTATAACGAGAATGAATTAAGCGAAAACATCAGTCGTGAACTAGATGATAGTCTCGACGCGCTTGATGCAAATACATTATCCAAGATTCGTCAGGTTCGTGCTCGAGCTGTCGATAAAGCAAAAACTTCTCGTACTAATTGGTCAATAAATCAACCCGGTCTTTTATTCGGTGGCCTAGCCACAGTATGCGTTATGGTACTTGCTGTTGTACTACTAATAAACGCTCCAACATCGATACAAGTTGTACCTGTTGATGATATAGAACTAATTTCTTCATCCGATAATCTCGAACTATTTGAAGATTTGGAGTTTTATGAATGGCTAGAAGAAGATGGTTTGCAGAGTTAGTTCATGTTGTCTATTTATGTTTTGTTTGATGACACCACTGTTTGCAGAAGAACAGACGGATAATGAGGTAATACCCTCAGTGGATTTTCTTGAATTTCTTGGCGAATGGGAAACAGAGGAAGGAGAATGGATTGATCCGGCAGAATTGGAAAATGAAGAACTTGGCCAGTTAATAGAATCAACGAGTAATTTTAAAATTAACAACGATACTGATAATGAAAACTAGATTATTAACACTACTGTTACTGTTTTTTATCCCTATAGCCTCGGTTTTTGCTGATGGTGTTGCCTGGGATGCATTATCAGAAAAAGAACAAAATTTATTAAATGATTTTAAAGATAGTTGGAATGAATTGCCTGCAAAACGTCAACAGCGCTTACAAAAGGGTGCTGGTCGTTGGGGACAAATGAATGATGAACAACGACAAAAAGCAAAACAACGTATGGAACGTTGGAAATCGATGGATGCTGAACAAAAGGAAAATGTAAAAGAACGTTTTGAACGTTTTAATAATTTAACACCAGAGCAGCAGCAAAACATTAGAAAACGACAAAAATGGTTTAAGAATTTGCCAGAAGATAAACGCAAAAAATTGCGAGAACGTTTTCAAAATATGTCCGATGAAGAGAAACAGGCTTTTCGTAAGAAAATGAAAGCGAAACGCGAAAAGATGAAAGAACACATGCAAAATATGACGAAAGAAGAACGTAAATCATTCAGGGAAAAAATGCAGAATATGTCACCCGAAGAGCGTCGACGTTTTATGCAGCAACAAAACCGAAACATCAATAGAACAGATAGCAACGACGATAAACGCACAGATTAAATCAGCAAGATTCGGATCGTATTAAGAAAGAGAATCGACTACTCTTTACTCATTAATAAGCAAGCCTGACAATATATATGAGTGATTACGAACGGATAGCAGAAGCGATTGACTACATTACTTCACATGTATACGAACAACCTTCTCTCGATGATGCCGCAAAACAGTTAAACCTGAGTCCTTATCATTTTCAAAGATTATTCACACGCTGGGCAGGTGTTTCTCCAAATCGATTTTTGCAAACCTTAACTGTTGAGCATGCAAAAGAATTATTAAATAATTCTATGTCAGTTATGAATACCAGTAATGAATTAGGCCTGAGTAGTTCATCACGATTACATGATCAATTTATTAATCTGGAAGCAATTACGCCAGGAGAATATAAAAATAAAGGAGAAGGTTTAAAAATATATTATGGTGTACATGAAACAAAGTTTGGAAAAGCATTTATAGCAGTCACTGAGCGAGGCATCTGCCAATTATCATTTATGGATGATGACAACGAATCGCTATTCGTCATCGAACTGAAAAAGTGCTGGAATTCTGCTTCCATAAGAAAATCAAAAAAAATAACGAAACCTTATATCGAATCAATTTTTTCAGAAGAAAAACAGCCAGCATTGTCGCTTTATGTAAAAGGTACCAATTTTCAAATCAATGTCTGGAAAGCTTTATTGAAGGTGCCGCATGGAAAATTAACCACATACGGACAACTGGCAAGTCTAATAGGTAACCCAAAAGCATCTCGTGCCGTAGGTTCCGCTGTCGGTGCAAATCCGGTTTCTTTTTTAATTCCTTGTCATCGTGTTATTAGAGCAACAGGAGTAATAGGTGAGTATCGTTGGGGCAGTAACCGTAAGCGGAGCATGCTTAGTTGGGAAGCTTTAGCGAATACATCGTTATGAGCTTGAACTGAATTAATTAACGATTAACTAAAACAGTCGCTACAGCACATTCTACTTTTCAAAACCTTGTTCACTTGGTGATGAATTGGGGTTTATACAGTCTCAATCTGGCACAAAAGATGCTGCTATATACATTTAATGATTAATAATAATTATGACTTTAAGTAAAAAATATTTTATAAGCAAATTTTAGAAAACACTTAAGGCGTTGTAATTATTACTAAAGCAGATTACAAATGAGAGTTAAACCTTTCATTGAT
>JAJFKK010000050.1 GCA_021773245.1 Gammaproteobacteria bacterium | reverse complement strand
ACTGGTTACCTTTTTCAGCCTATGAATCATACAAATCACTTAAACAAGAATTATTTAATGTGCTTTCTTTTATTGGAAAAACCTACAAAATAGAGTTTTCTTAAAAGGTTAAATTAATTTTACGTGGGTACTTATCTAGCTGGACTTCTAGGCCCAAACCCTCTGGTGTTATTGACCAAGAGAAAGTGAGCCAATCCACTTCTTGAGCTAGTTTGTCGAGTTCTGCACATTCTCGAACAAATCTATCTGGATATTTAGTTAGCCATTCCATCTAGGCAAATCCTGAAGATTTGTTTGGTTTGATGGGTTTGTTAGGGAAAGACAGGCCTGCTGCTGCAACCGTTGCTGGCTGAAGCAGAGATGCTGCTGATTTTTTATCGGTAATAAAGTCATTGAAGCAATCCGTATTAAAGACTTTATTCCATGCTTTAATCGCCATCTCGTGATTGCAATCTGATTTATCGAGTACTTCAAGATGTTTTAAGTTCTCTGACAAACAATCCTTAAATAATCCGACACCCTCATCATCCCATTCGGCCAGATTTTTGGGTTGCACTGGATGCCTTACTGTTGGGGAGATGGCTAGTACATTTCTTATTGCCTGCCATGTGGAGCGTAAGGCTTCATCGTCTCGGTCTGTGACATAAACCATATGATCAACAACTAGCTTTGTAATACAAATGCCACTCGTTGTTTTGCTTTTCCATGCCTTGCGGCTTCTTGCCATTTTCTTTGAAAGTCTGACAACTCTCCTGAGTTGGCTTGTATCTATATCGCCGCTTTTCAGCTCTTGCGTCACATGACCATTGAACCATTTTGTTACTGCACGGGCATCGGATACTACCCATTCATCTCCGCTGGCAAGTTCATGTTTGACTATTTCATTGCCTAAGATATCTTGAGACCGTGTGGTTCGATAAACTGGCAAGTCTATATGGTATCCAGCTGGATAATACTGCCTTACGCAATTGTTCTTAACCTGCGCTTCGAAAGCCAATCGCTCATCGTAAAGTGCGTTCTTGACTCGTTTTCTGGCCGCTTTGGGTTCGAGTTCATCCCCATTGTTGTCCAGTAAGTCATCGTATTCGAAATAGACCCCATCATCGATGTCATAGTCATTCTCATCATCCTGAGCCATTGTACGCATTGCATATGAGCCTTGAGATGCAGCCAAGTAAGGAAGAGGATGATCGACTTTGATCAAACCATTTTCTAATCTGGTTCGCCCATTATCTCTACGTCCACGCATTTCATCTTGCTGTGTCTTAGATAGCACCGCTTCGTTTGCGTGGTATTTCTTGATTTCACTATTACAATCGATGCTAGCCATATATCCGAGTCCTTACTTGTTAGAGGTTGAGGTTTCTAAAAGTGCATCACGAAAACTTTTCATCTGAATGTTTGATTCGATAGAGGCCCAAGCAAAATCGACATCAGAAATTGCTTGTCTAGCCAATGCGTTCAAAACCTTCGGTCTTGCGTCATCCATATTTTTTAGATAATTATGCAATTCAGTTGACGGACATTGCGCAGGGAACCTATAGGCAAAACTGTTATTGCCTCTTAATTCGGCAATTTTTTTGGACATGTAGTCATTGGCTACCGCTTGTGCATTCATACTCGCAGTAATAGCCTTGACACCAAATGACCAGCCATACGCTCCTCTATTGACGGAATGGCCGACTTCCTCACCACCTTGAACAGGTAAGGTGCCAAGCATGTAGAGGTGAATCGGTCTATTGAACTCTTCCTTTCTGCTAAGTATTTCGTAGGCTTCAAGCATGCCAACTGCGCCAGGATTGTTTGCCCAGAGACCGCCATCAACGTAATTAACGTATGTCCCCAAAGAGTCCGGCTCTTCTAATTTTGCGATTGATCTCAGAATAGGCGCTGCACTACTTGCCATGCATGCATCGACAATTGAGCGATTGTTATCACGACCGTTCAGCCTATCCATATGAGGTGTTTTGAAAACAGTAGAAGCGTGACGATTTAAATCAACAGCCGTAATGGCGAGGGCAATGCCTCTTTGCTTATAGAGTTCGCCCATGGTTAATTCACCAAACGTTTCGGACAGCACTTCACGTAAGGCCGAATCGCCTGTTTCAAGACCGGCGAAGAACCCGCGGACTATCTTTTCAACAACGGGAAGTGATCGAAGCCACTGGCATGGGAAAATTTTGTTGCCGTGAGTGTGGTATAGGTTAACCATTTTTTCCAATGGAGTACCAGCTGCCAATGCGCTGGCTACAAAAGAGCCAGTACTTGTACCTACTATCAAATCAAAAGCTTTTCCAGGATCGACAGTTGCACCTGTAGTACTTTTAATTCGATCAGCGAAGGTTTGTAGATAGGTGGCTTGATAAACACCGCGCACACCACCGCCGTCGAGGCAGAGTACTCGAAATGGAACTGTTGCCGCCATACTACCCCCTTAATTTCTCAAAGACCCATATGGGGCTTAATCTAATCATTTCAAGTATCTATCAAAATATCCTGGCTTAACCGTCTGTCTGTCTGTGAGTTAGGGAAGCCTTCATGGTCTGCTGTCTACCACAAAGCTGACTTCGCTGGAGCAAGGCCTCAATGGCAGGAAATGGCCGACAGGCGACTGTCAGATCAGAGGCTTACTCTGAAATACGATATTTTTTGAAGTTCAAGGG
>JAJFKK010000049.1 GCA_021773245.1 Gammaproteobacteria bacterium | reverse complement strand
TGCGTCACTGTCACTTCTATATTTTCAATCTGCTTAACCATGACCATGGTTTTGGGTGAATCAGATTGAGTTCGATTAAAGTAACTGGAAACGCGTTTCTTTAAGTTCTTCGCCTTGCCTACATAGATAACTTTGCTTTCTTCGTCCTGCATGCAATAAACACCAGGGCGACTCGTTAGATTTTTAAGAAACGATTGAGAGTCGAAAGCCATCTATAATTTTAATTCCATACGAATTGCTTTAAAGATGTCACTAAACATATCTTCGGTTAATCGTTTGGTATTTGTGTTGTAGCGACTGCAGTGATATGAATCAATGATTTGCTTGCCATTATCAAGTTTATGAATTTTTCCATGAATAAAGGGGTAGTTTGATTGCTTCAAGTCGAACGCCTTAATAACAGCTTTATGCGATATTAGTCCTAAGCAAAGAATCACTGCTTTTTTATCAATCGTCTTTAATTCTTCTACTAAAAAAGAATTACAGGTGTTTATTTCTTCTCCAACCGGTTTATTCTCTGGCGGCAAACATTTAACAGCATTGGTAATTCGTGCATGTTTTAATTTCAAACCATCTTTCAAATCGATTGATATCGGTTTATTGCTAAAGCCATGTTGATATAACATTTCATAAAGGATGATCCCGGCATGGTCGCCAGTAAACGGCCGACCTGTCGCATTAGCGCCATGCATGCCAGGTGCTAGTCCCACAATAAGCAGTTTTGGTTTTGCAACACCAAATGGAGGAACCGGCCTCGAATGGTAATCAGGGTATTTTTCTTTTGTCTCATCTAAAAATTGGCTTAATCGTGGACAAGCCGTACAGTTGAGATCAAATACAGTTGTATCTAACGTCATAAGCTGATTTTACGTTATCGTTATAAATTTGTCGGCTTTTCTAATGACTATTTTTCTTACCTATAATATGAACTAAACTCCTTATGAATATTCATATCCAAATCATCACCGTTCATAGCTAGTGAAATTTAAAATTACCAAGGAGATAAGCAATGCCCAGAATCAAAGCGACTTTTCAAAATCAGCAAGGAGATTCACTCGCTGGATTATTGGAAACTCCCGATAGTGAGACTAAGGCCTATGCTTTATTTGCCCACTGTTTTACATGTTCAAAAGATATAGCCGCGGCATCGCGTATCACTCGCGCATTAGCTAATAAAGGAATAGCTGTATTACGCTTTGATTTCACTGGTCTTGGAAATAGCGACGGTGATTTTGCTAATACTAATTTCTCATCCAATATAAACGACTTAGTTCAAGCAGCAGTACATCTAGAAGAAAATTATGACGCACCTGTCATGATTATTGGTCATAGCTTAGGTGGCGCAGCTGTATTAGCTGCAGCTCAGTTGATACCCTCTATAAAAGCTATCGTAACGATTGGTGCACCTTCTACAGGGCATCATGTTGAACATCTGTTTTCTCACGCTAAAGATGAAATTATTAGTAATGATGAAGCAACTGTCGATCTAGCTGGACGAAATTTCACCATTAAAAAACAATTTATAGATGATATTAATAACTACAATGACACTTCACATATAAGCGAACTAGGTAAAGCGCTGTTAGTTCTGCATTCCCCTATCGATGATACCGTTTCTATTGATGAAGCAGCAAAAATATATTCTGCAGCGAAGCATCCAAAAAGTTTTATTTCATTAGATAAAGCTGATCATCTGTTGTCTAAACGTGAAGATTCAGAATATGCAGCTGAGGTGATATCTAGTTGGGCAGGTCGTTATCTTGAAATAGCAGACTACAACAAAGAAGCATCGTCTGGCACTGCTTCTGAGGTTAAAAACGGTTATGTTTTAGTAACTGAACAAAATAAAAAGTTCACACGGCGAATTTATACTGAAGATCATCAAATAATTGCAGATGAGCCTTTCTCTGCTTCTGGTTCAAACTTGGGGCCCAACCCTTATGAGCTATTGTTAGCATCACTCGGTGCATGTACATCAATGACAATGCGAATGTACGCAAACCGAAAGGAGTTAGAACTAGATAATATTGAAGTCACCCTCAAGCATGATCGTATTCATGCTAAAGACTGTAATGATTGTGAATCGGAGACAGGTTCTGTCGATATTATTGAAAAAAGCATCAAACTAGAAGGAAACCTGACTGATACTGAACGAAATCGCATTCTTGAGATTGCTGATATGTGTCCAGTGCATAAAACGCTGCATAATGAAATTATAATTAACTCAAATCTGATATAAAACTGTAACTTTTATATACCAAGAATCATCAATTTAATAGTATTTATAGAACTATCATTAAATAGCTGTATCCCAGTTCTGTAGTATAAAAGAATGCTTCTTCTATCTCATTTAACTTAAATAATAGAAGTGGCATTATTCAATTAAAAAGAGGGAATGTCGGAGGATTAACAAATTATGAAAAAACATACTTTACCTAAATTATCAGGAATAGCACTTGCGATAGCAGCTGCAGGCTTCGTCGCAACAAGTCCAACTGTAATGGCAGCAACAAGTGGAAGCACGGATTTAGTACATTGTTATGGCGTCAATAAATGTGGCGGTCACAATGATTGTAAATCAGAAGGCAATGCATGCGCTGGCAAAGCATCATGCAATGGGACCGGATTCGTTGGCATGCCATCTAAAGCATGTGGTGACGTTGGTGGTACGCAAAAAGATGACTGGAAAGGAGAAGTTGCTAAGGCTGATTTAATCCATTGCTACGGTGTTAATAAATGTGGTGGTCATAATGATTGTAAATCAGCAGAAAATGCTTGTGCAGGAAAAGCTTCATGTAAAGGACATGGTTTTGTCGCGGTACCTGAAAAAGCATGTGCTGATATTGGTGGTAAAAAAGGTGCTTAATTAAGTAGTTTGTCACAAGGAGGTGTCAAAAGAGATGTATCTGACACCTCCCTGCTTTAAAATATAAATAATGAATAACTCTTCACCCTTTTTGGGATTTGGTCTTGGTTTACGTACAGATCATTTTCAATACATTCTCGATAACAGACCTGAATTAGACTGGTTCGAAATCTTATCAGAAAATTATATGGTCGATGGCGGTAAACCTCGCTATTTTCTTGATGCAATAAAAGAACATTACCCTGTCGTCATGCATGGCGTATCTATGTCGATTGGTAGCACTGATCCGTTAAACATGGATTATTTGAAACAATTAAAATTATTGGCTGAACATGTCCAGCCGAAATGGATATCTGACCATCTTTGTTGGACAACAGTTAACCATATCAATAGCCATGACTTGTTACCCCTACCCTACAATGAAGAAGCAATTAATCATTTAGTCGAACGAATTAAAATAGTGCAAGAAACTCTAGAAAGACCATTTCTAATCGAAAATTTATCGAGTTATCTAAATTACAATAATTCTGAATTAGAAGAATGGGATTTTATAAATGAAATAGCCCGGCTTTCTGGTTGCAAAATTTTATTAGACATTAACAATATTTACGTTAGTGCCCGTAACCATGGGTTTAAACCTGAAGTCTATGTTGATGCCATCGATAAAGATGCCGTTTGGCAATTTCATCTAGCTGGACATACTGATTATGGTAATTATGTTATCGACACACATGATCACGATGTGCCAGATCCAGTATGGGATCTTTATCGTTACGCACTCAAGCGCTTTGGCCCTATTAGCACCATGATTGAAAGAGATGACCATATTCCTGAGTTTCCAGATCTGTATCAGGAACTTCAAGTTGCAAAAGACATTGCGTATCAAGAAATACCAAGTTTAAACAAACAAGTATTATCTTGCTGATAATGTCTACGCTAAAGAAACTACAGGACGATTTTTCTGCTTATCTACTTACTGAAGATGATGAAATTATCAACTTAGTCATGGAACAAGGTGAATTAGATAAATATTCAAGACTCAATATTTATAAGAATGCCTATAATGTCCGATTAAGGAGCTGCATTGAAACTGACCATCCTATGTTGGCGTTGTATTTAGGTGACGAGTTATTTGAAAAGATGGTCAGTGCTTATATATCAGAATACCCTTCAAAATTTACTTCGCTTAGATATTTTTGTGACGCTCTCCCCCACTATTTAAAGCAAGATGAATTCTTTAAAACTGTCCCTATTCTTGCAGAAATAGCAAGCTTTGAACGCTTGATGATGTCCGCCTTTGATGCAGCAGAAGCTGATAAAAGAGCTTCTATAAATGAACTTCAAAAATTAGAACCTGACAATTGGCCAACAATCAAACTTAAATTTCACCCAAGTGCTTCCTTGTTTGAAGCAAATTGGAATAGTGTTGAAAGTTGGCAAGCATTAAAAAATGAAGAAGCACCATCAGAAGCGATAGAAAACACTCGTTATTGGATAATTTGGAGAGGCACTGATCGTCTAACTCAATTTAGAAACATTCCTAATGAAGCTTACATTATGTTTAATTGTTTCAAAGATGATTATAATTTTGCAGATGTATGTGAGTTACTACAGGAACACTTACCCGAAGATAAGATTGGTCCATTAACAGTGCAACACTTAAGTCTCTGGTTAGAGATGGGTGTTATCCATGAAATATGTTTTTAATACTTGTTACCAATCCAAGCCTGAGGGGATGTCAGCTTTATTACTAGAATGCCGGTATTTCGAGCTAGCTTGATAAACTTCTTTTCGTATTCGATTTAATTCCCCTATAGGGCGGTGTACATCAAGTGCGTGCCAAGGCGAAAAAGATAAATTCTCACAAAAGGCTTGTTGTTGTTCCGAATCAAATTCCTGAATCGGAATTATTATCTTTGCAACACTTATAAATGGGGAATCTGATTCTTTCCATTCAATACTGGGATCCTCAATTGGCATATATTTATTAGCATCTTGTAATTGCACCATAAAATCAAAACAGCCTTCTTCTTCTTTTAATTCATTTACAAGTGATTTTCGTAAAAAATCAGGTTCAGTCTTATCTTGTTCATCTATAACTTCTGGTAATGAACAGGATTGAGCAGAAAATTTTATATTATGAGGCCCAAGTTTATAGGCTGTATTACTAAAGTATTTATTCCACAGGGGACTTTCTGGAGGTTCTTTTAATGTATTCAGGCCATGCATCATTTCTCGCAATTTCCATTTAAATGGATTGTAGCCTGAAACAAAATAGAGGATTTTATTTTTGCTTTCAACAAATCGATTGTAGTCTTCTATATTCTCAGTAAAAAATACCGGCGCATCATGCATTAAGAATTCTTGTGTATCTGAAGCACCTTCTTTTTTTATTAACTCATTGCTATAGATATTAAATAACTTTATCGCCATGCCGCGAGCATCTTTATTAGCGTCATGATTTCCTTTGACACTAGAAGCGCCATTTGAAAACCTTATCCAGCCTTTATATCGTTTACCAGGCGAAGAAAATATTCCATGCTGTAACTCAGAACTAATTGATTCACTAACATCGAAATATGCTTTAACACAGGCATGGCCTTTTGAGTGTGCGCCTCTAGCAACGTAATCTGTTTTATTTTCTTCTACAACATGAAGGAAGTTTTTCACCGAACGTTTAATTTGCTGTGCTTCATCTGCCCTTAATATTTCTTCAGTTGTTACTGGCGAATTACTTGATAAATGATAGGCAACAAAAAGTGAGACTATGATTAATAAATAAATTGCTGTTTTTAGAAAACGCATCAAAGACGATTTTTATTTAAAGCAAACACTTTCAAAGTGAGGATTCTGAACAAGCGATTCCATTTTCACTAACTTAGTCAAAGCAACTTCTATTTTTTCTTTCGAATTTTCTTTTGTTAAAATTAGATACTCAGATTTATCCTTTTTTATCAAAGTATCTGTCGCTATACCTTTTATTTCTTCATCACTATCTAATAAAAGTAAAACTGGATAACGAAACATACATGCAATCTCGATATAATCGTGAAGCTCACAAAGCATCGGTTTTGGTTTCATCACAAGTGAACTATAAGGTTTTCATATACTCGACCAGAGCCCATATCTCATCTTCAGAAAATGGATCTGCTCCATATTTCCCTGTGCCGTATTCATGTCCGGCATTGCTATTACCTTTTAAAGTTGTGTCAAATAAAAATGAGCCTGCTCGCTTTTCATCAACATAACCAACCTTAACGGGATCAAACTCCCACGAGCCAATATAAAAGGACGTTGATCTCTGATCAGCAGGCAACAACAACTCATATAAATTAGGCACTGACCCATTATGCAAATAGGGACCGCCCGTCCATATGCCATTCATAGGCCTGGCTTTATAAGCCAACAAGGCTTTTTCTGAGACTTCTTGTCCACGCTCTATAAATTCACCATCAACATATTTAGGAGGATGTATTTCATCAGGATGCCCGGCATTATTTGCATCTCTGATTGCCAGATAACTTTGTAGCGGATTATTTTTTAATACACCACCCATAAGGTTATTAGCAATATAAAGCGCTGGCGCTTCTTCTCCCATTGCTTCACCGACAGAATAGAAACGTGGACGACCTTCAAAAACACCTGTTTTGGCAGTTTTTTCTAATACATTTCTTGCCATCCAGGGATCAGTTTGTATTTCATCGAGTGTACTCATACGCGCTTTTATCTTGCGATCAGGGTCAGTACGATTGATGTCCTGATGACAACTAAGACAATGCATTTCATAAAGCGCCCTGCCCGCTATTGCTTTTTCTTTATCAATTTCAGGAAAAAATTCTGGCCAGAGTGGTGAATACAAGGTCGCAACCTTCTTTTCTATCTCCCTAAGATTCTTTGCTTGAATTGAAGACGGATAGCCGCCATCAAAATAAAACAACCATTTCTTGGTTTCTGGTTCTACATTTCCAAATACACCTATAACTTCGCCGACATTGCGAGCTAAAGCACCTATATAGGAATTAGATTGTGAACCATCCCATTCGACGTAGTCATGTTGAGGTGTATCCCAAATGTATGGGTAACTAGTAGGCGCATCTGGTGAGTTAAAATTATCTTCAATGCCCGTATAAGATAACGCTTTATTTAAAATTGCACCGAAAGCATCAAGTCGTGAATAACCATAAGGGATGTCAGTATGATTACTTTTATTATTTTTCTTCCGTGTATTATAAGATTTTTTGAACTCTTTTTTTAGTTTTGCATTTTTCTTTTCTGATTTGTTTTTACCTAATACTCTTTCTTCAAAACGTGCATATTTATTTTTATCATCCAATGTCGCTTTCATTGATGATTCAATATCTGATTTAAACTGAGCCAGATCAATCATGCTCTGACCACCATCAATACGAATAAATCTATCTTGATATTTTAATTGTTGGGTATGACATGCCGCGCATGTAATTCCAACATAATCTTTATTTCTTGAAAAACCGACGGGCAAGCCATCAGGATTACTTTTGCTTTTCTTTGCTGGCAAAAAACCCAAATTGAGTAAATTAAATGAATCACT
>JAJFKK010000048.1 GCA_021773245.1 Gammaproteobacteria bacterium | reverse complement strand
GTGGTGGGTGATGTGGCTTTCGGTGAACCCAATCTAATGCAAGTCAAAGTACGTCATCCGAATATCACCGGTATGGCACCGTTAAGGATTGGCTCAAGAGTAATTCCACCGGCATTTTTTATGGATACCTTCGAAGTTGATTACAACGGTAAGCCCGTTGTTAAAGCCTTGTTAACTTTTTCGGTAAGTATGGATCCGGCCTTACGTTTTTACTTTGTCCCTATGGAAGAAGGGGTAATAACGGTGAAAGGCACTGATACCAAGAAGAATGCCTTTAGTTCGACTCATGAAGTGAAGGCGTCTTAAAAAAATACAGCTACAATTTATTCCATGGGGGACTTATGTCCCCCATTTTTTTATAGCAACATATAGTTAGTAATTATATTTTTACGCTAAGGCATTTTAAAAAATAATTTAAAGAGGGTGGACAATGGCTAAAGATCGCTCAAACGATCTTTCATTTACCGAATATCAAGTAGCTGACAATGGCTTGCTTGATCGCCGCTTGTTTTTAAAACGTGGTCTTCAATTTGGTGCTATATCAACACTTGCTTCTTCAACTGCCTTAGCATCAACAACTAAATCAAAAACTGAAGCTGTTACTGATTTTAACCCGATTAGCCCAGAGTGGATGAAAAAAATGGGAGCACCATTTTCAACATATGGTGTGCCTTCGAAGCATGAAGATAGTGTTCTACGTTTTCCAACCCAAAACGAATCAGTTCCCGGCAATGGTGTTTCCTGGACACCACTACATTTAATGGAAGGAACTATTACTCCAAATGGTCTGCATTACGAACGTCATCATAATGGTGTGCCACAGATAGATCCTAAAAAACATACACTACTAATTCATGGATTGGTTAAGAACGATCTAACATTCAGTATCGATGATTTATTACGTTACCCAATGGAATCAAAAATTTGTTTTATTGAATGTGGCGGTAATAGCAATGCTGGATGGAATAAGCAACCATCTCGATCAGAAGCGGGTTATTTTAATGGTATGGCATCATGTGCTGAATGGACTGGTGTACCACTTTCTGTTTTATTGGATGAAGTAGGTTTAAGAAAAAAAGCAAAATGGATTATCGCAGAAGGAGCTGATGCTTTTGCTATGCAAATGTCTATTCCAATAGAAAAGGCAATAGATGATGCTTTTCTTGCATTGTATCAAAATGGTGAACGAATCAGACCAGAGAATGGTTACCCATTGCGTTTAATCGTGCCGGGTTGGGAAGGAGTCCTAAATGTTAAATGGTTACGACGTTTAAAAATATCTAACCGTCCAGTTATGGCGCGTAATGAAACATCAAAGTATACCGAGCTACAACCATCAGGTAAGTCAAGAATGTTTACCTTCGTTATCGAAGCGAAATCTCTGATTACATCACCGTCAGCTAATATGCTTTTAAAAGAAGCAGGTCTGTATCAGATAACGGGCTTGGCCTGGACAGGGCGAGGCAAGATAAAACAAGTCGATGTCTCTGCTGATAATGGAAAGACCTGGGCACAAGCAGAATTACAAGAACCAGTATTAGATCGATCTTTTACACGATTTCGATTGCCCTGGAATTGGAATGGAAAACCAGCAACGATAAAAAGTCGTGCGATTGATGAAACAGGTTATGTGCAACCTGAACGTAGTGAACTGGTAGCAGAACGTGGCCGACATGGATTTTTTCACTATAACGCAATAACTAACTGGCATATTGATAGTGATGGTTTCGTATCACATGTTTATGACAAAGATGAAAATGAAACAACTGATTCTAATAACAGTATTGATAGCGGCTGGGACTAGCTCGCTATTTGCTGAGAGTAAGAAAGGTCCTGACCTTGGTAAATCAGTATCGCCTGAAGAAATTACCGGATGGGAGATTAGTGTTTTTCCCGACGGTGAAGGTTTACCTAAAGGCGAGGGTAGTGTCGAAGAAGGTGAGAAAATTTATCAACAACAATGCATAGTCTGTCATGGAGAAAATGGTTTAGGTGAAACAGCCGATCAATTGGCTGGTGCACAGATGGGTTTAACCAGTGAATATCCAGAACAAACAATTGGGACATACTGGCCTTATGCAACAACGGTGTTTGATGTTATACGCCGTTCAATGCCAATGACCGCACCGAGTTCATTAAATGATAATGAAGTCTATTCAGTAACAGCTTATCTTTTATATTTGAATAATTTGATTGCTAAGAACGACGTGATGAATTCAGAATCTTTACCTAAAGTGAAAATGCCAAATGAAAGTGGGTTTATTAATGTTTATGAAAAGGAAAAGCAACGTTGAAATGATTCAGAATCAAAAATGAATTATTTAAACCCTTCCGATAAAGGGTCATTCTCCTCTTTATAATTAGCTATAAACTTTTCTATTTCATCAATCTCCACAACCCCCGGCCATGTTACTAGTGCTCGACCATCGGGGTGAAAGATGGTCATTGATGGAATACCGACTAACCATCGGCCGATGACTTCCGAGGCCTGTTCTATATCCGCTAGAAATAGAGGGTAATCGAGTGGTTCTGTTTTTAAGAACTCTTGCAGGATATCCATCTTGCCATATCCAAAACTTGGAAAGTCGAGAGTAATACCTATCATAGGTATGTCGGGGTTACGTTCGATGAAAGTTCTGATTTGAGGTAATTCAAGTACACAGGCGCTGCATGTCGGACTCCAGGTATTAACGACGACCCATTTGCCCTTACCTATATGATTATTTAATGGCTCTTCGACACCTGATAGATTTACCAGACTCATATTAAGGGCGTCTGCCTTTATTGAGAAAGGCAAGATCAGAAATAAAGAAATAAATATTATTCGTTTCATACTTGATCCAATATTAATCAATATTTAATAGTGCTTACTTTATATTATGAACTATTAAATACGGTAGAGTTCAACCGTATACGACTTCGATGTTCCCGTATACAATAGCGCACCATGTCAGGAAATACATTTGGAAAATTATTCACAGTTACTAGTGCTGGCGAAAGCCATGGGCCGGGATACGTCTGTATTATTGATGGATGCCCGCCGGGAATGGCGTTAAGCGAAGCCGATATGCAGCATGACCTCGACCGTCGTAAACCGGGTAAGTCACGTCATGTCACTCAACGCAAAGAATCGGATACAGTCAAAATTATGGGTGGCGTGTTTGAAGGAATGACGACAGGTACGCCGATTGGTTTACTGATCGAGAATGAAGATCAAAAGTCGAAAGATTACGGCAATATCGTCGATACCTTTCGTCCTGGGCACGCTGATTATACTTATCAACAAAAGTACGGAATTCGTGATCATCGTGGTGGTGGTCGAGCTTCTGCGCGTGAAACTTGTATGCGTGTTGCTGCAGGAGCCATTGCCAAAAAATATTTAAAAGAAAAATTTGGCATAGTGATTCGTGGTTACCTTTCGCAAATTGGTTCTATAAAAATTGAGCATAAAGATTGGGATGAAGTAGAAAATAATGCATTCTTTTGTCCTGATCCGGATCGTGTTTCTGAATTAGATGATTATATGGATGCGTTGCGTAAAGAAGGTGAATCTATTGGTGCGCGAATTAATGTTGTTGCTGAGAATGTGCCGGTTGGTTTAGGTGAGCCTATTTTTGATCGATTAGATGCTGATATTGCTAAAGCAATGATGGGAATTAATGCGGCAAAAGCCGTTGAGATTGGAGCCGGTTTTCAATCAGTCGAGCAGAAAGGTACGGTACATCGTGATGAAATGACGCCAGAAGGTTTTGTAGGAAATAATGCCGGTGGTATTTTGGGCGGTATTTCTTCAGGACAAGATATTTTAGTTAGCATGGCATTGAAACCAACATCAAGTATTCGTTTGCCGGGAGATACAATCGATAAGTCAGGTCAGGCAACTGAAGTTGTCACCAAAGGTCGGCATGATCCCTGTGTTGGTATAAGAGCTACACCAATTGCTGAAGCAATGTTGGCGTTGGTCTTAATAGATCACTTGCTTCGTCATCGTGCACAGAATGCTGACGTTCAATCTGCAACTCCCATAGTCCCTGCAAGTAATAAGTAAATATGATTAAAGTCGACGGCTTGCCTTACTGGCGACTGTCCGGTTTTTATTTCCTGTTCTTTTTGACTATCGGCGCATTTATGCCGTATTGGTCGCTTTATCTTAAATCTATCGGTATGACTGCCGAGGCAATCGGTATCTTGTCTGCGATAGTCGTCGTAACTAAAATATTTTCTTCTTTTATTTGGGGTTGGATAGTCGACCACACAGGTAAACGGATACAGGTTATTCGGCATACATCTTTATTATCAATGTTGTCGTTTTCATTAGTTTTGTTCTATCAGGATTTCTGGTCACTTTTTATTATTCTTTTTATCTTTTCAATATTTTGGAGTGCAGCTTTACCTCAGATTGAAGCCGTTACCTTGTCTCATTTAGGTGAAAAGAGCGACAGTTATACGGTAGTCAGAATTTGGGGTTCAATTAGTTTTATTATTGCTGTTCTCGCTTTAGGCCAATTTTTTGATCAAAAACCAATAGAGTATTTACTACCCATTATTATTGGTTCGATGTTGCTGGTCTGGTTACATAGTTTAACTCTCCCTGAAATTACTACTTCTCATGAAGAGCCTAATGATTCAACATTTCGTTCAATCTTGTTCAAGCCACATATCATTTCACTAATGATCGTTTGTTTTCTAGTGCAGGCAGGACATGGGGCTTATTACACTTTTTTTTCTATCTACCTTGAAGAACACCATTATTCTAATAGCTTTATAGGCATAGCATGGGCCTTGGGCGTATTTGCCGAGGTAGTTATATATATTTTTATGCACCGGGTTATTGGACGGTTCGGTTTGCGACGACTTATGATTCTGGTTCTGGTTTTGGCAACGGCGCGCTGGTTACTGATAGCCTGGTTCGTTGATAATGTTTATATCTTGTTATTTTCTCAATGTCTTCATGCTGCAACTTTTGGGGTTTATCATGCAGTCGCAATTCAATATATACATCGAGAGTTTAAGGGGCCTCATCAGGGTCGGGGACAAGCGTTATATAGCAGTGTTAGCTTTGGTGCTGGTTTAGCGTTGGGCAGTCTGATTAGCGGCTATCTTTGGGATTACGTAGGGTCTATGCAAACGTTCATTTTCGCAGCTATAATGAGTGCAATTGGTGTCATCATTGCTTGGACTAGTTTGAAAAATTAATAAATAATTTTTCAAAAATGTGAAATATGCCACTGTAAAGGATGATATTTAATTTATATACTAATCGGGTTTTGACATTCAAATTAAGGAAAAATAAAGGCATGAATAAATCAATCAAAAGAATCTCACATCTATTTTGTATTGCTCTAGTCGCTGGTTTTTGTCAAACGGCTATTGCAGATACACATGGCTTGGAAATTGGTGTTCTGAAATGTTCAGTTGTACCGGGTTCACGTGTTAATTTGTTAATTCGTTCTACGGCTGACGTTGTTTGCGAATTTAATAATTCAGGTACTATTGAAAAATATAAAGGTGAAACAGGTATTGGTCTTGGTCTTGACCTGAGTTTCAAGTCAGATGAACAAATTGGTTTTACCGTTATTTCAGCTTCTTCAGACACCTCTGCAGGTTCATATGCATTAGCGGGAAAATATGTTGGTGGTGAATTATCAGCCGCTGCTGGTGTTGGTCTTGGTGCAAAAGCTCTGGTTGGTGTTGGAGAAACAAGCTTCAGTTTGCAACCTTTAGCACTTGAATCAAGCAAAGGCATTGGTGTTTCAGGTGGTTTAGGTTTTCTATATATCGAAGCAGATAAATAATTTGTAGATATAACTCGTTGTTTTAAAAGGGCATCTTTATGATGCCCTTTTTTTTGCCTGAAATAATGTTTTTTTGAGTAGTAACTGTTAAAGATCATAGGTTTATTTCCGATAAATGCAGTAATAAGGATATTCCATACATTCTGAAACCGTTCAACTGAGCTTAATTTTGGATTCCTATATAAAAGGATAGACCCACATATGAGTGTTGCCCAAGAAAAAATTGTAGAAGATAAACCGAAAATATTTATCGGGCGACAACCTATTTTTGATTCAAAACTTAAAGTGGCTGGCTATGAGTTGTTGTTTCGTTCAGGGAATGTCGGTGCATATGATGGTAGTGATGGTGATAAGGCAACATCGCAGGTTATCAATAATGCACTTATAGAAATTGGTTTGGACGATATCATTGGAGAAAACCCTGCCTATATTAATTTTACTAAAGACTTACTGATAAACGGTATTGCTGAATTATTACCCGTTGACAGAGTTGTTATAGAAATACTGGAAACGGTTGAAGTTGATGAAGAACTGATTGCCGGAGTTAAAACACTTGTTGATGCTGGTTATACGATCGCTCTGGATGATTTTACTTATTCTGATGAATGGATGCCGTTAATTGAATTAGCAAAAATTATAAAATTTGATGTTATGCAACATAACATTGATGAAATTAGAGAACAGATTAAAAAGTTTGATGGTAATAAGATTAAGTTCCTTGCAGAAAAAGTTGAAACTCAAGAGGAATATAATCAACTTAAAGAAGAAGGCTTTGATTATTTCCAAGGCTATTTTTTTTCCAAACCCGATATAATTAGTCAAAAATCAATATCATCAGATAGTATTTCATTGCTTCAATTACTTTCGCAGATACAAAAACGAGATATAGAAGTCGATGAAATAGAAAAGTTAATTTCTCAAGATGCAACTTTAAGCTATAAGTTATTTCGATGTGTTAACTCAGCTGCATTTGGATTGAAAAACAAAATGAATTCTATTAAACAAGCAGTTGTTTATTTAGGTATTCAGCGTTTGAAGAATTGGGTGAGCTTGTTAGCGATGTCAGGAAATCCAAATAAATCTTCTGAGCTAATTCATGTTGGTTTAGTTCGTGCGAAGATGTGTGAACTCATTGCTAATGAAAGAGGATTACCGGACAAAGATTCTTTTTTTATAGTGGGTCTGTTTTCTATTCTTGATGCCATACTCGATCAGTCTCTGGATGAAGTATTAATAAAAATGCCGTTGGATGAAAACTTAAACAAAGCATTACTATCTAGAGAAGGTGAAATGGGACTGGCGCTGGAATGCAGTATATTTTGTGAACAATCACTTCCCGAAAAAGTAGAGTTTCTCAACATTCCCCAAGAGAGGCTTTTCGAAATATACCGAGATTCAATGAGTTGGTCTCGACATTCATTATCCGAGATTAATTAAGTGTGCACTAAATATTGTTCTTAAAGTGCTTTTGTTAAAGACTTTGAAAACGAATTTATTTTGAAGATTTAGAAAGAAAAAGGTGTTAACTATGCTCAAGGCTATGGTATTCAGCGACCAAGACCTTTAATTGAAATAAATATAAAAAGATTCTAGTCTCGCCTGAACAAGATATTAGGTACTAGTGCCGCCAACGGTGAGTTCATCTATTCGTATAGTAGGTTGTCCGACACCAACTGGAACAGATTGACCGTCTTTACCACAAGTGCCTATACCTGAATCCAGTGCCATATCATTACCAACCATGCTGACACGTGTTAAGACATCAGGGCCATTACCAATTATCGTTGCGCCTTTTACTGGCGTTGTAATTTTTCCATTTTCAATTTTATAAGCCTGGCTGGCGCTGAAGACAAATTTACCGTTGGTGATATCAACTTGTCCGCCACCAAACTGTACGGCATAAATTCCTTTATCTACCGAGGCAATGATCTCTTCTGGATCACGGTTTCCACCAAGCATATAAGTATTGGTCATTCTTGGCATTGGTAAATGAGCATAAGATTCACGACGGCCATTTCCTGTAGGTGTTACACCCATTAAACGCGCATTGTGTTTATCTTGCATATAACCTTTTAGAATGCCGCGTTCGATTAATGTTGTTGACGAAGTTGGAGTGCCTTCATCATCAACATTTAATGAACCTCTACGGTTTTCAATAGTGCCGTCATCAACTACAGTGATTTCTTCTGCAGCAACACGCTCACCGATTCGACCAGAAAATGCCGATGTTTCTTTACGATTAAAATCACCTTCAAGACCATGACCAATCGCTTCATGTAATAAAATGCCGGGCCAACCGGGACCTAGTACGACAGACATCGTGCCTGCAGGAGCAGCATCTGATTTAAGATTAATTAAAGCTTGTTCTATAGCTTCTTCAACATATGACATCGCCATGCCATCGTTAAGAAAGTATTCATAGCCAAAACGGCCACCACCACCAGAGCCACCTTTTTCTATCTTTCCATCTTCTTCAACAATCACATTTACATTTAAACGGACAAGAGGTCTAACATCGCCACTTAATTGTCCTTCACTGTTTGCAACCAGAATAGTCGATTGAGAGCCGGTCATTCCGATCATGACTTGTTTTACTCTCGGATCTTTTTGTCGTGCAGCTTGATCAAGTTGTTTTAATAAACTAACTTTTTCTTCTGTCGATATTGAATTTAATGGATCGTTATCACTGTAAAGTATTGGAGAACTTGTTTTATGCCATGTTTGCAATTGACCATTGTCTCCATGACTAGCAATGGAACGTGCTGCTGTTGCTGCTTGCGTTAATGCCGGTAATACAATTTCGTCGGAATAAGCAAAGCCAGTTTTTTCACCACTAATAGCGCGGACACCGACACCTTGTTCAATATTGTGCGAACCTTCCCTGACAATACCGTCTTCTAATACCCATGATTCAGAATGAGATGATTGAAAATAAAGATCAGCCTGATCAATGGATGGCAGCATGAGATGATCTAATGTGTTTTGAACATCGTTTAATTCAAGCCCACGATTATTGAGCAAGATATCCTGTGCTGTTTCTAATGCCTTAGTCATCTCTATAATTTATTCCAGTGTTTTATTTTAATTTCAGTGTTAGTTTCACATACGAATTTTCATATGCCTATTTTCATATGCGATAGAGTCGGGAACATTTTTCGCAAAGTACCTTGTTTCTCAAGATCAATTTCTGCAATGGCAACACCAGCACCTTTTTCTACACTTGCTAGTACCGTACCCCAAGGGTCGACTATCATACTATGTCCCCAGGTTTCGCGCTTATTTACATGTGTTCCCCCTTGGTTAGAGGCTATGACATAAGACAAGTTCTCAATAGCTCGTGTTTTAAGTAAAGATTCCCAATGTGCTTCTCCAGTGGTTGCGGTAAATGCAGAAGGTACAGTAATGATCTGAACATCATCGTCATGCATTTTTCGATACATTTCTGGAAAACGCAGGTCATAACAAACCGACAGACCAATATTTCCTATTTCAGTTGGCGCAACAACGATTTCATTTCCAGCCTGAAAAGCATCAGATTCTCGATATGACTCATCATTAGCTTCATTGACGACAACATCAAAAAGATGAATTTTGTCATAATGAGCGATACATTCGCCTTTTGGATCAAAAAGCAGGCTGGCAGGAAAGACTTTATCTGGTTTTGAGGATTTCAGAGGAATAGTGCCACCCAATAAATAAATTTGATGCTGTTTTGCCTGTTCTGAAAGAAAGGTTTGAATGGGGCCTGAAGCAAAAGCTTCCTGAATTGCCAGCCTTTCAGAATCTTCCTTAGCCATTAACGGAAAGTTTTCTGGTAACGTCACCAACTTGGCCTGCTTTGAAACAGCTTCAGCAATGAGTTTCTCGGCAAATTCGAGGTTTTCAGTAACAGTATCAGTGGATACCATTTGTACTGCTGCAACATTTATCATCATTTAATTATACGGTAGTATCAATTGTTAAACAGTTCTGTAACGTTATTATTGTGTATACCCAGGTAACCTCAAAATACAGAATTCAGCGGGAATTCAAATGCCTAAATACAAGGCATTTATTTTTTGCATAGTTATTCATATGCTAACAATATATAACGCTGTACGACTGTATGGATGCAGGAGGTAGAGCGATGTAGGAGCCAAAGCCGAGTTGGGCATTTGAAGCTCGTCCGAAGGGAGTTCATGCAGGAAGCCAGTGCGGCGTTACATCGCTTGAAAAGGGAATGCCATTTCCTGTGCGCTGTGTCTTGCTCTGACTTCCTGCATGAACTCTGAATATGCATTTTGAGGTTACTTGGGTATAACGTATACTCCACTGTTTTTTATAGCTTTAAGGCCGAAAAGTGAACGACGAATTCGCACGTATAAATCGATTGCCCCCCTATGTCTTCAATATCGTTAATGAATTGAAGATGGATGCTCGCCGTCGTGGTGAGGATATTATTGATTTCGGTATGGGAAATCCCGATCAGCCAACACCTAAACATATTGTTGAGAAGTTGGTTGAAGCCTCGCAGCGTGATGATACGCATGGCTATTCTATGTCTCGTGGTATTCCTCGATTACGGCGTGCCATCTGTAATTGGTATAAGACGAGATATGAAGTGGAACTCGATCCTGAGTCAGAAGCGATAGTGACATTGGGATCAAAAGAAGGCTTGGCGCATCTGGCAATGGCAGTTGTTGATCGTGGTGATGCGGTATTGGTTCCGAATCCGGCTTATCCAATACATCCCTATGGTTTCGTTCTAGCTGGAGCCGACGTGCGTCATGTGCCAATTGGGCCAGACATTGATTTTTTTGAAGAATTAGAAAAATCCATTCGTGATAATTGGCCGAAACCAAAATTACTATTGATTAATTTTCCAAGCAACCCAACTTCTCAGTGTGTTGATTTGGACTTTTTTAAAAAGATTATTGATATTGCTAAAGAACACCAGATTTGGGTGGTTCAAGATTTAGCCTATGCGGATATTGTTTTTGATGGTTATACCGCACCTTCAATATTACAAGTGCCTGGAGCAAAAGATATTGCTGTGGAATTTTTTTCCATGTCGAAAAGTTACAATATGCCCGGTTGGCGCGTTGGATTTATGGTGGGTAATCCAACGTTGGTTAAGGCGCTTACAAGAATTAAATCTTATTTGGATTACGGTACGTTTACGCCAATACAAATTGCTGCAATTACGGCATTAGAAGAAGATCAACAATGCGTTGCTGAAATTCGAAATATGTATTGTAGTCGTCGTGATGTTTTATGCGATGGATTAAATTCTATCGGCTGGAAAGTTGAAAAACCAAAAGCAACAATGTTTGTCTGGGCTCCAATACCTGAACAGTATAAAGCAATGGGGTCGCTAGAATTTTGTAAGAAGTTATTAACGGAAGCAAAGGTAGCGGTATCACCGGGTATTGGTTTTGGTAGTTATGGTGATGATTATGTGCGTATTGCCTTGATTGAAAATGAACATCGTACTCGACAAGCGATACGTTCTATACGTGCAATGTTTCGAGAAGATGAGCTTAAAGAAAATACCGAATAATTAGAATTATTACTTTAAAAAGAATTTGGAGTTAATTTTGGAACCAGTAAAAATAGGATTATTAGGTTTAGGTACTGTTGGTGGTGGAACAGTCAGTGTGCTAACACGTAATGCAAACGAGATAGCACGTCGTGCTGGTCGTGGTATTAAGATTACGCATGCCGCAGCAATAGATTACGATCCTGATTTAATTCAAGGCTTGGATCAAATTGAAAAGATTTCTGATGATGCTTTTGTAGTCGTCGAAGATCCTGATGTTGATATCGTTATTGAATTAATTGGCGGTTATTCACCTGCACGCGAATTAGTATTAAAGGCGATTGAAAATGGAAAACATGTTGTTACCGCAAACAAAGCATTGATAGCATTACATGGTAATGAAATTTTTGCTGCAGCACAGGCGATGGGAGTTACTGTTGCGTTTGAAGCTGGTGTCGCAGGTGGTATTCCTATCATCAAAGCTGTTCGTGAAGGCTTAGCTGCAAATCAAATTGAATGGATTGCCGGTATTATTAATGGTACGGGAAATTATATTCTTACCGAAATGCGTGATAAGGGACGTGACTTTGAAGACGTCTTAAAAGAAGCACAAGCCTTGGGTTATGCAGAAGCTGATCCTACTTTTGATGTTGAAGGTATTGATGCGGCACATAAATTAACAATTCTTGGTTCAATAGCTTTTGGTATGCCATTGCAGTTTGATAAAACGTATACAGAAGGTATAGGTAAAATTGAACAGCAAGATGTTTTGTATGCGGGTGAACTTGGCTATCGTATTAAACATTTAGGGATTACTCGAAAGACAGAAGCCGGTGTAGAACAACGTGTTCATCCGACTTTAATTCCTGAACGACGTTTGATCGCTAATGTCGATGGTGTCATGAATGCTGTGCTGGTTAATAGTGATGCTGTTGGTCCCACATTATATTATGGTGCCGGTGCTGGAGCTGAACCAACAGCGTCTGCTGTTGTTGCTGATCTTGTTGATATAGTACGTGCCTTAACAACAGATCCAGAAAATCGTGTGCCGCATCTTGCGTTTCAACCTGATGCATTAGCAGATATCAAAATTTTACCGATGGAAGAAACGGAAACAGCGTACTACCTACGTATTCATGCGATTGATAAACCAGGTGTACTAGCTGATATTACAGAAATACTCGGTGATTCCGGAATCAGTATCGAAGCAATATTACAAAAAGAGCCAGCAGAAGATGCTAAACACGTACCGATAATATTTCTTACACAACGAATTAAAGAAAAGAATATGAATGATGCTATAACCAAGATTGAAAGTTTAGATGCAATCGATGGTGAAGTTATGCGCATCAGAATGGAAACTTTAGGGTAAATATAAAATGACGTTTCGTACTCGTTACACAGGATTAATTGCAAATTATCGTGATCGACTACCGGTCAGCGAAAACACACGCTTGATTAGTCTTGGAGAAGGTAATACACCTCTAATTAAATTAGAAAACATTCCTGACTTGTTGAATAAAAAAGTTGATCTTTACGTTAAGTATGAAGGCTTAAATCCAACCGGTTCTTTTAAAGATCGTGGTATGACCATGGCGGTAACTAAAGCAGTTGAAGATGGAGCAAAGGCAATCATTTGTGCTTCAACAGGTAATACCTCTGCTTCTGCGGCAGCGTATGCCGCTAGAGCAGGAATAACAGCATTCGTATTAATTCCAGATGGTAAAATTGCACAAGGTAAATTGGCACAAGCAATGATGGAAGGTGCCGTTATCTTACAAATTAAAGGTAACTTTGATGATGGTATGCGATTAGTAAAAGAAGTTGCAGAGCATGCACCAGTAACAATTGTAAATTCAATTAATCCGTATCGATTGCAAGGTCAAAAAACAGCAGCGTTTGAAATTGTTGAAGAATTAGGCCGAGCACCAGACTTTCATTGTTTACCAGTGGGGAATGCCGGAAATATTACGGCACATTGGATCGGTTATAGTGAATACGCATGTTCCGTTGGAGATAAGGTTACGGAGTCTTGTGCTTATTGTGATGGTGATTGTAAATTTGCAAAAGAAGCCATTGTTAATTCGCGTCCTAAAATGGTTGGTTATCAGGCGGATGGTTCTGCGCCTTTTATGCGTGGCGAAATGGTTGATAATCCAGAGACGGTTGCAACAGCAATTAGAATTGGTCATCCGCAATCTTGGGATTACGCATGGAAGGTCAAAGAAGAATCTGGTGGTTGGTTTGATGAATGTTCAGATGAAGAAATATTAGCAGCACAAAAATTATTAGCAGAAAAAGAAGGGATCTTTTGTGAACCTGCTTCGGCAACTTCATTAGCCGGTGCCATGCGTGATATTAATTCAGGAAAAATTACAGAAGGTAGTTGTGTTGTTTGTACTTTAACAGGTCATGGTCTTAAAGATCCTGATACTGCGATTAAACAAAGTACCGGACCTGTTATAAAAGTTGATGCTGAACTGGAACAGGTTAAAGCAGCGATACTAGATAACTTGTCTTAACTACTTGAATTATCATTTAGCAAAGCCATAATTAATTTTCTTATATGGCATAATAGTTTTCATCATGTCTCTACTGAACAGGATGATCATCGATGCGTAGTTTGACTGTTTTTATTCCCGGTTTATTCGGGCCCGATATCGCAATTCACCCTGATGACTTACCTAGCTTACCAGCCTTGGATTGGTTTCTTAGCAGAGGTATATGTCATTCAATTAAGCAAATATCTCCAAGCTATACCTTGTGTGAGTTATTCGGTCTATCTTCACAACAGAGAGATCATCCTGTCGCGGCTATTTCACGATTAAGTGATGATAATCAACACCCGGAAGGATTATGGTTACGTGCTGATCCTGTTCATGTGAGTGCTGATCGTGATGGTTTAATCTTGATTGATAATAATCGATTTACTTTGAATCAACGGGATGCATTAGCATTAGCTGCTGATATTAATTTGTTATTTGAACCTTATGGAATAAGTATTGAAGTGCCCGCCCCAACTCGATGGTATTTACGTGTAAATGAGGATTATGAAATAAGGACGGTACCGATTGATTCTATTGTCGGTAAAGATATTCTTCCCTTTATGCCGACGGGAGATGATCGAATAAACGTCATACAATTAATGAACGATATACAAATGACCTTACATAATTCCGATGTCAACAAAAGGCGAGAACAGGAAAAACAGTTACCCATTAACAGTGTTTGGTTTTGGGGATATGGTGAATTACCGAAAATAATTGATCGACATTGGTCTTTTGTCGTCAGTGATGAAATTTTGGCTAAAGGCTTATCGATGGTTGCAGCAACACCATTTGAATATTTACCAGAAAGTTATACTGCTCTCAAAGATAAAGGTTTAAGTTACAATGGTCTTATCGTACTAAATTCATTTCAAAAATTTTGTTACTACCATGATCTTGAAGGTTGGATTGAAGCCTTGTTATCTACTGAATCAAACTGGTTTGTACCATTGCTACATTCACTAAAAAATAAGCAAATTGATAAGTTAACAATTAGAACAGATGTAAATTCGGTGACAATAGATAGCGCTTGTCGATATAAAATATGGAAAAAAAAGAAGAACATTCATTCCTTTAAAAATAATTAATTCAGTGAATAACAAAACAATAATTCATCGTCATATTCCTGGTGATATCAACCTTCCAAAGTCACTTCATCCTGTTTTAAGACGTGTCTACGCTGCCAGAAATATTCAATCAAGTGATGAACTTGATTATTCTTTGGCTTCATTATTGCCTTTTAAAAATTTAAGTAATATAGACAATGCTGTTTTGTTATTGCAAGAAGCATTAGAAGAAAATAAGCGAATTTTAATTGTTGCTGATTTTGATGCAGACGGTGCGACGAGTTGTGCGTTAGCAATACGTGGACTAACGATGATGGGTTTTACCGATATCGTTTATGTTGTGCCTAATCGATTTGAATATGGATATGGTTTAACGCCTGAAATCGTTGACGTTGCACTAGATTATGAACCTGATTTATTGATTACCGTGGATAATGGTATATCTAGCATCGATGGAGTGAAACGAGCAAAAGAAAATGGTGTGAAGGTGTTAATTACCGATCACCATTTACCTGGAGATTTGTTACCTGATGCAGATGCGATTGTTAACCCACAGTTAGTAGATGATCAATTTCCTAGCAAGAATCTGGCTGGCGTCGGTGTAGTTTTTTATATTTTATTAGCATTACGTGCAAAGTTACGAGAAGAGGGCTGGTTTGATAAACAAGAAATCCCCATGCCAAATTTGGCTAAGCTACTCGATATTGTGGCATTAGGTACGGTTGCTGATGTTGTGCCATTAGATAGAAATAATCGAACCTTGGTTTCCCATGGTTTAAAATTGATTAAACAGAATAAAACAATTGCAGGTATCTCTGCGATTTTAAATCAATCAGGGAGATCATTAGCGACGTTAAGTGCAAGTGATCTTGGTTTTTCTATTGCACCTAAATTAAATGCGGCAGGTCGTTTAACAGATATGTCGTTAGGTATTGAATGTTTATTGACTGATGATTTTGAAAAGGCAAAAGAAATGGCAAATCAGTTGAATGATCTTAATAAAGAACGACGAGAAATACAGGATGAGATGCAAGAGAAGGCCATGTTGGTATTAGATGATTACTTGCAAAATACTTCAGAAGAAGTTCCGGCGGGTTTATGTTTGTATGAACCTGATTGGCATCAAGGCGTTATCGGTATATTGGCAGCAAAAGTAAAAGAAAAATTTAATCGTCCGGTGATTGCCTTTGCTAAAGATAGTAATGATGAAAACGCAACCATTAAAGGTTCTGCTCGCTCAATCAATGGTTTACATATTCGAGATTTATTAGAAGACATGACTCGTATATATCCTGATTTAATACTGACTTTTGGTGGACATGCGATGGCTGCCGGATTAACGATCAATGAATCCGACTTCGAAAAATTCGCAACGGGTTTTATAGAAACATTAAAACAACATATATGTTTGGACCAAATGCAGGATGAATGCATGGTGGATGGAGAATTAACGGTTAATGATTTGACTATGCATTTAGCAAAAGAAATTCAGGCAGCGGGTCCGTGGGGACAATTATTTCCAGAGCCTGTATTTGAAGGTCAATTTAAAATAATTGAGAAGCGTATTGTCGGAGCCAATCATCTTAAACTTAGGTTGCAAATAGAAGGTAATAATCGAGTATTTGACGGTATTGCTTTTAATATTACGGATGAAGATTGGCCTGATGTCTGTGAAAAAGTCCACTCAGCATACCGTCTTGGAATTAATGAATTTCGCGGTAACAGCCAACTTCAGTTGTTAATCGAACATATCGAACCCCTCTAAATAGAAGATATTGACCAAGTCCAGTTATTTAACTGGGTGATCCAGTTTAGGGTCTTGAGTCATATCTCATTAACAATTTTCCTCTTAATAATCTTAATTTATTAGTGCGTTAGCCGTATTTCACATACTTGGCCTTTATTTTGCATTTTTTTCATAAAGAAATAAGGATTTATGCAGCTAAGGAATATATGAATACGATGCGATTAACGGTAAACCGAGACAGTTATATCGGGAAAATGATGAAATGGACTGGTTTGTTCATTTTATTGACGTTGTGTGTTCTAGCTATTAATAGTTTTCATCAACAGCAATTAAAAAAATTACTGGTTAGTAGTCAATTATTGAATCAAAAATCTGTTCTTGTTTATCAAATGCATAATGAAATGTTATTAATGTCACAAACACAATTAATGATTTTGCATGCCAGTAATCAGGATGAAGTAAGGCAATCGCTATGGCGTTTATCGGATCAAGTATCTGATTACCTACTTCACTACCATAAATTGGAATCCATAGCTGATAACACAGATTTTGAAACATTAATCAAATTTAGAACTGGCTTTGAACAATGGCATAGTTTTAATAAAGATTTGTTGGGTTATGCCAATATCGTTTCGGATACTAATTTTATTAATACACTGAACATGGTCGATTTAGCATTCAGTCAATTCGAAAGCAATTCTGACGAAGCAGTACTATTAATTGCGCAATTAAAACAGAATTTCGATAATAAAGAAGAGTCATCTAATTAGCCTGCGAGCTATTATTTTTCCTGTATTTACATTTCAATTGCCATGTGATTATTAGAATTACTGAGCCTTTCGCTCGTAAATAATTTTCTCAATATCCTACTAAATTACTAAAGTTCACCGTAACTTTACCGATAACTCCTATGAGGATAATAGGATGTTAAAATCATTGAAGTTAAATTAAAAACCATATTTTAGTAATCGATAGTTAGGAAACTTCAGGATGCAAAGGAAAATAGCGAAAAATATTCTTCTAGTTGAAGACAATCCAGGCGATGTTCGATTGGTTGAGATCATGCTCAGCCATTCAGAGAACACGCTGTTTCGACTTATCTGCAACACGACTATGGCAGATGCAATTGAGACGGTGACTAAAGAGAGTATTGATGTAGTGTTGTTAGAGATGTCTTTACCTGATGGAGAAGGTCTTGAAAATATTACTCGGTTAAAATCCCGCGTGCCTTCTTTGCCTATTGTCGTCATGACTGGGTGCAAAGATGACAATTTTGCACTGACTGCGCTTAAAGCCGGGGCACAAGATTACCTGATAAAAGGACAAATAGATGAGGCACAATTGTCGCGAGCATTGTCTTATTCAATAGAACGAAAAAATCTGCAAGAACAAATAACGCATATGGCCAATCACGATCAATTAACTGGCTTGGCAAATCGTGAACTATTTAGAATACGGCTTGAACATGCCATTAGCTGTGCGGAAAGAAGGAATGAGTCTATCGCCGTTTTATATCTTGATCTTGACCATTTTAAATCGATTAATGATGCATTAGGTCATGGTGTCGGTGATATGTTACTCAAGAATGTTTCTAAACGATTGTTGGATAGTGTGAGAGAGGTAGATACTGTAGCGAGAATTGGTGGTGATGCATTTGCCATTATATTAGAAGGTGTAAACGAAACTTATAATGCTTCCGCTATTGCAGAAAAGATCATCGAAAGGGTCGGTGAGCAGTTTAATATTAAAGAACATGTACTGCATATTGGTTGTAGTGTTGGCATCGCCTTTTATCCTCATTGTGGTAAAGATGTTGATACGGTCATTAACAATGCAGATGTTGCCCTATACAAATCAAAATCAAATGGTCGCAATCAATATCATTTTTATACTAATGAGATGGATTGGCAGGCTCTAAATCAGGTAAATACGGATACTAAATTAAGGAAAGCTATTGAGGAAGAGGAGTTTGTCTTACATTACCAACCACAATTTGATTCAAATAGTGGCATGATATCTGGAAGTGAAGCACTAATACGGTGGCAGCATCCGCAAAAAGGGTTGCTCCCTCCAGCAGAATTTATTCCCTTACTTGAAAAAAATGGATTAATTTCTGAAGTAGGAAAGTGGGTATTAGAAAGTGCCTGCAAACAACATGTGCAATGGCAAAATGCTGGTCTAAACATAGGAAAGGTTGCTGTGAACCTTTCGGGTAGAGAATTAATAGAACAGGATTTTAGTCATACAGTAGAAACAATTTTATCTGATACAGGGATAAATCCTAGTTGTCTTGAGCTTGAACTGACAGAAAGTTTATTAATTAAAAATACGGAAAGAACACAATATATTTTAGATAATCTAAAAGCGATGGGGATCACTATTGCAATTGATGATTTTGGCACGGGATATAATTCATTCAGCTACTTAAAAACATTCCTCTTTGATACCTTAAAAATAGATCAATCTTTTATTCAGCACGTTACTGAAAAAGGTTCTGAAGCAGCAATTACCACAGCTATGATCAGTCTTGCGAAAGAGTTAGAAATCAACGTTGTTGCCGAAGGGGTAGAAACATCCGAACAATTAAAATTCTTACAAGACAAACAAATTAATGAAATTCAGGGCTTTTATTTCAGTCCACCAGTCACTGCAAGTGATTTAACAGATATTCTTTATAAGCAACAACTACCATTGAGACTGCAGCAACGAGCTGTAATGTCATAAGTATTAAGTTATAAATCCTATGAAGACAAAAGTTTTATTAATTGAAGATAATGATGGTGATACCCGTCTACTAAAAGACCTATTAGATACTTCGTCTCCGGGTCGTTATAAATTAATATCAACTGAAACTCTAAAAGCAGGAATAACGTTATTAACAAATGATGATTTTGATGCTGTTCTAACAGATTTAAATCTTCCTGATGCAGATGGGATAAATATAGTAACTCAAATTCAAAATCATAATGAGTCTATCCCCATCATCGTTTTAAATGGTCAAGACAGTGAAGAACTAGCTTTGCAAGTTGTACAAAGTGGAGCGCAAGATTATTTAGTTAAGGGGCAAGGCGATGGACATCTAATTAGTCGAGCTATTGATTACGCTATTGAGCGTAAGCGTATCCAACAAAAACTCAGTTATCTTGCAAGTTACGATAATTTGACTGGTTTAGCGAACCGATTATTATTTCGAGAACGATTAGACAGAGCACTAATTCGCGCTGATCGATTTGAAACCTTGGTTGCATTACTCGTTATTGATCTTGATAGATTTAAAAAAGTAAATGATAGTTTAGGGCATGATGCAGGAGATAGATTATTAATTCAGGTCGCGGAAAGATTAAAAACATGCACCAGAGAAGGCGATACTATTGCGAGACTTGGCGGCGATGAATTTACTATTGTCTTAGAAGACATAAGAAATATTGATGATGTGAATGTGGTTTCGGAAAAAATATTAAATTTGATGAAAGAGCATTTTGATATTAATGGGCACGATATTTTTATGACACCTAGTATTGGCATAACGATCTATCCTATTGATGATACTAATGCAGTTCATTTATTTGTAAATGCGGATAGTGCCATGTACGAAGCGAAAGATAATGGACGTAACTGTTATCGTTTCTATAAAACGGATATGAATATAGATTTAATTGAGAAAATGGATCTTGAGACAAAATTAAGGCGGGCGATAAAAAACGAAGAGTTTATATTATATTACCAACCTAAATTTAATGTACATACGCATGAAGCTATTGGTGCGGAAGCATTGATTAGATGGAAAGATCCAGAAAAAGGCATGATCTCCCCAGCTGTATTTATACCTTTAGCTGAAGAAACAGGTTGTATAGCTGCTATTACAGATTGGGTTTTACAAGAAGCGTGTAAACAGAATTCGGAATGGCAGCAGCAAGGCTTTAAACCAATAAGAATTGCAATTAATCTCTCGCCAAAACAATTTTCTCAGGAGGATATTGTTCAGCGAATATTTAATAAAATTATTTGTTCAGATTTAGCGCCAAAATATGTTGAGTTGGAAATCACAGAAGGCGCCTTAGTCGAAGATGTACAGAAAGGTACAGAGATATTAAATGATTTGAAGAAATGGGGTATACACATCTCTATAGATGATTTCGGAACGGGCTATTCATCATTAAGTTACTTGAAAAAGATTCCATTAGATACATTAAAGATCGATCAATCATTTGTCCGAGATTTGATGGTCGATTCGGATGATGCTGCTATTGTGTCTGCTATTATTGCGATGGCGAAAAGTTTAAGGTTAAATGTTATTGCTGAAGGTGTAGAAACTGCCGAACAACTTGAATATTTGACTACGAATGGGTGCAATGAAGTTCAAGGCTACTTTACCGGTAAACCTGTACCTGCTGAGGAGTTTGTTCAATTCCTCATTAAGAATTCAGACGTTTCTCATATTCGACTTGCCCATTCTGCTTAAATTAAGCTTTTATCCTTTTTTTATTGTTGCTCTCTCCATGGCTATCATGCCGCCTTTGCCTATAGTAGAATGCGCATCTTTTATTTATCAGGCTCATTATAATGCTAGAAATCAGTCCACTTCTTAGTAAAATTACCGATATGCAGGAGCGTGTTAAGTCGCTAAGGGGGTATCTTTGAATACGATCAAAAGTCGGAACGACTGGTAGAGGTATTACGAGAACTTGAGCAACCGGATGTATGGAATAATCCCGAACAAGCACAGCAGCTCGGTAAAGAGCGTGTTGAATTAGAAAACGTAGTTAATACAGTAGACACATTAGAAGAATCTCTTTCTGATTCTGTCGATTTATTAAAACTTGCCGCAGAAGAAGACGATGAAGACACAGTTTCAGCCGTGTCGGATGATCTCGAAGTTAATGAACAGCATCTCGCTAAATTGGAATTCCGACGTATGTTTTCTGGCGAAATGGATGCCAATAATGCTTTTCTCGATATTCAATCCGGCTCCGGCGGAACGGAAGCGCAAGATTGGGCAGACATGTTACTACGCATGTATTTACGTTGGGGTGAACAGCATGGTTTTAAAACAGAACTGATAGAAGTGTCTGCTGGTGATGTAGCCGGGATAAAAAGTGCCACTATTCAATATACCGGTGATTATGCATTTGGCTGGTTACGTACTGAAACAGGTGTGCATCGTTTAGTTAGAAAGTCACCCTTTGATTCTGGAAATCGTCGACACACTTCATTTTCTTCTGTCTTTGTATCTCCTGAAGTTGATGACAATATTGAAATTGATATCAATCCGGCAGATTTACGCATAGATACGTATCGAGCTAGTGGCGCTGGCGGACAACACGTCAATAAAACAGACTCGGCTGTCAGATTAACTCATATACCGACAGGTATTGTTGCACAATGTCAGAATGATCGTTCGCAACACAAGAATAAAGATCATGCGATGAAACAATTACGAGCAAAATTATATGAATTTGAAATGCAGAAGTTGAATTCAGAAAAACAGGATAGGGAAGATTCAAAAGCGGACATAGGTTGGGGTAGTCAGATACGATCTTATGTTCTCGATCAATCAAGGATAAAGGATCTAAGGACAGGTGTGGAAACAGGCAATACGCAGGCGGTGCTTGATGGCGATTTGGATCGTTTTATCGAAGCCAGTTTGAAAAGTGGATTGTAATATTTATACCCAGAAAATGCCCCATATCTGTTAATATCGACTAATACATTAATATAGAGCGAGCATAGCATAAAAGCTTATGAGTGAAGAAAACGAAAACCAAACCGAAAACGATCTAATCGCACAGCGTCGCCAACATCTACAAGAGTTACGCGAACAAGGTAATGCTTTTAAAAATGATTTTAAACGTGATTCACTTGCAGCAGACTTACAAAAAACACACGGTGACAAATCAAAGGAAGAACTTGAACAGGAGCAAGTAAAAGTTGCTGTTGCTGGACGCATGATGAGTCGGCGAATTATGGGTAAGGCTTCATTCGCGCATATGCAAGATATGACCGGCAAGATTCAACTTTATGTTAGACGTGATGATTTACCTGAAGGAGTTTATAACACTGGATTTAAGAAATGGGATGTAGGTGACATCATCGGTGCTACGGGCACGGTGATGAAGACAAATAAAGGTGAATTAAGTATTCATGTCGATTCAATAGCGTTACTAACAAAATCATTACAACCATTACCGGAAAAATTTCATGGTCTAACAGATCAGGAAACACGATATCGCCAACGTTATGTTGACCTGATAATGAATGAAGAAACGCGTAATACGTTTAAGATCCGATCACAGGTTATCGAATTCATTCGTTCTTACTTGAAGAATGAAAACTATCTGGAAGTAGAAACACCCATGATGCACGTTATTCCTGGCGGAGCTACTGCTCGTCCGTTTACAACTCATCATAATAGTCTTGATATGGAACTCTTTTTACGTATCGCTCCTGAGTTATATTTAAAACGTTTAGTTGTTGGTGGCTTTGAAAAAGTCTTTGAAATAAACCGAAGCTTTCGTAACGAAGGTTTATCGCCAAGACATAACCCGGAATTTACCATGCTTGAATTTTATCAGGCGTATTCAGATTATGAAGATCTAATGAACCTGACTGAAGATATGTTACGTAAGATGACGACAGAACTTTTTGGCAGTAATGAAATAACTTATCAAGGCGAGACTTATAATTTAGATCAAAGTTTTGAACGCATGACCGTTGTAGAATCTATTTTAAAATTTAATGAATCAATTAATGCTGATAATCTGCAATCGATGGATACTATTCGACCGATAGCTGAAAAATTAGATATACCTATTGAAGACAGCTATGGTTTAGGAAAAATCCAGATTGAAATTTTTGAAAAAACTGTTGAAGCAAAATTATTAGCGCCGACTTTTATTACCCAATATCCGACTGAAGTGTCTCCACTTGCTCGTAAAAATGATGACGATCCGTTCGTGACGGATCGATTTGAATTCTTTATTGGCGGTCGTGAGATTGCCAATGGCTTCTCAGAGTTAAATGATCCTGAAGATCAAGCAGAACGTTTTCGTAAGCAAGTTGAGGAAAAAGAAGCGGGTGATACTGAAGCGATGCATTTTGATGAGGACTATATCACTGCATTGGAATATGGCATGCCGCCAACCGCAGGTGAAGGTATCGGTATAGATCGGTTGGTAATGTTTCTGACTGACTCTCCTACCATTCGCGATGTGATTTTATTTCCTCACATGCGTTACAAAAATTGAATCTTATCTTAATATTAATAACGAATTGACATGTCTTCCCTAGATCCGGAAAAATTATTAGTTGAGGGGATAAGAAATGGTGATGAGGACAGTTATAAAAAACTGCTAGTTACCTATTGGGAAAAATTGAATTGTCTTGCTCGTCGTATACTGAACGACCCCTCTATTGCAAATGATTGTGTACAGGAAGCTTTGATTAAAGCGATCAATAAGATTGATGATTTTGAAGGAAAGGGCAGCTTTGCTGGCTGGTTACGTCGAATAGTCGTTAATGAAGCATTAATGCTCCTAAGAAAAAAGAAATCAAGAAAAGAAGAATCAATTGACAATTTAATGCAAGATTTCGATGAAATGGGAATGTATAGCCAGTCTTATAATGGAAACCCCATCAGTCTTGATGTTTTGCAAGAATCAGAAGAAGTAAGGACACAAGTTAGATTAGCCATTGATAAATTACCAGATACTTTTCGTATTACCTTGTTGCTTCGTGATATTGAGGGCTACACTACTAAAGAGGTTGCCGAAAAAATGGGTGTTACTGAACAAAACGTTAAGGTTCGTTTACATAGAGCGCGACTGGCATTAAGAAATATCCTTATACCTGTATTAAGAGAGGAGGGTGAGTAAGCGTGAAATATATTGCAAAAATCATGCATGCTAACTTGACCTGTCGACAGGTAGAAGAATTCCTTATGGATTATCTTGAAAGACGCTTAGGTTTTTGGAAGACATTGCAATTTCGATTACATTTATTAATGTGTCCTGACTGCTCAAAATATTTTCAGGAATATAAAAATACAATTGCATTGGGAAAAACAGTATTTGAAAATCCTGATGATGAAGCTGCGGGAAATGTCCCTGATGAGTTGCTTGAAGCAATTATAAGGGCTACAAAAAGCAATAAAAAATAATTCGTTAAAAAAACTATTGTTTTCTCAAGTATTAGTTTCCTGTTAATCGGTAAAATATTCCACCGAGTACAGCGCCGTAAATCAGGTGTAGCATTAGCGTCACAATTGGCACCACTACACCAATATTCAAGCCAAATAATCCAGTACCATTAACTGGCATTACAGCAAACATCATTAATAACCAGGCAATTACGCCTAACACTAATCCCTTTATTATTTGTTGTTTGCCAGGGAGTAATTGATTAAAAAAAGCAAAACTACCACCCCATATAACAGTGCCTATAAAAAAATGCATAGCCCATCCTACTAAGACTGTTTCAGGCAACACCGTTCTCTGACTTACAGTAATGCTGAGCATATGTATAGGGTCGAGTTCTGGGATAAAACCGCTGACCTTCTTAATGATCATAATGATGGATATTATAATTGTTGCAACGAATCCAGCAAAAATCCCTTTAGTGAGATGGCATAAAATACACTTTGGCATACTTTCACAAATAATTGTCATGTAGGTTTATCCATGTTTTTAGGTTTAACAATTTATGTTTGTAAAAATAAAGAATTGCCCTTAGATAGAATTAGATGAAATGTCTTTTAGAAAAGTTACATTCACACATTATTAAATAAATTATTAGATGATTCGTAAATGTAACTAATACAGTTAGATAATGTCTTCTCAGGCTGTTAGAGTTTTGATATTGAGATAGTCATGCTGACAAGAAACAAAAAAAAATTGAAATATTATTGATTTATTTGTAACTAAATGAGAATAAAAAGCATCATAGGTCAATGGCTAATAATTAAAGCCGAATGAAATACTTAGCTTTGTTTAAAGATAAGTAGTGCCTAATATTGTTGTTTGTTTTATTTAAATTAAAGTGTTGTAAAATAAAATTATGATTAAATGTGATTTGAAATCACCACTGGTGTTGACTGGAATTATTGGTTTACTGGCCTCTATCTTAGTTGGCGCGGGGGAGTTTTTTTTAAATTTTGATGACTTAGCACGCTATTCTGAGATTAATTATGATTTTATGAGTGGCACATCAAATAGTGTTCTGAGTAAAGGCCACTTTATTGGTGTCTTGTCTGCGCCATTATATCTAGTCGGTTGCTGGCATATCTATTTAATGTTGAAGCCGGCAAATAAGTCATGGGCGATGGCAGCATTTCTGATTTCAGCTTATGGGTTTGTTGTCGGAGCAATATGGATAGGTTCACGCGCCAGTATTGGTACATTGGCAAACATGACGGATACAAGCCAGATTCAAATGTTAATCGAGCTATACCAGTTTCGCTATGAAACCTTATTAACAGTCATACGTATAACGACATTAGTATTATCATTAATATTTATTGGTTTGGTGCTCACCGGTAAAAGTCATTATCCACGTTGGGTTGCAGTATTTAATCCGATAGTACTTATTATAGGCAGTTTTATTGTATTTGCTGTTTCTCCAGAAATAGGGAAGTACCCATTGCCAATCGCATTAAATGTTGCATTCTTTATCTTTTTTAGTATTTCAATCAAACAAGCCCTAAAGGTTTAATTAAATTTTATAGTCTAGGTAATATAAATATGAAAACTCTTTTTAAAATCTTGTCGCGTGTTATCCCAATAATAATTTTATTGTTATTCATTATGCTTTCAATCAAGAGCATTATAGATCGACAAGTTGATTATGAAGTTTCAACAGAAGGGTTGGCGATACCTGGTTTTTCTGAAGTTGAAATTGATTTTACTCAGGCTCATGAAGAAGATAAGTCATTACCGTTTATGGCAAGCGCTGTGATCGATATTGATAATGATGGCGTTGAAGAATTATTTCTGGGTGGCGGATATAACCAGGCCGATGCGGTATTTCATTTTGAACAGAACCAGTTTGTCGATATCAGTGATCAAACCGGATTGGAAAAACAAGATAATGACGCAACGCTGGGTTCGGTTGTTATGGATATTGATAATAATGGTTATTCAGATTTAATTATTGCTCGTGAATCAGGTATCTGGTTGCACAAGAATAGCAATGGTAGTTTTTCAACAGAGAAACTTGATGCACCAATTAGTGAAGATACAACCCCATTATCTGTTGCCATTGCCGATATTAATCGAGATGGTCATTTTGATATGTTTGTCTCTGGTTATATCAGACTCGATCTGGTTGAAGGACAAAATATTTTTAACAAGGAAGGCTATGGTGGTACCAGTGCGATGTTGCTAAATAATGGTGACAATACTTTTACCGATATAACTGAGACATCTGGTCTTTATTACAAACACAATACTTTTCAAGGAGTATTTGTCGATCTCGATAATGATGGATTGGAAGATTTGGTTGTCGCACATGATACCGGTCAGGTTCGTACATGGAAAAACATGGGTGATAACAAATTTGAAAATATGCCTAATCCGAATTCTGAACAAAGCAGTTACCCGATGGGCATAGCCGTTAGTGATTATAATAACGATGGACTGGTTGATCTGTTTTTCTCGAATGTAGGTACAACGGCTCCTAATTTTCTAGTTAAAGGTGATCTACGTGAAGATCAAATCTTTAATAAGAAATGGATTATGTTAGAGAATAAAGGCGGTTTTATCTTTGAAGATGTTGCCGAAGCAAGAAAGGTTGCTGACTATGAATTCTCATGGGGTGCTATATTTGAAGACTTCAATCTGGATGGATTGGATGATTTAGTAGTTTCTGAGAACTACATCGGATGCCCACCACATCGCATTCCTTTCCTGCGTTTACCAGGACGTTTTATGTTACAAAATCAAAATGGTGAATTCGCCGAAGTGAGTGAGGCTGTTGGTATTGATAACAAATTTTACAGTATTTCACCTATCACTGCTGATTTTAATCAGGATGGTGCGCCGGATGTTGTTCATATAAATCTTAAAGATAAACCTAAGGCCTTCATCAGTCAGGCACAGAAGAATCATTATTTAAAAGTTAAACTTCCCGATACAGTCAGTTCTATAGGCGCAATGGTGACGGTAACGCGATCAGACGGTAGTAAATTATATAAGCCTTTTATTTCTGGTGAAGGCTTGTGTTCGGATCAATCGCATACGTTGATATTCGGTTTGGCTGATGGCAGTGCGATAGATGTTCAGGTGGATTACCTTGATGGCACATCTTCCAACCAGAATGGTGAATTTGTTGATAC
>JAJFKK010000047.1 GCA_021773245.1 Gammaproteobacteria bacterium | reverse complement strand
ATGAAAGGAGTATTATATTTATGACAAAGAAGCTGTAGATTTAATGCTAGTTCCTTTTTCTTATTCTGATTAGTGTCTTTATTTCTGTATTGAAAAAAGGATATGCCAATTTTCAATATCTCTTCAGATTTTTTCATTAATTCATCGTTAGTGATGTTTTCGCAATCACTAATGGCATAAATGCCTCTAGAGACAGGGCATGTGTTATTTTTCATAAAAACGATCGGGCTGTGATTGTGCGTGGCCAAGTTTTAATCCATGTTTTAGTGTGTTCCATGTATAAGCTTGAGCTTCTTCCACTGCTGTATTTAAATTATTGCCTAGTGCTAGTAATGCAGCAATTCTGGAAGACAAAGTACAGCCAGAACCGTGAAAAGTTTCTGGTAACCTTTCCCAGTGAAATTCTATTGGGGCATCGTTTTCTGTATATAGTGAGTTAGTAACATTATCAGTGGCTTCATGCGTGCCTGTAATTAACACGGCTTGAGTTCCATGTTTTAATAAACTTTTAGCTGCGCTATTTAAATCGGTAGCTTGAGACAATAATTTCGCTTCCTCACTGTTGGGTGTGGCAAGGGTGGTGAGTGGAAATAATGATGACAATATATCTTCACACATTTCTTTATTTGTAAAAGTCTGGCCGCTAGTTGAACTGAGGACTGGGTCGAGCACTATAGGAATATTTAACTTTGATAACTCTTCCTTAATAACATCAATAAGTTTTATGCTGCCAATCATGCCTATTTTGCATGAAGCAATTTTCATATCTTCTATCACTAGTTTGATCTGTTTACGAAAAGAATCTGGTTCTTGCGGAAGAGTTTCGATAACTTGATTTGTGTTCTGAGCAGTTAATGATGTGATAACAGTAGCCGCATGACAGCCTGCATTTGCTATGCTTTCGATATCTGCTTGAATGCCCGCACCGCCACTAGGATCATGACCAGCGATTACCAAAACAACGGGTTTTTGAATGTTGCTATTCTTCATAAGAACAGTATTCTACACAGCCATTTGTTAACACTGAAATGAAATCAGAGGCTATTTATAATGAAGCAGTATATGTGTGTGATTTGCGGTTTAGTTTATGATGAAGAAAAAGGTTGGCCAGAAGATAAAATTGCACCTGGCACAAAATGGGAAGATGTTCCTTCTGATTGGATCTGTCCAGAATGCGGTGCTAGCAAAGATGATTTTGAGATGCTAGAAGTTTAATTTCTTTGTAATTAAAAAGGTCTAACAACCGCTAAAAACATAATCAAGACTAAAATTAGTACTGGAAACTCATTAAACCAGCGGTACCATACATGACCATGCTTATTCCGGTCATATTTGAAGTCCTGTAATAGAAACCAACAATATATATGATAAGCGACTAAGATTAAGATAAGAAAAAGTTTTGTCGTTAGCCAAAGTTGGCCACTGTAAGCAGAAAGTCCATTACTAAGAAGGATACATAGGCCAAAAACAAGCGTTAGTATTGCGCCAGGAGTCGTAATGCCGTAAAAAAGTTTACGCTCCATAATTTTGAAACGATCAATGCTGATCTGATCTTCACTCATGCTGTGATAAACAAATAGCCGGGGTAAATAGAATAAACCGGCAAACCAGGTCACCATAAATATCAAATGTAGTGCTTTAAACCAGAGCATTTTATGAAATCGTGACCGAGCTTGTTTTTAGTAATGCTTTCACTTTTTGTCGTAGTTCTTCTATATTTATCTCACCATAGTTTTTTTGAACTACATTTCCAGCAGCATCAATTAAAAAACTCGTTGGCGTGACCTGCACATCACCAAAAGCTTTTACTGCATTACCATTTATATCAAGCGCAACAGGGTAAGGGATATTTTCTCTTTCAGATAATTCGACGACAAGATTTGGCGGGTCATAAGGCATTGCTATGGCAATAATTTCCATTTCATCATTATCTAGTTCATTGTAGAACTTAATCAGGTTTGGTATTTCTTTTACACATGTTGGACAAGTCGTTGCCCAAAAAGTGACAAGCAAAGGTTTTCCTTGTAATGCACTAAGTTCAATTTTCCTACCATCAATAATATTCAGACTGATTTCTGGTGCGGCATCTAATTCCTTGCTGCCTAGAAATATGAGCAACGTAATAGCAGTTGCAAGAATGACAACTGCTATAGCAGGAAATATCAGCTTCTTCATCAGTTATTTAATATGCGTTTCAACTGATGAGTTTAATGCTGGGGTAGTTTCTTTCTTATTACCTTTAATAAAGTCTCTAAGTGTTGAAACAATTCGTTTAATACCGCTCCATATTTTAGGTAACATCCAGACCATTAGAATTATAAAAATAACTAGAAAAATAACGAAAATCAGAGGATGAGTTAGTGCAGTCCATATTCCGGCAATAACAAGGAAATCTTCGCCGAGTGATGTGATCCAGTTACTTACAGGTTCAGGGGACGTATTGATAATCACTCGCCCTCCAGCTTTAGTTGCGTGCGTTGCTGCTGTGAGACTACCGCCTGCTAGAAATGCGGCGAGCTCTACAGCAGGAGTCGTATCACCTACCGCACTCATAGCTAAAACTGCACCAAGAGGTATACGAATGAAAGTATGAATACTATCCCAAGCAGTATCAACGCCGGGTGTTTTATCAGCAAAAAATTCGACACAGTACATTAACCCAGCAGCGGTCATTACAAGCGGATCGGTGACAACCATCAATTCCGGAGGCAAATCTATATTTCCTGTACCACCGAGGTAACCGAGCATAAAAACAGCAGCGTAAAGGTTGATGCCACTTGCCCAAGCTACACCCATACTGAGAGCTATATATTGAACTGTATCCATAATTTTTCTCGCTTAATATGTAGATGAGTACAAAATTTAACTAATTTAAGGTAATAATTATAACCTGTCTTTGATATTATTATTTATATATAAAAAACAATGGCTTGCAATATAAGACCGTTGATCTTACAAATTGTTCAAACGATTTCATACCGTATTAAACTAATGAAAAATTGCTAGCTTGACAGATATTTCGTCTAGCATTAATCTCAATAGTGTATTAACTGTTTTAGCAGTTAGTTCATAAAAATAATAATAACAAAAATCGAATTTAAAGCGGCTTCGGCCGCTTTTTTATTTTGCACACGACTACATGGATGCAGGAGTTAGAATGAAGCAGGAAGCCAGAGTCGAGGAGTCCGTAGCGGTGTGTAACGGATTACCTCAATAGTTGAAAATTAATCTATAGCGACTAGCAAAGAAACATCTTTCCTATTCTCAGTTCAGTAATAAACCGCAATACTCATGCTGTTTTATTCTGTAAAATTATCACTTTAAGTTAAATAAAATCGTAATAGAGACGAACAAGAAAATGATCAGTGTTGGTATTGTAGGCGCGACTGGCTATACAGGAATTGAATTACTCCGTTTGCTATCAGGACATGAAGGTGCTGAAGTCAAAGTCGTTACATCTAATTCAGAAAAAGGTAAAACAGTTACAGACGTTTTTCCAAGTTTACGCTCGTATTTCGATCTAAAATTTGTTGAACATGATAGTGATCAACTGAAATCGTGCGATTTAGTTTTCTTTGCGACACCTCATGCCACAGCTATGCATTATGTTCCTGATTTACTTGAGCATGGTTGTAAGATTATTGACCTTTCAGCTGACTTTAGAATTAACAATTCTCAAATTTGGGAAGATTGGTACAAGGAAAAGCATGCATGCCCAGAGCTTTTAGAGTCCGCTGTCTATGGATTACCTGAATTAAACAGAGAAGAAATAAAAGCAGCAAGTTTGATTGCTAATCCAGGTTGCTATCCTACTGCTATCACATTGGCATTATTACCAGCTGTAAAGAATGGCTTGATAGATGTTAAAGATATTATTGCTGATGCGAAATCAGGCGTTAGCGGCGCTGGTCGAAAAGCAGCACTCGCATCGCAGTTTTCAGAAGTAGCAGAATCATTTAAAGCATATAGTGTCTCTGGTCATAGACACTTACCGGAAATGATGCTGACGTTAAATAATGTTCAACAGAGTAATGATTTAAATCTTACTTTTGTTCCTCATCTTGTTCCAATGAATAGAGGTATTTTTGCGACGGTTTACGTTAAACCTAAAGATCATAGTATTGTCATGCAAAAGCATTATGCTGACTTCTATGCAGCAGAAAAATTTGTTGATGTTATGCCGGAGGGAGCGCATCCTGAGACAAGAACTGTGAAAACAAGTAACACATGTAGAATTGCACTGCATCCTGGCAATAGTGAATCCCAACCAACCGTTATTTTATCAGTGATTGATAATTTGGTTAAAGGAGCAGCTGGGCAGGCCATTCAGAACATGAATATCATGTTTGCTTTAGATGAAGGCACTGCACTTTTGGCTCCAGGTTTAACCCCTTAATTTTAATATAATCGTATGCCTAAACTCGTTGTAAAAAAACATCGTCCACTGGAAATTATTCTTGCTGCTATCATATTTAGTGCAGTTTTTTCTGTGGCGGTATGGCTGTTGTTAGATGCTAATCATTGGGATTTTATCAAAAGCCGAATATCACAAAGTGAGGAGTCTCGATTGCTTTGGGAAGTGAATCAGGGATTAGAAACAGAAAACAAAGCATTAAGAGAGCAAGTAGTTATGCTTGAGCGTTCAAATCAGATTGATGATCAGGTGGCGGCTAGATTACAAAATGAAATTCGAGCTTTACAGGACAAAACGTATTCTTTGAAAGGGGAATTGGAGTTTTATCAGGGAATAATGTCCGATACAACAGACTCAAAGGGATTAAATATACAAGGCTTACATATTGAAGCGACAGATCAGAGTCAACGTTATCGTTTTAAGCTTGTGTTAACCAATGTGGCAAAAAGTGATAGAGTAGTCGAAGTGACAATGGATATGTCAATTGAAGGAATGAATGAGGCTGGATCTGAGGTTTTATCTCTGGATAAAGTGATAACAGGCAATGAACTCAAACGTGAATTAAAGTTTAAGAATTTTGAACGAATTGAGGGTAGTCTGAACTTTCCTGAGGGATTCAAGCCACTACGGGTGGTGGTTGATATACGACAAAAAGGCTTAAAGAATTCAGCCATCCAGAAAATATTTGAATGGCCTGCTAGCGCGGGTTGAAGGGGTGTGAAATATGTTTGGAAACTCTAAAAAACGTAAAGCGACGCGGATAGATACTCTAGTAGGCCAGCATAGTGAAATTCAAGGTGATATTAAGTTTACCGGTGGTTTGCATATTGATGGAACAGTCAAAGGTAATGTGATTGCTGAAAATGATGGGCGTTCGATGGTGTCACTAAGTGAATGTGGGACAATTGAAGGTGAAGTTAGCGTGCCCTTTGTCGTATTGAATGGTGTGGTTATAGGTGATGTCCATGGTAGTGAACATGTGGAACTTGCATCGAAAGCTAGAATCACAGGTAATGTGTACTATAATTTAATAGAGATGGCTATCGGCGCGGAAGTAAATGGCAAACTTGTTCATTCTCTTGAACCCGTTGAATCACCATTAGCACTAGGTCATGGCGAACCGCTTGAAGCAAGCGAATAATTTAATATAGGTGTAAGAAATATGAGTTCAGTTGAAGCAGAAGCAATCCCAAGCCCGCTTATTTTTAGTGATGCTGCGGTCGGTAAGGTTAAAGCATTAATAGAAGATGAAGGAAATGAAGCACTCATGCTGCGCGTTTTTATTAGTGGTGGTGGTTGTTCAGGTTTTCAATACGGCTTTACCTTTGATGAAGAAGTTGGTGATGGAGATACTATCGTTGAAAATGATGGTGTTAAGTTATTAGTTGATCCTATGAGCTTTCAATATTTATCAGGTGCTGAAATTGATTACTCTGAAGGTATGGAAGGCGCACAGTTCGTAATTCGTAATCCAAATGCAGAAACAACCTGTGGTTGTGGTTCTTCGTTTTCCGTATAATTCGTTTTAACTCGCTGAATAAATTCCACCTAATAGTACTTTTCTATTTGCCCCGGTAACCTCAGGAATATTTGCGGGTTTATTATCTAATCGTTGTTTTGCAAGCCAGGCAAATGTAACAGCTTCTATACAATCAGGTGTTAGACCATAATCTGCAGTTGTTGATACTTTGATGTTTGGTAATAAACTTTGTATTGATTCTAAAAAAAATGGGTTATAAGCACCGCCGCCACAAAGTAATACTTCATTATACTCACTGGCAACTTCTTTAATTGCATTGCAAATTGTTATTGCCGACAACTTTACTAATGTTGCTTGAATATCTTCTGCTGCCAGCTCTAAAAAATTATTATTAGATAAATATCCATTCAACCATGCCAGATTAAAATATTCTCTACCCGTACTTTTGGGGGGTGTTAGAGAAAAATAGTTGTCACTCAATAGTTGATCAAGTAATTCATTATTTTCTTTTCCAGAACGAGCCCACTCACTATCTTTGTCGTATTCTTTATCTTCGTTTTTCTGAATCCAATCATCAAGTAAGCCATTACCGGGGCCCGTATCAAAGCCAATGACTTTGCTATTGTCTTTTGGAAGTAAGGTTATATTTGCAATGCCGCCAATATTCAAAATAATAATCGATGCATTATTTTGTTGGAATTGATATTGATGAAATGCACTTGCTAATGGCGCACCTTGTCCGCCATATGCCATATCCATTCTTCTAAAATCAGCGACAGTAGTAATATTGGTTTCTGCACAGATAATATTAGGATCAGAAATTTGTATTGATGTTTTATGTGTTGAGTCAGGTTTATGTAAGATGGTTTGTCCATGACTACCTATAGCAGCGACTTCATCTGAGGGTATGTCGCCTTCTTTTAATAAGTCATTTACGGCTTTTGCAAACAGATGACCTAACTCGTGATCCAGGTCTGCAATATGGCCTAAATCACTTTTTTCATTTATTAAACGGACTTGGTGTCGTAAAGAGTTATCTATTGGGTATTCGCGATAAAGTTTAAGTTTAGCTTTATCATCAAACTCAACCAGAGCAGTATCTATCGCGTCCATACTAGTGCCTGACATAAGACCTATGTAATACATAATGACACCACGAGTTTGATTAAATTAGAAAAATATACCCATGGTTCTTGAATTTCCAAGAATAATGGGTATGAATATTAGCCGTCTTCCATCATAGCGTCAGCTAACGTTATCGATGAATCTGATTGTTGAACAGCAACGGCACTTTTACCGGTGAGTCGATCCAATTCAACTATCATTGGATTAACCTTCACTTTAAATTCTGCGAGTGCTTCTTTGCTGATGGATTCAGCTTTAGGCAATTTAACAGTAAGAGGGTTGCGATGAACACCATTTATTCTGAATTCATAATGTAAATGCGGTCCTGTCGCCAGACCGCTTTTCCCAACGTAACCTATGGTTTGACCTTGTTTGACTCTTGAGCCAGTACGTACACCTCTGGCATAGCGATGTAGGTGGGCATATAGAGTACTGTATTTACCACCGTGCTTAAGTATTACTGTTCTTCCATAACCACCTTTCTTTCCCGCAAGAACCACAGTGCCATCACCTGTTGCTTTGATAGGCGTACCTGTTGATGCTGCGTAATCAACACCTTTATGTGCGCGTATTCTGTTTAATATTGGGTGCTTTCTTTTTAAATTAAATCGAGAACTGATTCGTGCAAGTTCAACGGGCGTCCTGAGAAAGGCTTTACGCATGGCATCGCCGTTATCTGCGTAGTAATCAACGCGGCCATCATCATGCGTATAACGAACGGCTCTTAAGGTTTTATCTCTATTAATAAACTCAGCAGCAATGATAGGGCCGTCAGAAACTTTGACGCCATCTTTATATTGTTCCTCATAAATAACAGTATATGAGTCGCCTTCTCTTATATTAAGTGCAAAATCGATATCCCAACCGTAGATTGCAACCAGTTGCATAATTAAATTGTCAGAAAGCCCCGCTCTTTTAGCAGAGAGGAATAGTGAGTCATTAATAATAGCACTAGCGTGTTTGACAACTTTCTCAAGTTCAATCTGTATAACTTCACTTTTAAATCTGTTTTCTTCTTTTGATATTTTAAGTGTCTTGGTTAAATTCATTTCATATTCAAGACCGAGTAATTCATCGTCTTCAATATGAAAGTTTAATAATTGCCCTGGACGAATCTTTTTTAGCTTTGATACTTCTTTGCCAAGAGACATAAGTTTATATAGTGAAGTAGGGCTTAAACCTAATCTTGAAAAGATAAGCGCTAAACTATCTCCAGATTTAACTGTGACGGATTGCCAAGGATCTATAATTTCATCCTTCTGAAAAACATCTTCATCTTCAATTACTGATTCAATATCTTGAAATGAAGAATCATCGATAGTGTTCTCTGCAACATTAGTTTCAATGACGCTAGTAAACTCTTCATTAATATTTTGTAACTCAATATTTTCGATATTAGCGGGCGTTATCTTATGCTGATTGGTGATGGGTGTGATGTCTGGTTTTGGTGCTACTTCTACGGTGGCTAAACTAGGTTCTTGACGGTCAGAAGACCCTGTACCGAACATAAAAAAAGCCGATATTGCTAGAACTGCCAAACTGACTATTTTGAAAAAGAAGGAACGATTAGATGCTTCTCCTATTCGTTCTATTTTATTCTTATAGTCTTTCTTTATATAGACTCTGTAAGTCACCGTTTACCCTGAGTAATTTTGGCCTACAATAACTTTTGCAGTCATTATCGTCAATATTCAATTACACAATTCGTGACGTTAGTTGACTATGATAAGCTACGCGCGATTTATTTATTATGTGGGGAAAATATGACATCCGTTAACGAGTCTATGGAGCTGATTGCCAGAGGCGCAGATGAAATTCTGGTAGAAGCAGAATTAAAGAAAAAACTCGAATCGGGTAAAGCGCTTAATATTAAGGCGGGTTTCGACCCTACCGCGCCAGATCTACACCTTGGGCACACTGTGCTGATTAACAAACTGAGACAATTTCAGCTATTGGGACATCAGGTCATATTTTTAATTGGTGATTTCACCGGGATGATTGGTGACCCTTCAGGTAAAAGTGCGACACGACCGCCATTAACTAGGGAACAAGTAAAGGAAAATGCTGAAAGCTATCAACAGCAGGTCTTTAAAATACTAGATCCAGAACTCACCAAAGTAGAATTTAATTCTAGCTGGATGGATAAAATGAATGCTGCTGATGTTGTACGTTTGGCATCAAATTACACTGTAGCAAGAATGTTAGAGCGCGACGATTTTAATAAACGTTACAAATCAAATCAGTCCATTGCTATTCATGAGTTTTTATATCCATTAGTACAAGGGTATGACTCAGTTGCTCTTGATGCAGATGTTGAGTTGGGCGGCACAGATCAAAAATTTAACTTGCTTGTAGGACGCCAATTACAAGAAGCGCATGGTAAAGCACCACAAGTCGTATTAACGATGCCGATACTCGAAGGTTTGGACGGAGTACAGAAAATGTCTAAATCGTTAAATAATTATATTGGTATTGATGAGCCAGCAAACGAGATGTTTGGCAAGATTATGTCGGTGTCAGACGAACTTATGTGGCGCTATTTTGAACTGTTAAGTTTTAGGCCCTTATCTGAAATTAGTGGTTACAAACAAGAGATAGAACAAGGTGCTAATCCAAGAGATATAAAGTTTAAATTAGCAGAGGAAATTATTACACGTTTTCACGACGCAAAAGCCGCAGAGGCAGCGCAGGCGGACTTCATTAATCGCTTTAGTAATAACGCCATCCCGGATGATATACCTGAAGTTGAAATAAGTATTGGTTCTGAAGGAATGCCGTTTGCTAATATTTTGAAAGAAGCGGATCTTGTTAGTAGTACATCAGATGCGCATCGTATGGTTAAACAAGGTGCTGTAAAAATAGATGGTGAGCGAGTAGAGGATAGTAAACAAAAACTAAATCCTGGTTTCTCTGCTGTTATGCAAGTAGGTAAACGAAAGTTTGCTAGAGTAACGTTAAAGGACTAATCAGCATTAATTAGTTTCATAACTAATGACAAAGAGGAGTTTCTCAATGTCAGATGATGAATCAAAAAGACGTAAAAAGTTATTGAAAGAAGAGCCTGATCTGGTTGTTCAACGTCAGTCTCAAAGTAATTTTTCTGCTTTACCTATAATTATTGCTTTATTAGTTGTCTACATTTTGTTCATTCTTTTGTCTGAAGATAACTCTGTTATCCAGTCTTTATCCGATTCCATTACGTCAGAAGTAGGAATATCTGAACCACAGAAGCCAAATGTAATACTCGGGGTAGGTAATCTTCACCAAATAGTTTCCAAGGGAAACGTTGAGGAAGTTAAGCGTCGGTTGTTTTCGGATAAAACGTCGATTAACAAAGTTATCAATGGCATGACGCCCATTATGTTGGCAGCTGCACGGGGTGATGTTGAAATTATTGACCTACTATTTACACAAGGAGCGGATCCCAATAAGCGTGGCTCAATGGAACGAACGGCTTTGCAATATGCTGCAGAAAAAAATCATATTGAAGCAGCAAAGCGATTATTGGCTTATGGGGCAGAAATAGATGCTTATGATAATGGCCGACTGACTCCCTTAATAATGGCAGCAAGTCGTGGACATACTGAACTTGGTTTGGTTTTTGTCGAAGAAGGAGCAGATGTGAATATTCAGCATGTAGAAGGCTGGACTGCTTTAATTGATGCCACTGCTCACGGCGATGTAAAGTTTGTAAATGCGCTGCTTGAAGCTGGTGCTGATAAAGAACTCACTGCAAAAAATGGTAAGAAAGCGATAGATTATGCCAAAGAATATGGCTTCAAAAATATTCAAAAAATTCTGAGTAAATAGGCTTGAAAATACGCTCTTCGTATATAAGCGAATATAAACGCCATAAACTTAATATATTTAAGATAAATCAATAACTTATATTATCTTAAAAAAAGTGTAATAAAGTTGTTGACCGAAGGCTTCCGATCTATATAATGCCGTCTCCCGATTGGGGCTAACCAATCCTGTTCTTTAACAATTTCTGATCAAGTAATTTGTGTGGGCGCTTACGTAGACGGCTTAATATCACCAAAAAACATCGGTGAAAGCTTAGTTGAAGTAGTGTTTACATTGCATTAATTATTATAGTAATCATCGAGCCAAGATTTGCTGCCATAAGCAGCTAACATGATTAAACTGAAGAGTTTGATCCTGGCTCAGATTGAACGCTAGCGGCATGCTTAACACATGCAAGTCGAACGGTAACAGCAGAGCTTGCTCTGGCTGACGAGTGGCGGACGGGTGAGTAATGCTTAGGAATCTGCCCAGTAGCGGGGGACAACGTGTGGAAACGCACGCTAATACCGCATACG
>JAJFKK010000046.1 GCA_021773245.1 Gammaproteobacteria bacterium | reverse complement strand
ACCATTTTCTACGAAATCATAGGGTGGCCAGTCTGTTTCCCCACCAACTACAATGACCGGGTGCTCTTTAATGAACGCTTGCTCTTCAGGAGTAAAAGAAAGTTTTGCAGTGTTGTTCGTTTCAGCATTAGCAAGCGATATTGGAAAGGTGGAGATTACGAATAAAAATAGTGACTGAATACGTATTTGCCACTGAGTTTTCGTTTTAAACTTCATGGGTTGGAAGAGAGTGAAATTAGATTGATTCATTAGAAATCATACCTAATCCCAACAAGCAAGCTTCGGCCTCCACTATCGGCAGGATCGGAGTTACTACCGGATGATGTTGTTTGCCTGACGTCTGCTATTGCAGCCGTTTCCTGTTCTTGATAATACTCAAAGAACAGTTTTGTCCTTTCGTTATAATGGAAGTCCCAGCCAGTATGGAAAACAAATTCACCGTAATTATCAACATTAGCCAGCATTGCCCGTAGCACATGTTTCCCAACAGTATGTTGTACTAAAAAGTTAACAGCTTCTGTTCCATTTGCAGCCCAGCCATTCCCCGCTATATCACTATTAAAGCGCTCATATTTAGCAGCAAGGTACCATGAGCCTTTTTTATACGAAGCAGCCCAGCCAAGTATTTTTGTGTTGCCATTACCACCTAAATCATCAACACCCGCTGCTAATGTCAATACTTTGTTTGTATATGAAACTGTATATTGGTTCCTGCTTTCATCTGTCGAGCCATTATCTTTTGATGTCGCTATCGAAAACTGAATCCCGTTATGTGTGGGTGAAGTGTAATAGAGGATATCGTCCAAACGAAAAGTGGTGAATGTAGCAAAGCCACTGTAATAACTACTAAAGTAATCAACCGGGTATGCAATTTTATTGTAATAGGGAAGCCAGTCTCTACCATATGACAACAACCCTAAAGGACCAGAAATATCAAGCTTGAAAATTCTTAAGTCTTCATCTTGATCCCAAGTACCTTGTATAGCTAGGTTTGCCAGATCAAGTGCAGCTTCTATCTGGAAAAGAGCCGACCATTCACTCGTGAAAGAATGGGCTATTTTTAAACCAATTCTTGAGTAAGCATCTCGTGGCGCTACATAACTGTCAAAGTTATTGGGTTTGTTATCGGGCTCAACATACTCACCTTGCAAACGAAGGGAGCCGTATAGCCCTGGTTCAAAGGCATACACTGGCAAAGCGATAAATAAAACAAGGTAAAAACACCAAGTATTCTTGAATCGTTGAAACAATCAGGAACCTCTTTGTGAACAGTACATTTCACACTATTATTATTGAGCGTCCCTGAACCGATTCTTGAGCCTTCAGTCATTGTACTATAAAAATATTCTAAAATGAAAGAGGTTAGTTTTATATACAGATTGGAACCATTATCTAATAGACTTCTGGACTAGAAGCCAACTCGTATTAAGTTAAAATACCGATATGGTTACTTATGCTCGACATTGATTATTTCAAGAATAATTAATTATAGAGATTTATGTGTTCAATCCAGTGCCCAGTATATCCTTCAGGGCGCGCCATTTTAATCCGTCAGGGTCAGTACTTTAATTAATAATTGTTTATGTCAGTAATTGGACTACCCACATAATTCATTTAATTCTCAGTTCAGCATTGATTCGATTTAGATCAATATTCATATATGGATTTATAATATTGATTTGATTAACGCTTCTGTTTCTTCGTATTTAATCGGTCCGCTGCGAATAAAGTAAATTTTGCTGTCACGATCAATCACGACTGTGTAGGGGAGAACAACAAATCGGTTTCCGAATAACCTCGCCACTTCTTTGACCTTATCTATTCCGAGTAGCGACGGGTAGTTCATGGCTGTTTTCTTCATATAAGGTTTAATTTCATCTGCTTCTTGCAGGGCTATTCCGACAAACTGTAATCCCTGTTCCCCGTATTTTTCCTGTAGTTGAATAAATTCGGGAATTTCTTTCAAACACGGCATGCACCACGTTGCCCAGAAATTCAGGATTAATACTTTGCCATCCCATTCACTGACTTCACGCATCACGCCATTAACATCAGGCAGGCTAAAATTCGGCCGAATCGCACCTATCAGAGGTTTAACGGGTTTGACGTATGGGTTCTCAACAACAGCAGCTTCTTGATATGGCGCACTCTCCGCTGCGGATAACGAAGCAGCATTTGTTGCAAGAAAAGCAGCAACGCACATCACCATCTGGCAGATTGAGATTGATTTGAATGGTTTCAAAATACTAAAAGCGGCGATGGTTTGTCTTATCATTGCGGCTTTTTTTATGCGTTAGCATTTTTACTGCTTTTTAAAACCATGCCACGGATGATGACGTAAAAGACCGGGGTTAAAAACAAACCAAGCATTGTTACACCAAGCATGCCACTGAATACGGTTGTACCTAATACTTGTCGCATCTCTGCGCCTGCACCTGTCGATATCATCAAAGGAACGACACCTAAAATAAACGCAAATGCTGTCATCAGAATAGGGCGTAGTCGAATTTGTGCGGCTTCAATAGCAGCGTCAATATGATTTTTACCTTCACGTTCAAGTTGTCTTGCAAACTCAACCATTAAGATTGCATTTTTACTGGCGAGTCCGATAAGTACGATAAAACCTATTTGCGTTAAAATATTATTATCCATACCGCGCAAGTGAATACCGGTGAGCGCAAACAAAACACATAAAGGTACGATTAAAATTATTGTGATTGGTAGTGTCCAGCTTTCATATTGAGCCGATAACAAAAGGAAAACAAAGAGAACACTTAATGGAAATATAATTATGCCAACGTTGCCACCCAGTTTCTCTTGTAATGCAATTTCTGTCCATTCAAAACTAATGCCTGCTGGGAGTATGTCTTTTGCCAGTTTTTCCATTTCAATTAAAGCTTCGCCAGTACTAACACCAGGAATACTACTACCTTGTAGCTCAGCTGAAGGGTAGAGGTTATAACGTACAATTCGGTCAGCGCCTTGAATCAGGTTTGCTTTTAAAATTGAACCTAGCGGCACCATATCACCATTACTGTTTTTAGCACGTAAACGCATAATATCGGAAGGTTCAAGGCGATAAGGTGCATCAGCCTGTGCAATTACCTGATAGGTTTTACCAAACAAATTAAAATCATTAATGTAATTTGAACCGAGAAATGTTTGTAAGGTTTCAAATATATTTTCAACTGGAACATTTAGCATTTCAGAACGAGTGCGATTAATATCAAGAAAATATTGAGGTGTACTGGAATCGATAGTGCTGAAAACCTGTTTCAATTTCGGGTTTTCATTTGCTGCGCCCGCAAGCTGCCATGTTGCCGCTTCAAGTGCAGGTAAACCCAGTCCGCTTTTATCCTGAATAATCATTTTAAAACCACCACCGCGACCCATGCCACGAACAGAAGGTGGTTGAACTACAAAAAATGAAGCTTCTTGTATTGAATTTAGCGCGCCATAAAGTTGTCCGGCGACAGCACTTGCTGATTGCTCTTTAATTCCTTCGCGTTCTTCAAAAGGTTTTAATAAAACAAACATTGCTGCAGCATTACTAGCAGTGGTAAACGTAGCTGCAGAAAGACCAGCAAAAGCGACGACATTTGTAATCCCGGGGTTTTGTTGTGCAATTTTTGTTGCTTCTTCTACAACTTTATCTGTTCTTTCTAAAGATGCACCTTTTGGTAACTGAATAATTGTAATTAAGTAACCTTGATCCTGTTGAGGAATAAACCCTTTGGGTACTTTTTGGAGTATAAAATAAGTGCTACTGATTAAGATTATAAAAACAGTAACCATGATTAGAGGTCTATGTACAAAAAAAGCAATTAGCTTTCCATATTTCTTACTGCTTGCATTGAATAAAATATTAAAGCCACGATAAAAAAAGTTCGGTTTTTTATTATTATCATTACCATGGCCATGGCCATTACCATTATTTAGATGTTCAGGTGCTCTAAGTAATAAACGACCTAATGCCGGACTTAATGTTAGTGAGTTAAAAGCAGAGATAACTGTTGCGACGGAAATTGTTAAGGCAAACTGTTTAAAGAAAGCACCAGGTATACCTCCAAGAAAAGCACTTGGAAGAAATACAGCAACCAATACCAATGCCATAGAGATCAACGCACTTCCGACTTCAGTCATTGTGATTCTTGCCGCGTCTCGTGCGGGTATACCTTTTTCAAGGTTTCTTTGTATGTCTTCTACAACAACAATAGCATCATCAACAACAATACCGATCGCAAGCACTAAGCCAAAAAGCGACAAGCTATTTAGTGAATAACCCATTGCTGCCATAACAGCGAATGTGCCTATTAGAGAAACAGGGATAGCTGCAATAGGAATAATAGCGGCACGCCATGATTGCAGGAATATAATAATGACTAATACAACCAGAAAGATTGCTTCAATAATAGTTAAGTAAACTTTTTCTATCGACTGTTCAATGAATTCGGTCGGGTTATAAACGATGCGATACTCGATACCCGGAGGGAAGTCTTTTGATAAGGACTCCATGGTATTGATGATTTGATCTGATGTTTCCAATGCATTACTACCAGGGCGCTGGAAAATAGCAATAGCCACTGCATTTTTACCATTCAAATAACTATTTCTAGCGTAGTCTTTGCCGCCAATTTCTACTCGCGCGATATCAGCAAGACGCGTTAATCTTCCATCTTCGCCACGTTTAACAATTACATTGCTAAATTGTTCAGCATCGATAAAACGACCCTGGGCTGTAATCGTATATTGAAATGAATTATCTAGAGGCATTGGCGACTGGCCCAATTTCCCGCCTGCAACTTGTACGTTTTGTGCGCGTAATGCACTCACTACTTCTGTAGCGGATAATTGAAATGCAGCCATGCGTTCCGGGTTTAACCAAATACGCATACTGTATTCTCGTGCACCAAATACGATAAGTTCTCCAACGCCATCAATACGGGCGATCTGATCACGTATCTGCAATAAAGCATAATTACTGATATAAAGTTCGTCCTGACTATTGTCTGGGGACAATAGGTGTACGACCATCATAAAGTTAGGTGAACTTTTTCGTGCAATAATCCCTAAACGTCGAACATCTTCGGGTAATTTGGGTTCTGCTTTAGCGATGCGGTTTTGTACTTGTACTTGTGCAGTATCTAGATCAGTGCCTTGTTCAAAGGTGATAGTTAATGACATTGCGCCGTCACTTGTAGACTGTGAGGTCATATAGAGCATATTCTCTATGCCATTAATTTCCTGCTCTATAGGTGTTGCTACCGTATCAGCGATCACTTGTGGTGAAGCACCAGGATAAGTTGCATTAACTATTATCGTTGGCGGAGCAATTTCAGGATATTGTGTTATTGGTAGTTTGCCATACGACAATGCGCCAAGAATTAGAATCAGCATGGAAATAACAGCAGCGAATCGCGGTCTGTCAATAAAGAAATGACCAAACTTCATGGCAAACTATCCTTTAATTACTGTGCTGGATTCTATGGTGCTTTCTTCTGGCAATACTTCTATACCTGCACGGACACGTTGAAGACCATTAATAATTATACGATCATCTTTTGTTAGTCCTTCTCGTATAACGCGTAGACTACCTTGTGTATTGCCGGTTTTTATCTGTCGACGTTCGACGATATTATTTTCATCTAAGACATAAACAAATTTATTCGTTTGATCCAGATTAATAGCTGAGTCAGGAATCAATACTGCTTCGTAGGGACCTTCTCCCAACAATTTAACATCGGCAAACATACCTGGTACTAGTAATAAATCAGGATTCTCGACTATGGCTCGACCACGCATTGTGCCGGTCGCCATATCAATCTGATTATCAACAAAATCCATATGACCTTTATGCATATATTCTTCTTCATCAGCCAAACGTAAATAAACCGGGTTTGCCGTTGTTCTGGAAGATTTGCGCATACCCGCCATATCCATTCGCGTGTAATGCAGGACACTTTGTTCATCGGCAGTAAAATAAACATAAATTGGATCCAGTGAGACAATAGTCGTAAGGATATTAGAATTATCGTCTCCAGAAGTAACAAGATTCCCTTTAGTAATATTTGTTTGACCTATTCTGCCAGTAATAGGCGATTTGATGCGTGTAAATTCAATGTTAAGTTCTGCCGCAACAACCGCAGCAATTGCTGCATGTACTGAAGCGATAGCCGATAACTTTTTGTTTCTACGTGAATCCAATTCTTCTTCAGGCATTACTCGTGTATTAAAAAGTCGTTCAGCCCGTGCGAGATCGTTTTCTGCTAATTGTTGGTCTGCTTTGGCTTTTTCTAATTCGGCTTTTGCTTGGTCCAGTTCTGCCTGATAAGGACGAGGGTCAATAACGTAGAGAAGATCACCTTTGTTTATTATGCTGCCTTCAGTGAAGTTGACAGATTGTAAATATCCGCTAACTCTCGGTTGTATTTCGACGGATTCAACAGCATAAAGTCGACCAGTAAACTCGTCCCAATCGGTAACTTCTTTAATTAATGGTGTTGCGACAGTGACTTCAGGGGCAGTTTGAGTTTGTGCTTGTACGCTAGCATTGTCTTTTTCACAGGCAGTAAGTACTAAAAAAGATAGTAAAAACAATAAGCAGTTAATTTTGTAATTTTTAAAATTCATCAGGCAAAATAAATAAATAGATGCTTTATTTAAGCATAATTATAAAGATTAATCTTTATTAAGCTGATTCTGAGAAAAACTGGCCTTTGCGTTTATTGAAGTTAACGGTTAGAAATTGAATGCCGCTGATTTGTTGTCCATTGGATTTATTGTTTTTGCAATAAGATACGACACCGACTGCTTTAAAATCTTCACCATCCAGTTTGATAATTTGCTCTTCAGCTAATTCTTTATCTGAAATTAATTGTATTCCTGTAGGTGATATGTCAGCGATAGCGCCCGTTAATTTTGTGCCCGGCCAATATGCATAGAAGTAAATATGCTGATCTTTAGAGATGCGAATTATATCTCTACGCTGTTGTTCAAGAAACGCATCTGATGGAGGAAAGAGAGGGCTTTTACATTCATTACATAATGCTGCCGTATGTTCACATGGACTTTGATTATGTGGTGTTTTACAAAAAGAACAGTATTGCGTGATGACAGGTTGGTAATATGATTGTTTTGAGTTTCCATACTCAGAACTAACGCGTGAACGTTTGACTTTTACGATGCTAGTTTGTTTAGTATTCGTTGAGGTTATCTTTTCTTGTTCATGAGTATGAAGTGTAATATTTCCTTGCTTGTGTGTGGTTAATTTTTTTAAAGCATAACCATGATTATGCTTTGATAATAGTTTGTCATACAAGGCACGTTTATCCGAGTTACTAAGAATAGTATAAGCCATGTTTAATAATTCTTTCGGCACATCCGGATCTTTAGACAAGGTTAGATAACTGGTTTTAATTATGTGTGCTGGTGAGTCGGCTTGTATATTGAACAAACGATAAAAATTACGTTGGTTTCCGTGTTTATCTTTACTGTTAAATTTATAGTTTTCCTGTTGGTTTGAATTGTTATCAAGGTTGCCGCGAGCCAAAGACTTTAAATCATATGTTTGTAATAATTTTTCATCATATTCAGCACGCTTAAGTGGTTTGCTTAACGTGTTATAAGCTTCATTAATGATGCTGGCATTCCAGTTTTTACCACCAAGATCAGGGTGTAAACGTAATTTCTGTAATAAGGTTCTATAATTATTTTTAATGATTTCTAGCGAGGCGTCGGGTTGCACGTTGAGGATACGGTAATAGTTCCTTCTCTCATCATTTATAGACTGGTTTTTATTTTTTAACATTAGGTATAAATCGACTGACAAAAAGGATTCTTTAAGTAGCATCCAATAATTTTTGAATTAGTAGTATAAGCTGATATTTACTTATGATAAGGAGAATATTTTCATAATAATTTAGACATAGGCTTAATTTTTGCAGTTATATTGTCGATATAAGCTAGGGTAGTTGGTCTATTTCATATAGACAATCAAGGCTTTCCTGTGAATGTCTTTATTTTTCAATAACATAAAAAACGTAATTAAATTGAACACATTAAGTCAAAGACAGAAGAGTAAAGCATTTACTGTAATTGAAATTGCTGTTGGTATGATGATCGTTAGTTTGATTTATATGACGGTTTCACCGGCAATAGTTGCTTCTGTTAACAATGCTAAAACAAGTACTACCAGTAACGTTATTGAAGAATCAATAACAACAATTGATGATTTTTTTAAGAAAAATGGGCGTTTCCCAGATTCATTAGAAGAAGTATTTGATGAAGTACCAATAGACCCTTGGGGTAATCCATATCAATATACCAATATTCAAAATGCAAAAGGTAAAGGTAAGGGTAAATTTAGAAAAGATAAAAATCTCGTGCCAATAAATTCTGATTATGATTTTTATAGCATGGGACCCGACGGAAAAACGGCATCACCTTTAACCGCAGCTATCAGTCAAGATGATATAGTTAGAGGAAGAAATGGATTGTTTGTGGGCGTTGCTGCTGATTATTAAAAATAATAAATGAAAAACAATATATACAATACGACGCTTTCACGCAGGCTGTTTAGTCAATATTTTTTTTCAGCAATCATTCCCGTCATTATACTTTCAGTTATTTCTTACTATACGGTTATCAGTATTCTGGAAAAAAATGCTGCGCGGCAAATATATGCCGAGAGTCGTGCGGTTGGATTAACAATTTACGACCGTATTCTTGCGGCGGAAAACAATCTAATCAATCTTGGAGGATATATAAATAATGCTGATTTAATTAGTTCTAATAAATTAGCTAAAGAAATGTATAGCAGTTTATCTCTATATAAAACTAATGATTTCAAGTTTAATTATTTTGGTGATGTGTTAGATGAGCTTGATTTAAATGAATCACAAATAAAACATCTAGAACATAATAAAAGCGTGCTGTTATTAGATGATTCTGGTTATGAACAAGATAAAATAGTCATGGTTAATAGGTCTTCCTCTGACAAAGATCAATTGTTAGTGGCAACACTAAATCCGGAATATCTTTGGAATATCACAACAAAGCAAACCGACATATATTGTGTATCTGTTGAGCACCATCACCTTCTACATTGTCAGCTCCCTGAAAATGATCTGGATACATATTTAAATATCAAAGAACAGTTAAGTGTAGTTAGAAACAACAGTTTATTTGAAACAATAATTCACGAGGAAAAGTATTTAAGTAGTGCTTGGGATGTGTTTCTGAAATCAAATTTTAATATGGACTCTATGTCTGTTGTTTATTTTATGCCAAAAAAAGAAGCGCTGATGGAATACAATTATTATATAGATGCATTGCCGTTATCGATAACAATAACGTTAATGATTGTTTTCGTTATCAGTAGTATTCAAATGCGACGTAGCCTCACCCCTTTGCTTAAGTTAATTGAAGGGGCTAAAAACATTATAACTGGTGATTATACAAAAAAAGTTAATATTACTAGTGATGATGAATTTGCTGTCCTAGGTGAAACTTTTAATAAAATGGTTGTGAAGATAGATGGCCAATTTAATAAGATAAAAGCATTATCTCAAATAGATAGGTTAACTCTAACAGCATATGATGAAGACTATATTTCAAAAGTGCTGATTGAATACATGCCGTCTGTTGTATCAGCAGATGAAAATGCAATATTACTTATCGATACAGATAATGCGGATATAGCGCATTTGAAATATATGCATGAAGGCGATGAAGAGTTAAGAAAAATTGAAGTACACCTTAATCAAAATGAATTAGATGAATTGATGGTCATTAATGATGTTGTCATTAAACATAATAAAGAACAGTTGAGTTACTTATTACCATTACAAGAGTTTTCTTCAGTTTCATTTTTAGTTAGTCCGATTAATAGTGTTGATGGTATTTGTGGCGTTATATGTCTCGGTTTTGATAGCGATGTAGAGTTAGAGTTAGATGATGCATTGCGTGAAGATATAAAAGAGATATCCGATCGTGCAAGCGTCGCCTTTTCTAATGCTAATTGGGAAAAGAAATTGTTTTACCAGGCTAATTATGATCATTTAACACAATTGCCTAATCGTTTTCTATTCCAAGACAATCTTCAAAAAGCTATTGACCTTGCAGAAGAAGAACAGCAAAGCGTAGCTGTGCTGTTTATTGACCTTGATCGTTTTAAAAGTGTTAATGATTCTTTGGGGCACTCTGTTGGAGATGAACTTTTAATTGAGGTCTCATACATATTCCAAGAGTGCTCTGACTTGTTTGATTCAGTATCTCGATTAGGTGGTGACGAATTTACTATAATTATTTCTGGATTAAAATATGATGAGTTAAAAGAAAGGACAAAAAGAGTAACTTATGAAATTATTAGCTTAATGTCTCAACCTATTGTTTTAAGTAATCGTGAGTTTCATATTGACGCAAGTATAGGAATAGCTATTTACCCCGAAGATGCTGACAATTTATCGGATTTATTAAAAAATGCTGATACAGCTATGTATGCAGCGAAAAGTTTAGCGACAGGTTCAGGCAGTTTTCGATATTATAAAAAGCAACAAAATAAAGAAACACTGGCGTTGCTAGAATTAGAAAGCGACTTAAGGCATGCTCAAGAAAACAATCAGTTTGAATTGTATTACCAGCCAAAAATAAACTTTAATGATTCTAAAATTTATGAGGTTGAAGCTTTAATTCGATGGCACCATCCCGAACAAGGAATGGTTCCACCGTCTGTATTTATTCCTTTAGCTGAAGAAACAGGGTTGATTACAGATATCGGTTATTGGGTTATGAGAACAGCATGTCAACAAAGCAAACTTTGGAATGACCATGGTTTTAACCTTAAGATTGCAATAAATATTTCCACTGATCAATTTAGACAGCCTCAATTATACGAAAATATGGTTGCTATCCTTGAGGATACAAATGTAAACCCAGAAACTATTGAATTAGAAATAACGGAATCATCAACAATCGAAAATTTCCCTAAAACGATAAGGTTGTTAAATCAGTTTAAAGAACATGGTTTAAAAATAGCAATCGATGATTTTGGTACGGGTTATTCGTCTATGACCTATTTACAAAAAATCCCCATTGATAAATTAAAAATTGATAAATCCTTTATTGATAATATTAATTTGAGCGATGATTCTGCTTCTATTACCAAAGCAATCGTTGCTTTAGGACATAGTTTGTCATTGAAAGTAGTGGCAGAGGGTGTTGAAACTAAAGCACAATATGATTTTCTAGATGCAATTAATTGTGATGAAGCGCAAGGCTTCTTTTTATCCAGGCCATTACCAGAAGATAAGTTATTACAGCATATCCTTTTGTATAATCAAAAATCTGATAAAATCGCATAATTCCAATTAACTAGGTGAGTAAATAGTAGTATGACTGAGCAATTTATTGTTGCGGCAATGTATCAATTTGTCCGTCTTCCAGATTTCGAGGCTATCCAGCCAAAACTTTTGGCTTTTTGTAGAGAGCATAATATCAAAGGTACTTTGCTGTTAGCCGAAGAGGGCATCAATGGCACGGTTGTAGGTACTAGAAAAGCAATTGATGCTTTACTAGATTATCTTAAATCTGATCCACGCTTAAGTACTCTGGAACATAAGGAGTCTCAGGCCGCAGAACTCCCATTCCACCGTATGAAGGTGAAGCTGAAAAAAGAAATCGTGACGATGGGGCAGCCGAATATCAAGCCTATTGAAACCTCAGAAGTACGTGTTGAACCGAAAGACTGGAATGCCTTGATTAGCGATCCGGATGTATTAGTTATCGATACTCGTAATGAATATGAATACCAAATCGGCTCTTTCAAAAATGCGATTTCACCTGACACAACAAATTTTCGTGAATTCCCGGATTATGTAAAGCAAGAACTCGATCCGGAAAAGAATAAAAAGGTTGCGATGTTTTGTACTGGTGGCATACGTTGCGAAAAAGCATGTGCGTATATGAAAGAGCAGGGCTTTGATGAGGTTTATCAATTAAACGGCGGCATTCTGAAATATCTGGAAGAAGTTGAAACCGAAGAAAGTCTTTGGGAAGGTGAATGTTTTGTTTTTGATTCCCGTGTATCCGTTGATCATGAATTAGCCGAAGGCAGTTATCATCAATGTTTTGCCTGTCGTCGTCCGATTTCAGATGAAGAAATGCAATCGGAAGCTTATATTGAAGGCGTATCATGCCCGCGTTGTATAAATGAAACGACAGAAGAACAACGCGTAAACTTTGCTGAAAGACAAAAGCAGGTTGAATTAGCCGAGCAACGAAACGAAAGACACATCGGCGAAAAAGTACAATCTAAATAGTACTAATACTTACATTATGCAAACCTATCCGGTGCTTTACTCTTTCAGACGCTGTCCGTATGCCATGCGTGCGCGACTGGCAATTTTTAAGGCAAATATTAAATGCGAACTTCGTGAAGTGGTTTTAAAAGATAAACCTGAATCGATGTTGCTTTTGTCTGATAAAGGCACAGTGCCTGTATTATTAACGCCCGATAAAAAAGTGATTGAGCAAAGCAGTGAAGTGATGCATTGGGCGTTAAACCAAAATGATCCGGATAAATGGTTAGATGAAGATGCATCACAAAGCCAAAATTTAATTGATTATAATGACAATGAATTTAAGCATTATTTAGATCGATATAAATATCATGTCGGCTACCCTGAACATTCTCAAGAATACTATCGTGACAATGCCGAGACATTTCTGAAATTATTAGAAAAGAAATTAAGTGAAAACAAAGGTGCCGCTTTGCTTGGTAATCGAATTTCTTTTGCAGATATAGCCGTCTTTCCATTCATTCGACAATTTGCAATGGTTGATTTTGATTGGTTTAAGGCGAGCCAATATGATTGTCTTAAAAAATGGTTTTCTAATATTGAGCAAAGTGATTTGTTTCAAGGCTGCATGAAAAAATACGAGCAATGGTTGCCAGAACAAACCCCTGTCTATTTCCCAGTTTAATAGAATGAAAGATACGCTTTATAAAAATAGTCTAAATAAAGGGGGAGGCGAACCCGTTAAACCCTTCGAGTTTAATAAGCGCGTTGTTGATGTGTTTCCCGATATGATCGAACGTTCCGTTCCCGGTTATCCGTTGACGATCTCTATGATCAGCGTTATGGCTGATGAGTATGCGCAAGAAGGAACGAATGTTTACGATTTAGGTTGTTCACTTGGCGCGGTCAGTCTTGCTATACAACAAGGCTTGAAAAATAAACGATGCAGTATTATTGCGGTAGATAATTCACAGGCAATGATTGATGCCTGTGTCGAAACTATTCCCAATGAAGATAACAATGTCGAGTTCAAATTACAAAATGTACTTGATACTGAAGTCAATAATGCTTCTGTTGTTGTTATGAATTTTACCTTGCAGTTTATACCACTAGAACAACGCAAAAGTTTATTAGATAAAATATACAATGGACTCTTGCCCGGCGGCGTTTTAATTCTGTCTGAAAAAATCATGTTCGATAATGAAGCAGAAAATGAAACGATGAATCTCTTGCATCATCATATGAAAGAATTAAATGGCTATGACAAGCTGGAAATAGCAAGTAAGCGCGAAGCTTTGGAAGATGTACTTATTCCTGAATCAATAGAAAAGCACATTAAGCGACTTAACGACAGTGGTTTTAAAAGTGCCTTTGTTTGGCTGAAGTGTTTTAATTTCGTTTCGCTCGTCGCTATTAAGTAAACTTCTTAATGGATTACAAAAAGTTATTAGCAGTACTCAATGAAAATGGAATGGGTGACTGGTCAAGCTTGCTTGGCGCGCAATTATTTGAGTTTTACACCAGTATTAATCATGGTGATTATCCAAGATGGAAATCAGCAGTAGAAAATCTTCCTTTAATTTCTCATGTTAGCGTTGAATTGAATTCAGAAAATATTGTTGTTGGTTCAGAATCAGAATGTACAAATGAACAACAATCTTTAATCAAAGAACAGCTAAAACACTTAATGCCTTGGCGCAAAGGCCCGTTTAATTTATTTGGTGTTGATATCGATAGCGAGTGGCGTTCGAATTTAAAGTGGAATAGATTAAAAGATCAAATCAAACCATTAGAAAATAGAATGGTATTGGATATAGGTTGCGGTAACGGTTATTACGGTTGGCGCATGTTAGGTGAGAATGCCAAGTATGTTGTCGGCATGGATCCAACACTGTTATTCATCATGCAATTCTCGGCAGTTAAAAAATACCTGCCCGATGCCAATATCGATATTATTCCTCTCGGAATTGAAGCCCTACCCAATTTGCAATTAAATTTTGATACGGTTTTTTCCATGGGTGTTATTTATCATCGTCGTGATCCAGCAAAACATATGCAGCAATTGATGAACTGTCTCAAGTCAGGAGGCGAATTAGTGCTCGAAACCCTAGTGATAGAGACTGATGAACGTGAAGTATTAAATCCTGATGGACGTTATTCAAAGATGAGGAATGTTTGGTCTATACCTAGTTGCAGTTTATTAATGCAGTGGGCAGAAGATGTCGGCTTTATCAATGCGCGAATTGTTGATGTGACAAGAACGACAGCGGAAGAGCAACGGCAAACAGATTGGATGATTTATGAATCTTTAAGTGATTTTTTGGACAAAGAAGATAGTAACAAAACTGTAGAAGGGCATCCCGCGCCAACGCGTGCTATTTTAATAGCGGAGAAACCGTAGTAGTCTAGGTGAAGGCGTAAAAAATGGATGCTGTAAAAAGTCATAAATAGGATATTCCATGAATAAAAAACTACTCATCTCTATAACAGTAATGTTCATTAGTTTTGCATTATCAGCAGAAACTATTACTTCGGAAAAACATAACTTCACCATAGAAACGGTTGTTGATGGATTAGAAAATCCATGGTCAGTCGATTTTCTACCTGATGGTCGAATATTAGTCACGGAAAAACCAGGTCGATTAAGAATTGTTTCAAATGGACAATTATCAGAACCGATAACAGGTTTGCCGAAGATAAAAGAAAAAGGTCAGGGTGGTTTACTCGATATTGCACTTGATCCAGATTATGCAAATAATCAAACAATCTATTTAAGCTATTCCGCAAAAGGTAAAGGCGGTGTCGGTACAGAAGTCGTTAAAGGCAAGTTAGTCGGTAATGAATTAAAAGACACGCAAGTCATATTTAAATTGTCACCCAAATCAAATACAGGGTATCACTTTGGTTCGCGTTTATTGTTTGTTAAAGACGGCAGTTTATTTATAACGCTAGGTGATCGTGGTGATAAAGATCGCGCACAAGACATAAGCGATCATGCCGGATCGTTAATTCATATTAATAAAGACGGTTCAATACCAGAAGATAATCCCTTTGTTAATAACCCCAATGCAAAACCGGAAATCTATACTTACGGCAATCGCAATATGCAAGGCATAGCGATGCATCCTGAAACAGGTGATGTCTGGACAGTAGAACATGGTCCACAAGGTGGTGATGAACTCAACTTAATGAAGCCCGGTGCCAACTATGGTTGGCCAGTTATTACCTACGGTGTGAATTATGGAATAGGAACTAAAATAGGTGAAGGCACAGAAAAGGAAGGTATGGCTCAGCCAATTCATCGTTGGGTACCTTCTATCGCAACATCAAGTTTACTATTCTATAGCGGCGACAAATTCCCCAGCTGGAAAGGCAATGCCTTTGTCAGCTCACTTAAGTTCGGTCAATTAGCGCGATTAGAAATACAAGGTAATAAAGTGATTAAGGAAGAACGATTAATCAATGGCAAAGTCGGACGTATAAGAGAAGTACAACAAGGATTGGATGGTTATATTTATATTATTACTGATGATTCGGATGGACGGTTATTCAGGTTAATGCCTGTAGAGTAATATTCGTTAATATACTGTTATTTGTAAAATCAATCAGCCGTGAGATCAAGCGTTATGCCAGTACCATAGAAGGGGCAGGTCTTGTTTCTTACTAAGGTTATAAAAAAATGACCCTCTTGTTTTGCGAATTGGGAGAGTGCAATGGAAACAAATTATGTTCTTATTGATTTTGAAAATGTTCAGCCAAAAAATTTAGAAATTCTGGCGAATCATCCTTTCAAGATATATATTTTTGTTGGGGCTAGCCAAACTAAAGTTTCTTTTGATTTAGCATCTGCTATGCAAGAACTTGGAAAGGATGCAAAGTACATTAAAATTTCTGGCAATGGTCCAAACGCATTAGATTTCCATATTGCTTATTATATAGGTGAACTTGCTTCGAAAGATCCAAAAGCATTTTTCCATATAATCTCAAAAGATACTGGATTTGATCCGCTCATTAGTCATCTGAAAACCAGAAATATTAAAGTACAAAGAGAAAGAGACTTGGCAGAAATCCCAGCGTTGAAAGTTTCAAGTTCTACCAGCAGTGATGAAAAAATTTCAGCTATTGTTAAAAATCTAATAGGAAGAGGACAGTCTAAACCCAGGAAGTTAAAAACCTTATCAAATAGTATAAATTCAATATTCACAAAAAAATTAGAAGAAAAAGAACTGCAAGCGCTAATTAATCAAATGAAAAAAAAGAAATTTATCATTGTGCGAGAAGGAAATGTTACATATAAACTTCCAGCGGCATGATTTTAAAATATATCAAAACGACAGGGTCAGTCCTTGCTTTTGCCTTACGAATAACTCAGCTCACTCGAGAATAATGTAAACCGACATGTTCTCGAAGCGGATTAATTTAGAGTGATAATTTAATTAGACTCTTTTTTCCAACCATATAACCAGTTGCCAATGATCATTGAAGCGTAAATACAAATCCACTTATAACCAATTGCAATGGCACCTAACTTTAGCACAACTAATAACGGTGCAGCAGTGATGCTGTTAGCGTCACGACCCAAAAGAAAATTAAATAAAATTATGAAAATAGAAAATAACAGGACGAGAAATAAGGAATAAATAAAAAAAGAGATATATAATTTGCTGCCGGAAGCTAAACAAGTGCCTATGCTTGAATCTCCTTGTTCCTTTCTAAAATTCCAGCCTACTGCAACACCACCTAAGACCAAAGAAAAAAGAGTAATTACTTCGTATTCAATTAAGTTAGGGTGTTCAATGAAGAGTATGATAATTATATAGCCAATCAGTGCAGGAAAAATTAGAAATATAATATCTCTCAGCAAATTAAATGCTTTATTCATAATTATATAACTCCCCGTTAAGAATCTATCTCTATTACTATTTTACCAATAGTATGACTGTCCTCAATCACTCTATACGCTTTAGTCATACTGTAATGCTATTTTTATTGCTTGTCTGGGTCGAACCAATTTAATAATTGATGTTAAATTACCACGCGTTGTGGGTTTAGGTCTTGCTTCTTGCTAAATTTAAGCCAGATTGGGTTTTGTTCGTTATCGTCTTGCCAGTTGACTATCTCAAAGTAAATGCTTAACTAATAAGTGAGGATTTAACATTATTCATAATATAGTCTCCTTGGGAATATATTTGGCATACCTTGTGAGATATGAACGAGCAGATAAAATAAGGAGATTTTATGTCTACAGAGATACGCAAAAGAATTTCAGAAAAATACTGTCCGAGATTTGGTCAAATTGCTATAGAAAAAGGATATATCACTACAGATCAACTCAAATCTGCATTGAGCATTCAGGTTGATGAAAATATTGCTGGAGAAAAGCATAGGTTGCTTGGAACCATACTATTTGAAAAAGACTGGATGAACAGCGACCAAATTGAAGTGGTTCTTAATCTGTTGTTGGGAAAAAATGTATGTAAATAAGCAGCGGCAGTCTTTGTTACTTGCTAGCAATGAACAAGGCCTACTATTTAGTATCTACCCTAGTTTTTGACTTTCTTTTACATCTTCAGAAAGCCAAACTTTGATAAGTGACTGGTAGGGCATATCACGTTTATTGGCTTCGATCTTAATACGATCAAGTAAACCTTCTGGCAAACGTAAGGATATCGTTTTGGTAGACGGCTTTAAATTTGGAAAAGCGGCAAGCTTAGCTTCTTTCCAATTTAAAAAATCATTGGAATCATTCTTTTCCCAGAAAGCGCGTTCCTCTGCTTCAGTTTTGAACTTAGGTATCTGTTTTTGTTTGCTCATAAATATTTCTCTCTTTTTTGTGCATCTCACGTGCAGAAATAATTCGTATCAATTCTCCTGAAGCACGCAAGGTGAAGCTAATATGCAAAAATCGCTCATCATCTGTAATGCCCAATGCATGGAAGCGGCTTTCCTCCTGGCTATGTTTGATATCTTCCAATATCAAAAGAGGTTGATTGAAAAACACATGCTCTGCTTCCGATTGGTTAACCTCGTGTTTATCTTTGCTTTTACGGGAATTTCCATCGTCCCAATCAAAGCCAGTTAGTTGAGTCCAATCAATCATGGTTGTATATTATCATCATATACATGCATGGCAAGCAGCTCTGATAAGTAAATAAGTAGTGCGGCAATCTTCCATGAATCAATTAGACGCCTAAGCTATCTAACAAGGTGTTAATATCCAGCAAATTTCTATGTAAATTCACTATGTCACGAGTAAAAAACATTGAAGATGATTACGGTTTTTTTGGTATTGGAATATTAAACAATACTGATGAGATTAATATCGGTACGCTTTGGCGTTCGGCTTATATCTTGGGTGCGAGTTTTATATTTACTGTTGGTAAGAAATATAAAATTGAAGGTAGTGATGTCACGAAATCCTGGACGAAGATTCCACTGTATCATTATAAAACCTTTGACGAACTTAAAGAGAATATACCTTTTTCTACGCAGTTAGTTGCGGTAGAAATGGGAGAAGATGCTGTGCCGCTAGGTGAGTATGTTCATCCTGATAGAGTTATCTATTTACTAGGTAATGAAGTAAGCGGTTTACCACCTCTGATTATCGAGCAGTGCCAATCAGTCATTAAACTCCCTGGTGAACATTCTTTAAACGTCGCGGTTACCGGTAGTATTGTTATGTACGACAGAATTAATAAAGGTCATTCTTAGAACCAAGTAAACCATATCAAATATAGGTAAAATCTATTGTTCTTATAAATAAATATATATATGTATATTTATTTATCTCTTATTTGTTCTTATGTTTCTTCTCGTCAATTACAACTACAAAGAGAAGTGACCTAAAGATTCCTGCATTCCTACAGTACTTATGCATGCGATCGCATGGACATGAAAGAGCAGCCGACTCGCCGGAGAAGGCGAAACAAATTTTTAAAAAGTTGAGCCCCAGAAAAACTCTGGGGCAACAACTTAAGGGTTTATCTAAACTAACTACTTATGCAATGTCGAAGCGGTCTAGGTTCATCACCTTATCCCATGCTTTTACAAAGTCTTGTACAAACTTCTTATCTGAATCACTACAGCCATATTCTTCGGCCACAGCTCTAAGTTGCGAGTTTGAACCAAACAAAAGGTCAGCACGTGTAGCCGTCCATTTGACGTTGCCGGATGCGCGGTCACGACCTTCGAATTCATAACCCTCATCTGATTTTCGCTTCCATTCTGTACTCATATCAAGCAAGTTAACAAAGAAGTCATTGGTTAATGACTCTGACTTGTCTGTTAACACACCATGTTGCGACTGATCTGCGTTGGTATTAAGAACTCGCATACCGCCAACAAGCACTGTCATTTCAGGTGCGGTCAAGGTCAACAACTGAGCACGATCAAGCAATATCTCTTCTGTCGAAACAGCGAACTTCGCTCTTTGGTAGTTACAGAAACCGTCTGCGGCTGGTTCTAATACACCAAATGACTCAACATCGGTTTGTTCCTGTGATGCATCAACACGACCCGGTGTGAACGGTACAGTTACATCGTGACCTGCGTTTTTCGCAGCTCGTTCTACAGCAGTGCAGCCGCCCAATACGATTAAGTCTGCTAGTGAAACGTCCTTGCCGCTATCCTTTTGTATGCCTTCCAGTGTCTGTAATACTTTTGCTAGTTGAGCAGGCTGATTCACTTCCCAATCTTTTTGCGGGGCCAAACGAACACGCGCACCATTGGCTCCACCGCGCATGTCTGAGCCACGGAAAGTAGACGCTGATGCCCATGCAGTAGAAACTAGTTCAGAAACAGACAAACCAGAAGCCTCTACCTTGTTCTTAAGGTCAGCAATGTCTTTGTCGTTAATCGAACCTGTTGCTGCAGGTAATGGGTCTTGCCAAATGAGTTCTTCCTTTGGAACTTCTGGGCCAAGATAACGTGAAAGTGGACCCATATCGCGATGGGTCAACTTGAACCAGGCACGAGCAAATGCGTCTGCGAGCTGATCAGGATTCTCATGGAAGCGTCGAGAAATTTTCTCATAGGCAGGATCCATACGCATGGCCATATCTGCTGTGGTCATGATAGGCGCATGCTTTTTAGAAGAATCGTGTGCATCTGGTACATCAACACCAGCACCATCTTTAGGTATCCATTGATTAGCGCCGGCAGGGCTCTTGGTCAATTCCCACTCATAACCAAATAGAACATCGAAATAACCGTTGTCCCACTTAATGGGGTTATTGGTCCATGCACCTTCAATACCGCTGGTAATGGCATCGCCACCTTTACCGCTACCGTGGCTGCAAGTCCAACCAAAACCTTGTTCTTCAATACTGGCGGCCTCAGGTTCAGGGCCAACCTTTGCGGCATCACCTGCACCGTGGGCTTTACCAAAGGTATGTCCACCGGCAGTCAATGCGACCGTTTCTTCGTCATTCATCGCCATACGCGCAAAGGTCTCACGAATATCTTTGCCTGAAGCAATGGGATCAGGCTTACCATTAGGGCCTTCCGGATTCACATAGATTAAACCCATTTGTACAGCAGCCAACGGATTTTCCAGATCACGATCGCCTGAATAGCGTTTGTCTCCCAACCACTCCTGCTCGGTGCCCCAATAGATGTCTTGCTCTGGTTCCCAGATGTCTTCACGGCCGCCGCCAAAACCAAAGGTCTTGAAGCCCATAGATTCCAGGGCAACATTACCGGTCAATATCATTAAATCGGCCCAGGAAATCTTCTTACCGTACTTTTGTTTGATCGGCCATAGTAAGCGACGCGCCTTGTCCAAGTTGCCGTTATCAGGCCAGCTGTTGAGAGGTGCAAAACGTTGATTACCTGTGCCGGCACCACCACGACCATCTGCTGTTCGATAAGTACCTGCAACATGCCATGCCATGCGAATAAATAGTGGCCCATAGTGACCATAGTCTGCTGGCCACCAGTCTTGTGAGTCAGTCATTAATTCCGTCAGATCTTTCTTAACAGCATCCAGATCGAGACTCTTGAATTCTTCAGCATAATTGAAGTCTTCATCCATAGGATTGGACTTTGCGGTATGCTGATGCAAAATATTTAATTTTAACTGGTTAGGCCACCAGTCCTTATTCGAGGTACCACTGCCAGCCGAGTGGCCCATTACTGGACAGCCAGCCGTTGTATCTTTCTTAGTCATTATTAATCTCCATGGTTATTATCGTTGAAGAATGTTACAGAAAGAATTGTCATATTTATAATTGATAATTTGTTTCATGTCCATAGTTAATAACTATGGACAATTTAAGTGATTGAAGATCAATGGAATTGACTTTTTCCCGTAAAAGTAAATTTAAAATACTAGAAGCTACGCTAGCAGATGATGTTCAATTGTTAAATTATTTTCTTTGGAGGTACTGGCACAAAAACTGGAAGAGTAGTAACGTAAAGCATTAAACAACTGTAAAAACATACCACTTCATTACCCCCCCCATAGCTGATAAAGAAAATAACGTGAAAGAATGTAATCAGTGTGGAAAATGTTGTACGAAATATGGCAATGCTGGCCTTTCTGTAACTGCAAGTGAAATAGAATTATGGGATATAATTAATCCTGAACTATATCGCTATGTATCAGATGGAAAAATCTGGATGGATCCGGAAACGGGAAAACAATTAGAACTGTGCCCGTGGCTTAGAAAAGTACCTGATCAAAATATCTATACATGCGACATCTATTATGATCGTCCCGACGATTGTAAACATTACCCTGTTACGATTGAGCAAATGATTAATGATGATTGCGAGATGTTAGAATCAAAAGATTTAGTCAAGCCTAAGCAAGCTCAAAAGAAGCTGGATAAACTCATGGCAGATAGTCGGCCTCCATATAAAAACTAATTAATAATTAATCATGTATATACTAGGCGACTTAAGTCGTGAAGAATTTTTAAAACAATATTGGCAAAAGAAACCTTTGCTAATACGACAGGCGTTTCCTGATTATCAAAGTCCACTTTCTGCAGAAGAATTAGCAGGTTTAGCATGCGAAGAGGGAATTGAGTCACGATTAATTCAAGAACAAGGAGGCGATAAACCTTGGCAGCTCCGTCACGGCCCCTTTGTTGAAAACGACTTTACTTCCTTGCCTGAAACGCATTGGACCTTGTTAGTACAATCAGTCGATCATCATATTCCTGAACTAGCTTGTTTACTTGATGAGTTTGATTTTATACCTACTTGGCGCATTGATGATCTAATGATTAGCTTTGCTCAAGCACAGGGTAGTGTTGGTCCGCATTTGGATAATTACGATGTGTTTTTATTACAAGTTCAAGGTAAACGTCATTGGCATATTAATGAAAACGATTATGACGATGATGACTTTATACCTGACTCAGATTTACGCATACTAAATGAATTTGATTCCAAACAGGATTGGGTATTAGAACCAGGTGATATGCTTTATTTACCTCCCGGCGTTGCGCATCATGGTATTGCACTTGATGATTGTTTAACTTTTTCTATTGGCTTTCGCGCACCGACACGAAAAGAATTATTAATTGCATATACAGACAAAAATGATGAATCGGTCGAGGAGGTTTTTTATTCTGATCCAGAATTAACATTGCAAGCTTCGCCGGGTGAAATAAGAAAAGAACATATTGATGCTATTAAAAAGTTAATGCGTTTATCAAATGTTGATGCAGATAAGTTTAGTAGTTGGTTTGGTTGTTTTATTACTGAGAAGAGTAATGAGCAAGAGTATGAAAATGAGGAGCTTGACGAGAGCGAATTTTGGCAACAATTTAAGGATTTAGGTAGTTTAACGCGGAATGGGAATATACGCTTATCCTTTATCAAAAACGAAGACTCGATCAGTCTGTTTATTGCCGGCGAAGAGTTAAGTTTGTCAGATAGTTATTTATCTTTAGTAAGCTATATTAGTTCACGTCACGCTATTGACTATGAACATGTGATGAAATGTTGTGATGAACTTGCTGCATTAGATTTGCTTTATAAATTATATGACGGTAATTATTTCTTTTTTGATGAATGATTTTGAGTTTCAAATTGAAGAAGTTAAATGGCGAGACGAAGAAAGTCATTTGCGATATATTCGAACGGACGTCTTTATTGAAGAGCAACATGTTCCTGAAGAAATGGAATGGGATGAATATGACGATGCTTGCGTACATGTTCTTGTTAAATCAAATAATGATGCTATTGCAACAGGTCGTATATTAGAAAATGGTCAGATTGGTCGAATGGCAGTATTAAAATCTTATCGACAATCAGGTGTTGGCAGTAAAATTTTAGAAAAGCTTTTATCAGTAGCAGAATTAAAAAACATGAAAGCAGTTTTTCTTAATTCTCAAATTGATGCAGTTAGTTTTTATAGAAAGTTTGGTTTTGAAGAAGAGGGTGATGTATTCGATGATGCCGGTATCCCACATCTAAAAATGATTAAGTTTTTATCTAAGTAACCAAGATTATTGCTTCAGTGTTATGAAAATACCTATGAGTTATTAGTTAGTTTTAATAACTCATAGGTTTTAATTACAATCTTTTTGAATAAAATTAGTCTTCGCGACTCGTGATTTCCAATAAGTGATAGCCAAATTGAGTTTTAACCGGGCCGTGTACGGTATCCAAATCACCACTAAATACAACTTCATCAAATTCTTTTACCATTTGTCCTGGACCAAATTCACCAAGATCGCCGCCATTTCGTCCAGAAGGGCAAGTCGAATGTTCTTTTGCTACTTCTTCAAAATCAGTACCGTCTTCGATCTTTTGTTTTAGTGATTCGCATTCTTCTTCAGATTTAACCAAAATATGGCGTGCAGTTGCTTTACTCATGTTTTTTCTCCTAACTTAATGAAATTATAAAATTGAATATCAAGAATTTGTTATGAATTGATGAAGCCGGTATGGCTGTTATTTTCGAAGTTTCGCAATTATAAATAATATCTTGTGCTACGCACAAGATATTATTTGTGTAAATACTTGATTGAAAATAACTGATTAATACCTTAATTACGTTTAAGTTAAATTATATGAAAATCACCATTCGTAAGAGACAGTAGCAAATACATTGCGTCCCTGACCAGGCAAACGGTTGCCAACAGGGATAACTCCGCCACTGTTACGATTAAAACCGCTGAGATGATTTGTGTAATTTTTATCTAATAAATTACTTACGCCTGCATTTAACGTTAAATCGTGTGTCGGACTCCACTTTCCTGAAATATTCATCAAGACATATCCTGGTGTAGAGTCATTGTTTGTTCTTGATTCGCTAGTTACGATCGTATCTGATATATCATGTTGCTCAGCAATAAAGATACCTTCAACCGTTGTCGACCATGTTGCACGTTCATGTGTTAGTGCAAGTGTGGTATTTAAAGGTGCGATTCGATATAGATTATCATCGATATCACGACGTTTACCTTGAACGTAACTGATTACACCATCAAGTCGCCATCTTTCATTGAATGAATAACCCCAATTAGCATCAGCACCATAAAATTCGGCTTCGACATTGGTGAATACAAGAGGAGTTGTTTCACTATTTAATGTGCCTACACCTATTACTGCTGCATTAGTAGAAGCTGTGCCTTGAATGTAATCATCGACAGTCCGATAATAGACACGTGGTGCGACATAATAATGATGATGGTGCCAATCTAAACCTAATTCGATCTGATGTGATACTTCCGGATCAAGATTGACGTCGCCAACATAACCATTACTGTCACCCAAGCCTGCATTAACTTCTAAAGGTATCCAAAGATAACGTTCAAGGTAGTAGGGTGATCGTGTTTTGCGTGCAACACCCAGTTCTACAGTTAGGTGGTCATTAGCGTCATAATTGAGTTCAGCGACCCAATCAACATTATTGTCTTCCTGACTTCTATCTGATGAATTAAAAGTATTTCTGAGAGTAGTTGCAGCAGCAGGTAACGTTCCCGCAGGGGATACAATAGCATCAACATCATCGGCATCCATTTCAACACGTGTATAACGAACACCTAATTCAATTCCAGTACGTTCAGTCAGTTGTTGTTTTGTTTCAGCAAAAAAACTGTAGGTATCATTCTGAACATTATTGAAGTTAGTAACAAAAAATGATGCCTGAACCGGATCAAGCACTGTTGAATCATGTTGATTAAAAGAGGTGTCAAAACCAACGGTTAAATTACCTTTGGCAATTGCTAGTGTTCCTTTTAAGGCGTAAACCAAACTATCACTAGTTGCATTGACTAATCGACGATCTGTTGTTCCGCCTGGTGTAAAGAAGTCAGGTACAGGTCGAAGAGTGAAGTTATCCATTTGATGTCCGACATCAGTGTAATTGATGCTGGTTTCAATATTAATGTTGTTCCATTTAGTATTGTATTTTGCGTTAAATAATTCTGTGTCTAAAAATACAATATCTAAAGGAAGTGATGGGTTACCACTTCTACCCGTGTCTTGGTGACGGAAATTTAAAGCCAGTTCCTGTTGTCCTTGTTGAAAGCCATAACCAAAACCGTAGTTATCTCTTTCATGTTCAGTACCATTAATTTCACCATCACCGAAATCAATATCATCAGCTTCATCTCTAGCGCCGAGAATATGAAAACGATGTTTATTATTTGAATACGCCAATACACCGCCAAGGTTATAACCATCATCTACACTATGTATGCTTGTCTGAATATCACCATGAAATTCAAATTCATCACTACTCGTAAACTGACTTGATTTAGTATTAGCTTTTACATAGCCACCTATTCCTGTACCAGAACTAACTGGCGCAATGCCACGACTTACTTCCATTGATTCCAATAAAGTGGCTGGTAGATAATGTAGTGGGGGATCCATCCAGTTAGGACCACCAGAGTTAAGGTACATTCCATCAACTCTGACATTCATGCGTGTTCCAAACATACCCCGATATTGGGTTTGACCGCTAAGCGGACCATTATTATTAAAACTCCCACCTGGGACTTTGCTCATTAATTCTGAGATGTCACTCACACCTGAACGCATGGCATCAAACTGGATATGAGTCGGACTAAAACCAGTATCGACTTCGCCAGAAACGGTTACATCGGATAAAACTTCAGGGTGATCTGCCAATACAGGCGACACATTAAAAATGGCAGAAAAAATAGTACCAGCAATAAAATACTTCGATTTACACATTATAGTTACTCTCTATATAGCTTATGTTCAATACAAGGTCTGCACACAGGCGCAGAATCCTGACAAACAGAATTAAATTAATTCAAAGATTTGAATCAGCTAAGAGATGGGGGAGCACGCGCGAAACGTGAGTTTTCAGATAAACGAGATACATTGTTGTATTGATAAGCAACCGCTTCATCAGATAAAAAGAATGTTGTGTTATCAAATAAAGATAAATCTGCAAGTAATGAAAGACTACTTGAAGACCAAAAACTACAGCTTGAAATAGGGTGATCTTGAGCAGCATGCTCATGGTTGTCCTGATCTGCATTATCATGATGGTTTCCATGATGTTGACTATGATCTTCAAGTCCTGCTATTGCATTAATACCAGCAGGACCTTCACAAATTACAACAGATAGGAAACTACCATCATCAGGATTGGTATCCAGCATGTAGCCCACTGCAATAGTAGATCGCAGTAGCATGCCGATTGCGAGAAAAACGGCAAGTTTTCTGTAAGTTATTAATTTTCTGAAATATTTCATGCGAGCGAAAGTATAATAAAAAGAAGCTCATTGAACAAACTATGTTTAAATTTCTGAGAGACTTTAGTTATATAACTGAAATGGGAATCATCTTAATTATTAAAAATAAAAGTTTATTAAAATAATTATTTTGAAATTTTGAGTTGAATCTCGATTTTATTCAATTACTTATTTAATGTTTCAATAAAGTAAATGAATTAAGATGCGTTTATTAAATGTAAATAAAACTGCATTCTAAAAACGATGTTCTATACTTATAGCTAAGAGATGAAATGCTCTCCTCATGCTACTATCAGTGGCACTGCCCCCCGCGTGAAGTTCTCACGGGGGGTTCTTATGTCAAAAACTATCTAAATTGAATTCTCTGATTTATCTTCAACTGATGACGATACTTTTTTGAATTTTTTCATGCGCTCTTCCTTACGCTTTTCTCTTTTTTCCATACGTTCTGCATGTAATTTTTCAAATTTTGCTAGTTGCTCGGCAGTTAGCACAGAACTAAGTTTATCTTTTGTTTCTCTATGAAGGCCTTCCATTTTCTCTTTCATTTCGTCTCGACTTGCTTGGAACATTTCACGACGTTTTTCATGTTGTCCTTCCATGACTTTTTGCACAGCATCGATTTGGTCTTATTGTAAATCAAGCTTTTCTGTTAATTTCGCTGAACGATCGCAATTTTTTCCACCTTGAGCGAAACTGAATTGGCTTATTAAAACCATTAAAACGATAGCGAATATTTTTTTCATTTTTCTCTCCAAATATTAGGTATTCGAAGAGTATTAACGTGCTTGTAGTGATTCAGTTGACAGAAGAATGTTAAAAAATAGTATTTTTTCTATTTAATGATGTTGTCTAAAGCTGATTAAGGTTAAGTCATCTGGATGAGGACGTCGATCTGATAGTGGTTGCAGCATATTCTGTCTGCATTGAGTAATCATTTCATTTACTCCTTCTAGCATTGGACCTTTTCGAATAAATTCGCAAATCTCATTTTCATAAAGATTATCAGATAAGCCATCACTGGAGAGTACTAGCGTATCAAGTGGAGCAAGTTCAACAATAGGTCCAACGTTAATATGCATGTCAGCACAACCAACATAATTCGATATTAAATTACGTTCAGGATGAAGCATTGCGGTTTCAGCATTGATTGCACCACATATAACAGCATAGCCTATTGGAGAATGAGAAAGTGACTGATATTTAATATTGCCATGGCTAGTCATTAATAAGATTAATGAATCACCTGCGTGATAAGTGCGTAATTTATTTCCTGCAAGCTCAGCAATTGAAACAGTTGTGCCCGAACCTGTTTTACCAAACATGATTTCGTGATTTGCGTTATCAATGCCATTGAGTATGGCTTCTCGGATGCTTATATTTTTATCTTGTAAAGATTCAATTAAACATTCAACAACTGTTTGTGACGCCTGTTCTCCTGCGGGCATGCCACCAAGTCCATCGGCTACGACTAAAACAGTTGTGTCTTCATCAACAGAAATTACTGCTAATGCATCTTCATTTGGAGTATCTTTTGCAGGAGAACGAACGGAAAAACAGGCTACTTCACCATGAGCTAAAGTTGAGCTTATTGCTTCCTCATCAGTTGCATTAAAGCGAGTGATGGTATCCATTATATTTGTTTTGCTCATAATTTATCTCAAAGAAAAATTAACATAGACCTATGTTTTTAAACGCTTGTACTTCATTCTTTTTGGTTGAGTATCTTTACCTTTGCGCTTAATGAAATCTTCATGGTATTCAGTAAAGTCACCTTCAATAAATACAGTTTCACCATCATCTTCAAATGCCAGGATATGTGTTGCTATACGATCAAGAAACCAACGATCATGAGAAATTACTAATGTGCAACCAGGGTAGGCAAGAATCGCTTCTTCTAATGCTCGTAATGTTTCTATATCAAGATCGTTAGAAGGTTCATCAAGTAGTAAAACATTTGCGCCTTGCTTTAAGGTATGAGCAAGATGCAGTCGACCACGCTCACCACCAGATAGTTTGCCAACATTTTTTTGCTGATCCGTGCCTTTAAAATTGAAACGACCTACATAAGCTCGAGAATTAATTTCATAACTGCCTATAGTTATGTTGTCTAAACCATCGGAAATTGCTTCCCAAACTGTTTTACTATCATCCAATGATTCACGGCTTTGTTCAACAAAAGCGACTTCGACAGTATCACCGATCTTTATCTCACCGCTATCCGGTTTTTCCATCCCGGCAATCATACGAAAGAGTGTAGACTTGCCTGCGCCGTTACCGCCAATAATGCCAACAACCGCGCCTTTAGGAATAATAAAACTTAAGTCTTCATATAAATCATGGTCTTCAAATGACTTTGCGACGTTATTAAATTCAATAACGACATCACCTAAGCGAGGACCAGGTGGAATATAAATTTCGTTAGTTTCGCTACGTTTTTGAAAGTCCTGAGAGCTCATCTCTTCAAATCGAGCTAGACGTGATTTGCTTTTTGCATGACGTCCCTTAGGTGATGTACGAACCCATTCAAGTTCTTGTTTAATTGCTTTTTGTCTTGCAGATTCAGCGCGATCTTCAGATTCAAGGCGTATTTCTTTATTTTCTAACCATTGTGAATAATTTCCTTCAAAGGGAATGCCTTCGCCTCGATCTAATTCAAGAATCCAACCTGCAACATTATCTAGAAAGTAACGATCATGAGTTACAGCGACTACAGTTCCGTTAAAGTCAGCAAGAAAACGTTCTAACCAATAAACTGATTCAGCATCAAGGTGGTTTGTTGGTTCATCAAGCAATAACATATCAGGACGTGATAATAGTAAGCGACATAGAGCGACACGACGTTTTTCACCACCGGATAAGGTATCAATAGCCGCATCCCAAGGAGGCAGACGAAGAGCATCTGCAGCAATCTCTAAAGTTGTTTCCAGATTTTCAGCATCCCATGCAGCAACAATACTTTCATATTGTTCTTGTTTCTTTGCAAGCGCATCAAAATCAGCATCAGGATCAGCATAAGCTGCATAAACTTCTGTTAAACCGGCTAGTGCATCAAGTGGCTCGCGTAGACCATCTTCTACATTACCTCTAACATCTTTATCTGAATCTAGTTGTGGTTCTTGAGGTAAATAACCGACTTTAATATCCGGCATAGGATAGGCTTCACCGATAATATCAGCATCGAGCCCAGCCATGATTTTGAGTAAGGTCGATTTACCTGCGCCGTTTAAACCCAAAACACCAATTTTGGCACCTGGAAAGAAAGAAAGATAAATGTCTTTTAGAATTTGGCGTTTAGGCGGGACAATCTTGCCAACGCCATTCATGGTATATACGTATTGAGCCATTAGATTAAGAATTAACCTGCTGTTTATATTGTAAAAATTACAAGAATAGGGATTATCCGTAATACGGATCAACTAATCAATATTATTAATTTATAGGTGACTTTAGACGGTTTATAAGCTTGCTTTAGTTACAGGTGAATTTTCTCATATACAAATTCAATAACATCTTCGGTAACGAACTTTTTTTCTGGGTGAATTTCATTCAGTAGAAATAAATCCCGAATTATAATTAGCGACCTGCTATAAGACGGTATGTGAACTACGTCACACTTTCCTCAGCATAAAGAACAGCAAAAAATCAGTTATTTACTATACTCATAAGCATTTACAGCAATTTGTGCGTATTTTTGATTAAGTATGTATAACGCAGGTGCCTCGTGAAAAACGTGCCATGAAATATATGGAATAGGATGTTTATATTAAGGAATCGATATGCATATTCACACAATTTCATCTACAAGACAGAGCAATGACTCATCTATTAAACCCATGAGTGTTGACCTTATGAACCATAACTATGAAAAGGATTTTCATGCTTTTTTAAAGCAAATTTATAAACAAGGCGGCGTAGAAAGTCTGGCAAATAGTTTGCCTTTTGTTATGGGCGCATTTGTCGTTACGGTAGATGCTAAAATTGTTGCTGCCAATGATGCATTCCTGAAACTCATTAATTATAAACGAAACGAGATATATGGATGTGAAGCAATGAAAATTGTTTGCAAGGATGAACGAAAGAGAGTGTTAGAACGAATCAAGTCATTCAATCCGGAACGATACCAGCTACGTTTACTTACCAAGGATAAAAAAATTAAATATGTAACAGCCTCACCTTTAATGTTTGAAATTGAAAACACTGTATTCAGGCTTACAGAATTTATTGACAACACAGCATTAGTTGCACTCCAGAACGAACAGATAAAGTCATTGAAACAAACAGCGATGGCTTTAAGTGCCACAATTGAAAAACGAGACCCTTATACGGTGGGACATATGAGTCGTACCGCCGCTATTGCTGTTGAGATTGCCAAGCTATTAAATCTTGATCATAAATCTATAGGCACGATTGCACTTGGTGGTAGTATTCATGATATTGGCAAAATTGCGATTCCGATCGAAATCCTGACAAAACCAGCTAAACTGGAAGCACACGAATGGGCATTTATAAAACTCCATCCCAATAACGGTTATGACATTCTGGGTGAGATTAATTTTGATGAAAAAGTGAAAGAGATCGTTTTGTTACATCATGAATGTCAGGATGGATCCGGTTATCCAAATGGTCTAGCTGGCACAAGTATTCCTTTGGAGGTGTCGATTGTTGCAGTTGCAGATTCTCTGGAAGCAATTGCTGGTGTTCGTCCTTACCATAAAGCCCTCTCATTTATCGATGCCATTGATATCATGAAACAGAACTCAGAAAAATATCATCCTCGATCACTTACTGCTGCTTGTCATTTGGTGGAAAGTGGTGCCTTGAATGGCAAAGAGTTTGGCCTACACTAGAATATTCATCTACATATAAACTGTATCTCATTAAGATATGTTACTAATAGATTATATATCCAATGTGTCCACTTAAAGTATAGGATAGATAAATGCCGCGGTTGCATGGACGCAAAAGAGCGGCAGCTTATTATATATTCATATAGAACTGCCGCTAAACATTAGGAATCTAAAAAGTATGTTTTATTGAAGTAACTTCAATAAGCTATAAAAGTAGCAAAATTATTTCAGCTGATAATTTATAGATTGGTTTTTTAGGCTGCTAGTCGACGGGGTTTTCCGTTATTGAATACTTTGAATTCACCTTTCTCCATACAATGCCATTGTTCGTTTTCGGTCAAGGCGTGAGAGGCGACTAAAGTAATGACGTCATTTTTTGAAAGATGGTTACTAAAATCTATTATATCACCCGTATCAATTAACCGTGCTTCACCAAAAGGATATTTTCGAGTGACCCAACACATCTTGTTACTGCAGTAGGCGTACATATGTCGAGAATCACATAAAAGGAAATTAAAAATACCCAGTTGATTTACTTCGTTAGCGAGTTTTTCGATATATGACCAGAGCTCTTTCTCTTTCTTTGGTCGTTTTGGATACTTCTTACGAATTTTATCCATCATATAACAAAATGCATATTCGCTGTCTGTTGTTCCTCTTGGACGATAAAACTTTAATGATTTTTTCTTGATGTTTTTTAACTGTCCGTTGTGTGCGAATACCCAATCACAACCCCATAATTCACGGCTAAAAGGATGCGTATTTTCGAGACATACGCGCCCTCGATTAGCTTGGCGAATATGACTAATGATCATTTTGCTTTTAATCGCAGACGTATGAAAAAAATGAGCTACTTCTGATGAAAAACTAGCTTTTGGGTCATGAAATGAGCGACTGGCACGACCTTCATAAAGGCTAATTCCCCAACCGTCTTTATGTATACCTGTATTTCCGCCACGCTGTCTCAGACCGGAAAAGGTAAAACGTATATCCGCAGGCATATTTGCGCTTAAACCTAATAATTCACACATTTAGAATAAATTTTCTCAAGAAATTAAATATTTATAGCAATTTAAATGCCGTTATTATCTATATCGGTAGATTGTGGAATTTATTTAGAAGGAAACTGGCTTAACTAGGAACCTTTTGCAGGATACAAAAGGTTATTCTATATGAGTGATTTATGGGGCTTTCTTGTCAATAATCAGATTGATGGGTTTATCTGTATCAGTTTGAACAATATCAAGTGTTCCATATAGATCGCCTGACTTGGCCTTGGCTGTACCGTCTTTAGAAATGCGCGCAATGAGTTGAACGTGCTTATGGTCTGATAATTTATTGCTCGAAATAATGGCCATTGAATCATCCAGAATAACTTGTAAGGGAAGATTTTTGACTTTTTTACTTGCAGCGGCCAATAGCATAATTGGTCTTTTTATTGTTTTGGCAAAAATGAAAACGGTGTCATCACCATGAGTCTCATTTATTAAATCATTTGATAAACTGACTTTTAACAGTAATGAGATGGTTTGATCAGATGTTATCTCCTCATCAATCGGCACAATCATACGTTTAACTTTATTTTTTGGTTCTGACAGATGTTGATTTGCAAGCTGTATGTATTGTTTAATTTTTAGTTGTGGCTTTGAACCTTCTTCAAGCTTTGGAAGCAATCGTTGCCAAAATTGAATTGCATTGTTTATGTCGCCACGTTCATTAGCAGCTAAACCTGCCAGCCAAAGTCCATTCGCGTTTTCCGGATCAATCTGTAAAGCTTGATTGATAAACTTAGTGGGATTTCCTAAAAGTACGCCGCCGTTGGTCTTGGACAAGATCTCTGCATAACGAATAAGAACTGTAGGATCTTCACTTCTGAGGCGATACAAATTATTAATAGCCCTGAGTGCTTCCGGATAGCGTTCAAGTGCTGTATAGGAATTAGTTAACATTAACCAGCCATCGATATCATCGGGTTCGTTTATAAGTCGTTGTTCAATGTGTAATAACATTTTTTCGACAGTAGCTGATTTTTCTTCTTCAGATTCAGCAGAGTTTAATTCTTCTAGTAGTGATATCTGTTCGATTAACTCAGGTTTAGTTAAATACTGATATAACCCAATAGCAAACACAGGTAGTAGTAATAATAAAATGACTAATTTTATTTTTAGTGCTTTTGATTTTTCTTTTAACATGTGTTTTAAAGGTTAGTTATACAACGGATGTTATTTTTTTTGTTTCTATAACTCTATGAGATAAATATAAATATAAATTGAAAAAGAAGTATAACTTAAGTAGATTCTGTCGAGAATGAAACGTTATAGAGGCTTAGAATAATTGAATTGTTACTGCTGTTTTAATGCGCGGGCAATTCTTGC
>JAJFKK010000045.1 GCA_021773245.1 Gammaproteobacteria bacterium | reverse complement strand
GCGTACAAAATCATCCGCAACTAAGGCATTTAATTCAACTCGGATTGGTAAACGACCCTGCAACTCTGGAATAAGATCGGACGGCTTAGCGAGATGAAATGCACCAGAAGCAATAAATAAAATATGATCCGTTTTTACCATTCCATATTTTGTAGAAACCGTGCTACCTTCAACCAAAGGTAATAAATCACGTTGTACACCTTCACGAGAAACATCGGGACCACTTGATTCGGAACGGCGCGTTACTTTATCCAATTCATCGAGAAAAACGATTCCATGTTGTTCAACATGTTCAATTGCACGTGCTTTTAGATCATCTTCATTAACCAACTTCGCAGCTTCTTCTTCAGCAAGTAATTTAAGTGCATCTTTAACAAACAATTTACGTGTTTGTTTTTTACTACTGCCCATATTTTGAAACATGCCTTGCAACTGACTGGTCATTTCTTCCATGCCCGGCGGTGCCATTATCTCAACACCAATACTTGGTGCGTTTAATTCTGTTTCAACTTCCTTATCATCAAACTTACCTTCGAGAATCATTTGTCTAAATTTTTCTCGAGTTGAATTGATACTCGATTTATCATCATGATCATCTTCACCCATCATTCGTGCAGGTGGTAACAATATATCCAGTACTCTTTCCATTGCCGCTTTATCTGCCTGATCACGCACTTTTTCCATTTCAATTTCGCGCGTTTGTTTAATGGCAATATCAGCAAGGTCACGAACGATTGATTCAACATCACGCCCGACATAGCCCACTTCAGTAAACTTGGTTGCTTCAATTTTTATAAAAGGAGCTTGTGCTAGCTTAGCAAGGCGACGAGCAATTTCAGTTTTACCAACACCTGTTGGTCCAATCATTAAAATATTTTTTGGTGTTATTTCATTACGAATCGATTCATCAACTTGAGCTCGACGCCAACGATTACGCAATGCAATCGCTACCGCACGTTTAGCTGAATCTTGACCAATAATATGTTTATTAAGTTCGGCAACAATTGCCTGAGGAGTTAATTCTGTCATGTTCTTCCGTTAATTCTGTTTGTTATTCTTTAAGTGACTTTTTAAAGTTCTTCGATTGTTAAATTTGAATTAGTGTAAATACAAATATCGGCAGCAATGCCTAAACCTTTCTCTACAATTTCACGTGCACTCAAATCCGTATTATCCATTAAGGCTCGCGCAGCTGATTTTGCAAAATCCCCACCAGATCCAATCGCCATAATATGATTTTCCGGTTCAATCACATCACCATTACCTGAGATAATCAGCGATGTTGTTTTATCAGCAACACATAGCAATGCTTCTAGTCGACGTAACATTCGATCGGTACGCCAGTCTTTTGCTAACTCAACTGCCGAACGCATCAGATTTCCTTGATGTTTTTGCAGTTTTGCTTCGAATCGTTCGAATAATGTAAATGCATCTGCTGTGCCACCGGCAAAACCAGCAATGATTTTTTCATCAAATAAACGTCGCACTTTACGTGCATTGCCCTTCATCACTGTATTTCCCAGTGAAACCTGACCGTCACCACCGATAACAACATGACCATCACGTCGTACCGATAAAATAGTTGTTCCTCTATATTGTTCCAATGTTTCTCTCCTTAACAACGGAAGCGAATTGTACCTGAGATAGCTATTAGTCATAAGTAAAACAGGCTGAGAATTGTCTTATATTTGGCCGTTTTAGCAGATATCAAGAGATATAAAACGAACGTTCAGACTAATCTATTTTCTTGCGGTGTGCTCGAGGGTGAGTTTTATCGTAAACCTGTGCCAAATGTTGGAAATCCAGATGCGTATAAACCTGTGTTGTACTGATATCGGCATGCCCAAGTAATTCCTGAACTGCTCGAAGATCACCGCTAGATTCCAGTAAATGGCTAGCAAAAGAATGTCTTAACATGTGTGGATGCACATGATTTGGTAAACCTTGTTTTATCGCCCATTGTTTTAATCGATCCTGTACTGAGCGTGGACTAATCCGTTTACCCCGACTACTAATGAATAATGCTTGTTCAGAATGATTCGTCATTGCTAGCCGAATTTTTAACCAATTTTTAATTGCCTTAATTGCATGCTTTCCTACAGGTACGCTACGCGTTTTATTACCTTTGCCTGTCACAGTTAAAATACGATCACTAAAATCAATATCGTTTAAATTTAAACTAATTAACTCAGCTAAACGTAATCCTGAGGAATAAATTAATTCCAGCATGGCTCTATCTCTAACAGCGAGTGGTTCTTTATCATCAATCTCAACTAACTGTGCTGTTTGATCAGCATCTAATACTTTTGGAAGTTTACGAGGAGATTTGGGTGCAACAATACCTTCGGCAGGATTATTCTTAACTTTTTCTTCTTTTATAAGATAGCGATAGAAAGATCGTACAGCTGATAAGTTTCTTTGTAATGAACGCCCGCCAATTCCCTGCCGATGACGCTCAGCAACAAAACTCCTTAACTGTCGGCCATCAAGATCAGACCATGTTTCAATTGCTTTTTTTGTACAATAATTATTTAAATAATCAAGATCACGTTGATAAGCATTACGAGTATGTATAGAAAGATGGTGTAGTGTCTTTATATAAGACTCAAGCAATAACGTCTCGGACGATTGCATAAATAATAAATTCGTTAACTTTGTTCAACCCAGGGTTTTAATATAAAACTTAATACTTCACCCAGATTGGCTAATAACTCGACTCCCATGCCTGCTTGAAATCGCTCTGCATCAAAACTACCGATAGACATTATTCCGCCCCATCCTTCGCCATGCAAAGGCACCATTACAGATGAAGCGATTTCATCACCATCATCACCAAATAAAAAGACTTGTTGTTGGCGTTTCATACGGCCACTTAATGGAAGCCGCTTTTCAATAATACTTCTGAATAAAGATTGTTCTGTAATTTCTTTACCGGCAAATTCATCTGTGGCAAAACTATCTACAAATGAGGGGTTAGCAAATAATCGTACTACAACACGATCAGCATGAAAGTTTTTCTTCAAATTATCATACAAGGTATTAAAAATATCTTTAGGATCATCCGCGTCCATCAGTGTTAAAGCTAACTGATGCATACGCCGGGCAAGCTCTTCGTTTTGTCGAGCAATTTCTATTAGCTCATGTAAACGTTTTCGTGATTGCTCATTTTGCTCACGTAAAACAGCAACTTGTCTTTCAACTAATGATACGGCGCTACCACGCTCATGTGGAATATTTAATTCAGCAAGAATCTCTGGATGCTTATTAAAAAAATCCAGGTTTTCTTTTAAATAGTCGGTAACCATATCTTCCGTAATAGTGTTAGATTCCAGGTTTTCTTCTTCCTGTACACTCATAAATCAATTTTCCCCTCAAATACGGTTGTCGCAGAACCCGTCATATACACCGGTTCTCCTTCCCCAGTCCAACATAGCGATAAATGTCCGCCACGTAATTCTGCGTCTATTGTCCCTTCCAAATACCCCTGCTGGCAAGCAATAACCATCGCTGCACAAGCTCCACTCCCGCAAGCCAACGTTTCTCCGGAACCACGTTCATAAACTCGTAGTTTAAATGCTTCCCGGTTCAATATTTGAATAAAGCCTACATTAACACTTTCTGGAAATAACTCGTTTAATTGCATGGCAGGGCCAATAACATTAACTGGCGCAGTATCGACATCATCGACAATAATAACGGCATGCGGGTTTCCCATTGAAACCGCACCAAAAGTGATCTCATCCTCTCCAATCAAGGGGGATTCTCCAAGAATGAGCGTATATTGCTCTGAATACTCATCCGCTTGCATTGGGATTTTAGCGGGTTCAAATTGCGGCACACCCATATTGACAGTGACTCGACCATCTCCACCAATGTTTAAAATCAACTGGCCTGCACCTGTTTCGGCAACAATTTCGCTTTTTGTAACGAGTGCTTTTTCTTTTAAATAAACAGCTACACAACGTGCTCCATTGCCGCATTGCATCACTTCACCGCCATCTGCATTGAAAATACGATAACGTACATCACTATCATCACTTTCAGGCGGTTCTAATAGCAAGACCTGATCACAACCAATACCAAATTGACGATCGGCAATATGTCTGATCTGCTCGCGTGTCAAAGTTAATGGATGAGAAAAAGTATCAAAAACAACAAAATCATTTCCGATACCATGCATTTTTGTAAATTGGCGTTCCATATGTGTAGATTACAAGCTATGCCGCATAAGGCAATGCGCACAGTAAATAATTTGCACTTAATCTACTTAGAGACTTGAATCTCTTGTGGAATATGTATTGTTGAAGTCGGGAAGGCACATTCGGCACCATGCGCTTCGACGATACCGATAATCTTCAATAAAACATCCTGTTTTACTTCATGAAATTCAATCCAGTTTGTCGTTTTAGTAAATGTATAGATAAAGAAGTCTAAAGATGACGGTGCAAATTCATTGAAATTAACAATTAAAGTTTGCTTGGCATCAATATCATCATGTTCTTTTAACATTGTTTTAACGTCAGAAATAATATTTCTCATCTTACTTACATCATCATAACGAATCCCTATCGTCTCCTTGATTCGCCGATTAGTCATGCGAGCTGGATTTTCTACTGCGATAGTATTAAAAATGGCATTGGGAATATATAACGGTCGTTTATCAAATGTACGTATGGTTGTTAAACGCCAACCAATTTTCTCAACCGAGCCTTCTATTTCTCTATCAGGAGATCGTATCCAGTCACCGACATCAAATGGACGATCCATATAAATCATAAAACCACCAAAAAAATTAGCTAATAAATCTCTAGCAGCAAAACCAACAGCAATACCACCAATACCACCAAATGCTAATACACCAGAAATGCTATAACCCAAAGTTTGTAATATAACCAAAGCACCAGTAATAGTGACCGACACTCGTAACAACTTTGCAATTGCATCAGCAGTTGTTTGGTCAAACTCTTCACCTCTAAGTTTCTTCTTCTCAATCAGGATTGATTCGGCATTAGATATAAAACGTACTAAAAACCAAATAATAATAACTATAACGCCAACTTCGCGAATAGGCTCAATCGCGCCAAATATAGCAGCACCGCTCTGTTTCTTTAGAATTTCAGCTGCAAAAGTTAGTCCGATAATCCAGATTAAAAATGTTAATGGTTTTTGTATTGCGATAAATAATGCATGATCCCAATATGTCCAACTTCTTTTTAATCTGTCTATTAATTTTGAAATAACACGTTTTTGTATCCAATTAACAAACGCTGACAAAAATACAATAATAAAAACCTGTAAAATCCAGTTTTCCTGAGTGATAAATGATTCCATCGTTTGCATTAACTCTGTAAAACTCATTAACTTACCCTTTAGTTAAATTAATAAATGGCAGAAACGCCATAACCTTGTTTTTCTAATAAAGACAACACACCTTCTTTACCAGCAAGATGCATTGCACCAATAGCAATAAAAGCATTACCTTTATCAAGCATTGGCTGCATCCGATCAAACATTCTAACGTTTCGATCATCAATTAACCTTTTCATTAATTTTTTATACATCGGTTTATCACTTACTGTATATCGTTGTACGTAATTATAAAGGCCAGCTAAATCGCGCTTTAAATAAAATGATTTCATTGCAGTAAAATCTTCTTCAACAACCTCATAATGGCAAACCGTATCTCTCAATAATGTTACCTGTTCTTCCATATTGAGTTCACTAAATATATCACTTTGCTCTTTTAATGACTCTAAACCATTAACCTCAGCACCATTCTGTTTTGCTAAAGAAAGTAATACCAAGTCTAACGGCTCACCTTGATCAGGCGGGTAGTTCATGATTAAAAAAGCAGCCCACGGTTTCATGACAGAGACAGAGGTTGATCCTAATTGATATGTAGAAAGAATATCTTTTGTTCTTTCATAAATAGCTGCATCTACAAATGTAGATAATAATCTTCCATCATTAAAAAACATCGTCTTCGAAAACGCCATCATTTGTTCCATATCAGGTAGCGCTTCCATGACAAACTGATCCGAGTCACGTAGCGCTTTATTAACAATATCAGGTAAGGTTGTCACATCGACATCTGAAATATGAATCGTGCCATACACGTAGCTTGTTTTTTTACCTTTTTTGACAATTTTCCAAAGTATGCCTTGTGAATGTTTTAAGCTTTCAACCGAAGCGCTATTTTCTTCTAACGGCTTACATTGTGGTGAAATTAATTCTTTTGCATAAACAATATTGTAGATGTTTGAAATATTGAACAAACATATCAATAAAAAGAATGTTGTTTTTTTAGCCAAGGTTATCATCACCTAAATCAAGTTCGGGTTCCTTTTCAATATTAATCACAAGTTGTGAACGCTGCTTCCATAAATCAGTTTTCTTTAATTCAGCCAGTGTTTGTTTAAAATGACCATGCATTCTGATCAGACGCGATTGTAATTCAACACTCTCAGGTATTGTTGCATTATCTAATATTGATATTGCCCCTTCTTGATTATTACAGGCTAAAACCATGTCACAACCCGCTTTGAGTGCAGCTTCGGCACGTTGAGGATATGTGCCCATCATTTCAGCACCGACCATACTTAAATCATCACTAAATATTGTTCCCTGAAACTCCAATTCCTGTCTTAATATTTTCTTTAACCAAAATTCAGAAAAGCCCGCAGGATTTTTATCGACTTTAGAATAAATCACATGTGCTGGCATCAATGCCGGTAAACCGGCGTGTATCATCCGTTCAAACGGAATCAGGTCATGCATTTTAATATCGGCATACGAACGTTCGTCATAAGGAATTGCGACATGCGAATCTTCGACAACAGAACCGTGTCCGGGAAAATGTTTACCGACAGCAGCCATACCCGCTTCTTTCATTCCTTTCATATAAGCACGAGCAAGTCGGGATACATTCTCAGGACGAGTATGAAAGGCACGATCACCAATCACCTGACTAATTGTTCCGCCAACATCAAGTACCGGCGCAAAACTTAGATCAACACCAACCGCTAATAATTCTGCTGCCATCAACCAACCGGCTTGTTGCGCCAAAGGTTCTGCATGATTAATCGTGCCACATTCACTAAATAAAGCGCAGGCTGGCAAACGACTAAAACCTTCACGAAAACGTTGTACACGTCCACCTTCATGGTCAACAGCAATGAGTAAACGTGGTTGTCGTAATTCATGAATAGATTTTGTTAATTCCGCTATCTGTTCAGCTGATTCAAAATTACGCGTAAATAAGATCACGCCGCCCACGTGCGGATGACACAACATCTCACGTTCATCAGCTTCAAGTTGAAAGCCACGTAAATCGCACATGATCGGACCTAATGACATTTTAGGTATGTTCACGTTTTATTATTTTCCCTGATATCCATTTTGTCTCTTAGCGTATCGCCTAATAAATTAATACATAATACCAAAGACAGGATAGCAAAACCCGGTGCTAATACCATATGCGGTGCGACTAACATATATCGTGTTCCGTCTCGTATCATACTGCCCCAGGATGCCGCAGGAGGTTGAACACCTAACCCTAGAAAAGATAAACCTGCTTCGGCAATGACAACACCTGCAAAAGCAAAAGTTGCTTCAATAATTAATGGCGCCATGATTAACGGTAAGATATGTTTTATAGCAATAATAAAATCAGACGTACCTAAGGCATAAGCAGCATTGACATGGTCACGGTTTTTAATTGTTAAGGTTTGTACTCGCGCCAATCGCGCAAAACCAACCCAACTAACAATCGATAAGGCAATCACTGCATTCATTAATCCTGGACCTAATAAACCAGCCAAAGCTATAGCTAATAGAATTCCGGGAAAGGCGATAAATAAGTCAACTACCATTACCAAACATTTATCCCAATAACCACCTAACCATGCTCCCATCAAGCCTAAGAATGTTCCTAAAAAGAAAGAGATCATGACAACAATGATAGCGACGCTTAATGAAGTACGCGCACCCATAATTAAACGCGAACTTATAGAACGACCCAAATCATCATAACCAAGCCACTGTTCCAAATTTGGCGTAAACAATATTTTATCCAACGCAATATGATCCGGATGAAGAGGCAGCAACGGTGCAAACAAAGCCAACAATAACCAAGCCAGCAATATAAACAGAGGTAAGCTTAGATAATATTTCATTATTCGAGCTTTACTCTTGGGTCGAGAACAACATAGGCAAGATCAGTCAAAAGATTCACCAAAACATAAGTAAAACTAATCAATAACACACATGCTTGTACGACTGGATAATCACGTTTTTGAATAGATTCAATCATTAATTGACCAATCCCCGGCCAGGCAAAAATCGTTTCAGTAATAACAGCACCTGCTAACAATGCACCGAATTGCATACCTAGAATTGTTATTACGGGTAAAGCGGCATTGCGCAGAGCATGTAAGCCCAATACACGAAATTCGGTTAAACCACGTGCCCTTGCGGCGCGAATATAATCTTCTTGCAGTACTTCCAACATGGAAGCTCGCACCATACGTGACAATATTGCTGCCAGTGCTGTACCCAAGGTTATTGCAGGAAGCACTAATGATGAAAACCCTTCTTTACCACTAACTGGAAATAGACCTAACCACAGGGCAAAGATCAGTATTAATAAAGGCCCCATTACAAAGTTTGGTATAGATACGCCCAACACCGCTGTCATCATAGCAAGGCGATCCCAAATTGAATCTTTATAAACGGCAGCCAATATTCCTAGAGGTAGAGCAATGCCGATAGCAATCAACATACTGGCTAAACTTAATAATGCTGTTGCTGGAAGTCGTTCAATTAATAACAGACTCACCGCACGTTTGGAATGTAATGATTCACCCAGATCAAAATGAGCAATTCCCGTTAAATATTGCCACCATTGTTGCAATACCGGTAAATCCAAACCAAGCGCATGCCGCAGAGCTTCCCTATCTGCTGGACGTGCAGTTTCGCCCAGCATTACTTCAATTGGATCACCTGGTACAAGGTGTATCAACAAAAATACCAGAGTTGTTACACCAAATAGGACGAAGACCGCACTACACAAACGTTTGAAAAGATAATTCAGAAACACAAAATCGCCTTATTCATTAATTTTCAGACTAGGGGAACTCTAAATAAGTCTGAGTGAGTTAGATTGAGATGAAAAATACTCCGAGTCAAGGCACGGAACGCGCGTAATAGCAGGGCTATTGCGAAGTTTCGTAACGCAGAGTCGGGCTGTTTTTCGCTCAAGGTAGCCGCTCATGAATTATTTAGAGATCCCCTTATTCAAATATTAGCCAATATCGGACTAGAATAATGATAACAGTTAAGGATAAACTGGCAGAGTACTCAGGAACTAAATATGTATGAATTTGACAATAATAATAACGAGGAAGAGGCGGAAACGACCCAACCAGCTATGTCATCATTAAACGAAGCCACTAAAGATGTACTCAGCATTGTCGTTCGCATGTGCGGGCTAATGTTGTTATTCATTGGTCTATGGATTGCGATACAAGTTTTCAACGAAGCCTTGGCGCTATATAAAGATCCAGCAAACATTGAACGAATGGCCACAGCTATAGAAGCAGGTTCAAATATTGATAAAAGTATTGTCCCGATTCGCGACAGTCTATTGGCTGATGAAGGTGCTGAAATAGAAACGGCATCTAAAACGAAAGAAACCACCGATGGATTCCGTATTTCCTATTTCATTGCATGGGTTGTTGATTTATTACTTCTCTTATTACTTGCGCGCATTGCAATCATGGCTATCAAGACAGGCGGTGAACTTGCACTCTATGATGCACAGGTAAAGCGACTTGCCAGACAGATCATTCAAGCAAGTAAAAAAGAATAGCTTTTTTCCTGGTCTATACAAACTAAAAGCCTAAGTGCTTACGAACAAATATTTACAGCTATTCACACCTTTTTTATATCAATGACATTATTTGTCCTGTCTAACAACTCGTTAAAGGGTATTGGTTTGCCGATACCGAATCCCTGTCCATAATCTATACCGATCTCTCTAACCATGCCTTTAATCTCGTCATTCTCTATAAATTCGGCAATAGTCTTCATATTCATTACGTGACCAATTTCATTTATCGACTTTACCATCGCATGGTCGATTGCATCTGATACGATATTTTTGACAAACATGCCATCGATCTTTAAATAATCGACCGGTAGATTTTTCAAGTAACCGAACGAAGAAAGCCCACTACCAAAATCATCAAGAGAAAAACGACAATTTAGTTTTTTTAATTTTGAAATAAATCGGGTTGCAATCCTTAAATTTGAAATAGCAGCTGTTTCTGTAATCTCAAAACAAATTTTATTCCCTTCAATCTGATATTCATCCAATTGCGATATAATGAAGTTTAAAGTTTCGTCATTAGATAAAGAATGACCTGAAAGGTTGATAGCTATAGAATCAACTTGATTGAGAAACACAGGATGTTCTGCTAATAATTTGAAAGCTGTTTTTATCACCCAATTATCTAGCTGACTTATTAAATCATAGCGTTCTGCTGCAGCCAAAAATTCACCAGGTGAAAATAATTCACCTTTCTTAGTTTCCATCCTTAGCAACAGTTCATAATGTTTTTCACTGTTATGAGCAAGTGGCACTATAGGCTGAGCATAGAGACAAAACTTGTCTTTTTCCAAAGCCTTTTGTATACGTTCTACCCATTGCATCTCACCATGCCGCTTAACCAGATTTTCATCTTTATCATGATAAACATGGATACGATTTCGCCCCAGATCTTTTGCTACATAGCAAGCCGCATCGGCTTTCTGCATTAACTCTGTCATATTAGGTACAGACTCATTTATGGAGACCAGACCAATACTGACGCCGATCTTAAATGAATGCTCTTGCCACCTGAATTGAAACTCATGAACTACCTGCTGTAATGATTCTGCTAGCCGTTGCGCATTCTTCAGCGAGCAATGTTCCATCAATACTCCAAATTCATCTCCACCCAATCGCGCCAGAGTATCTCGTTTTCTGACAACAGTTTGTAACAGCGAACTAAGTTGAAGCAACAACTCGTCTCCTGCCTGATGACCACAAGTATCATTCACCACTTTAAACTGATCGAGATCCATGAAGCATAATGCGTGTTCATACTCATCAGGTTCGATTGTTGAAATTAGTCGCGTTACACGCCGTTCAAATTCCTGACGATTGATAAGTCCTGTTAGAAAATCGTGAGATGCCTGATAAGTAATCTTTTCAGCTAATTCATATTCAAACGTAGCATCTTCCTGGATACTGATATAGTTTAATATTTTACCTGAACTATTCTTGACGCCACTAATAGAAACACGATCCCAATAATGGCTTCCATCTTTTTTTCGATTACGCAACTCTCCTTTCCATTCTCCTCCTGAACTGATTTTCTGCCACATATCAATATAAACAGAGCGTGGCGTTTCACCCGATTTGATAAGACTTGGGTTTTTACCTTTTACTTCGTCGCGTGAATAGCCCGTAATTTCTGTAAATTTTGGATTGACATACTCGATATTCCCATGGGGATCAGTAATAACCACTGCTGAAGAACTGGCCTCTATAGCGCGTGAAAGTACGATAAGTTTTTCTTCTGTTTTTTTACGCTCTGTTATATCAGCCATAAAATTGACAACACGAGCCGTATTATCCAGATAGCCTTTTATGTACTGACTGCTACTCTCCAACCAGATGTAATCGCCCTTTTTTATTTTTATCCGATACTGATAACGAGCATCAATATTATTTGTAATCAATTGCTCCATTGTTTCTTCATATATGGCTTTATCCTGCGGGTGAATTAACTCAATCCATTTTGATATATCACCGAGCATCTCATCTTTTGAAAAGCCTGTGAGTCTAGTAAAAGCAGGATTGATACTAATAATATTGTTATCAACATCATTAACAAATATTGCTTCACTGCCACTTTGGAAAACTGCCGAGGCTATTTCCCTCTCGGTAATATCAGTATGCGTACCGACCATACGTAAGGCTTTGCCTTGTTTATCACGACTAACAACTTTGCCACGCGTCAACACCCTTGAATGGACACCATTACTATTGACGATACGATGTTCATTCATAAACATTTCTGTTTTACCATCGAGATGAGCTTGTAGTTCTTTTTTTGCACGAACGATATCATCCGGCAAAATACTAACCGTCCCTTTTTTATCTGTTCCGGTAAGGTTCAGAATTGAATCAATGCCATCAGACACATAGATTTCGTCATTTACGATATCCCAATCCCAGATACCATCATTATTGCCTTCCAGGATAACTTTCCAACGTTCCTCACTGGCAAGCAAATCAGCTTCTGCCTGCTTGCGTAAATTCTTCTCTCTCATTAATTCCATGGTTCGAGTAGAGAGACTGTCATACATGGAGAGTACGGTTTTAATCAAAACCTGCATTGAACCGCTCATTTCCTGATCGGCTTGTATTTTCGCCTGCTCCATATTTTTACCGGATTCAAGTGCGAGTACGACTTTGGCCATACGTTTATCGCTGTCAAGGATATGGAATGCGAGCCATTGCGTTAGAAATGAGAGTAATTCCTGAACCAGGATCTCTAAAGGTTTGTTTTTTTCCTCGTTTTTTAGAAAGGAGATTTTTTCTAAAAATGCGTGGTGGGTGAGTTCATGCTTGGTGAGCCAGTCATCGTCTTTAAAATGTGCGTCCCATATACCTTCTTCAGTCTTGAAGTGATAATCAGCATAACTTGTCAGCTCATTAAAAACTTTATCCAACTTGATAGGGCTTGAATGATTGGCAACATGCACAGCCAGTTCATTTAAAATTCGAACCAGTTCTATATGTTGTTCATCTACAATTGAAATTCCAGTTTCAAAATTATCGTTCCATGGGAAAATCTCAAAATAGTCCATGTGATAAATTTCTTTATATATTTAATTTAGCGACGAAAGATGAAATCC
>JAJFKK010000044.1 GCA_021773245.1 Gammaproteobacteria bacterium | reverse complement strand
ACGTGACAGAATATTATTAAGCTTTACAATATGTTTATATATTGTTTGAACATAAACAAAAATAACTGTCTAAAAAAATATGATTGATAGCAAAATATTTTATGGCTTGATTACATTCTTGATAATGTTTTCACTTTCGGTATCTACTCCTGTCTTTTCAGAAGAGGAAGATCGAAGCGTGAAACCTTTAGATGGTGAATTACTATTACCCGATGATTATAATAAAGCTGAAGAAAAAAAATGTATGACAGTATGTGAACGTTGGGGTGAAGACTGTATACTTAATCCAAGAACGGGTAGTCGGAAATGTAGGCGAGTTTGTAAATCTTTTACTGAAGAATGTTTTTGAAAACGTTATTATTAGCCCACCTGTTATATTCAGATTTAGAAAAAACCATCGGTTAATTGCTGAAAATTAAGTAAAATTTAGTATTATTCGGAACGGTTTGTGCTTATTTAAATATCAGAGAAACAGTAATTGTTTCTTGAGCCAAATATCATGCGAGAGTGGCGGAATTGGTAGACGCGCTGGTTTTAGGTACCAGTATCGTAAGATGTGAGAGTTCGAGTCTCTCCTTTCGCACCATTTACTTATCTTAATCATCCAAGTTTTTTGTTATAAGGGTGATTAAGGTATTGATTTATTTAATATTTGAGGTTGATTAAAAGGATGCAAGTATCAGTAGAAAGTACCAGTTCACTTGAGCGAAAAGTTCGCGTGGAGTTACCTGAAGATCGAGTTAGTTCTGAAGTGAGTAATCGACTTCAAAATATGACTAAAACAACGAAAATCCAGGGATTTCGTCCTGGCAAAGTGCCATTGAAGGTGATTCAAGGCCGATATGGCGATCAAGTGCGTAAAGAAGTGGTTGGTGAATTAGTCCAATCCAGCCTTTATGAAGCAATTTCTCAGGAAAGTTTGAATCCTGCTGGTCAGCCTAGAATTGATGAATTGAATGATGAAGCAGGAAAAGATTTAGCCTATACCGCCATTTTTGAAATATACCCGGAAGTTACTCTTAAACCGATGAAGGATATCAAGGTTGAGAAAGCGACTTGTGAAGTTTCTAAGGATGATGTTTCTGGCATGATTGAAATGTTGCGTAAACAACGTCGCGAATTAAAACCTGTCGAAAGAACCGCAAAAGAAGGTGATATTGTAAATATTAATTTTGAAGGGTTTATTGATGGAGTGGCATTTGAAGGCGGAAAAGCCGAAAATCATGATCTTGAATTAGGTTCGAAGAACTTTATCGAAGGATTTGAAGAAGGTCTTGCTGGTAAATCAGCTGGTGATGAATTATCGCTCAATCTGAAATTTCCTGATGAATATGGCAATGAAGAACTAAAAGGCAAGGAAACTGAGTTTAAGGTCAAAGTTAATTTAGTTAACGAGACAGTATTACCGGAAATTGACGAAAGTTTTATGGAGCAGTTTGGGGTTAAGGATGGAAAGGAAGAGACATTTCTGGCTGAGATTAGACGTAATATGGAACGCGAAGTTGAATTGACCTTGCGTCGCCAGATAAAAGATAAAACGTTTGAAGCACTTCGTGAAGCAAATGAAGTTGAACTTCCTGCAGCATTAGTGGCTAATGAACAGCACCGTGTGAAACATGAATTGGAAAATAACCTTAAACAGCAAGGCATGGATGCGGGTGCAATTTCTGGTGCAGATGAATCCCTTTTTAAAGAACAGGCTGAAAAACGTGTTTCCCTGCAATTAATAGTTGGAGAAATCATTAAACAGAATGAATTAAAGGCTGATCCAGCAAAAGTTCGAGAAATGATAGAACAAGCTGCATCAGGCTACGAAGATCCAAATGCAGTAATAAATTGGTACTATTCAGATCAAAAAAACCTGGCTGAAGTTGAAGCTTTAGCTTTAGAAGATGGTGTTGTTGACTGGATATTGGGGCATGCTGACGTAACTGAGAAGGTATGTGCGTTTGACGATATAATGAATAAAGGGCAAACTGCAAACTAAAGTTATTGCAGCTATTGTCCGATATGGATAACTATGAATAACAATGAAACTCAAGCACTTAATTTGGTGCCAATGGTCGTTGAACAGACGTCAAGGGGCGAGAGGTCCTATGATATCTATTCCCGACTTCTTAAAGAACGCATTATCTTTTTGGTAGGACCAGTAGAAGACAACGTTGCAAATGTCATCGTTGCTCAATTTCTCTTTCTCGAATCAGAAAACCCTGATAAAGATATCCATTTTTATATTAACTCTCCTGGTGGCTCTGTAACTGCAGGTTTAGGTATCTACGATACGATGCAGTTTATTAAACCTAATGTGAGCACCATGTGTGTTGGCCAGGCTGCCAGTATGGGAGCATTGTTATTAGCAGGTGGTGAAAAAGGAAAGCGTTTTAGCTTGCCTCACTCCCGAGTCATGATTCATCAGCCTTTAGGTGGTTTTCAAGGGCAGGCAAGTGACATTGATATCCACGCAAAAGAAATACTTTATATTCGCGAACGCTTGAATCATATTCTTGCTGAACATACTGGACAATCGCTCGAAACGATTCAAAATGATACGGAACGTGATAATTTCATGAGTGCAGAAACTGCGAAAGAATATGGTTTGATTGATAATGTATTGAATGAAAGAAGCAATTTGCCTGAAGATGAAGAAAAAGAAACAGCAAAAGAATCAGAGTAATAATGATTGATTGTATAAACATGTCAGGAGTAACGAATGTCTGATAATAAAGAGGGTAAAAATGGTGATGGAGATCGCCTACTATATTGTTCGTTCTGTGGTAAGAGCCAACATGAAGTCAGGAAACTGATTGCGGGTCCTTCTGTTTTTATTTGTGATGAATGTGTTGAACTATGTAACGATATAATTCGTGAAGAAATTCAGGAAAAATCAGTTACCGGCGTTGGAACGGCACTTCCTACTCCTCATGAAATAAATCATATTCTAGATGAATATGTTATTGGTCAGGAGAGAGCAAAGAAAATTCTTTCTGTTGCCGTATACAATCACTACAAACGTCTGGAAGTCGGCATCAAAAAATCTGATGTTGAGTTATCTAAAAGTAATGTCTTGCTGATTGGTCCTACCGGTAGTGGTAAAACATTATTAGCTGAAACAATGGCGCGCTTATTGAATGTACCCTTTACTATTGCTGATGCAACAACACTAACTGAAGCAGGTTATGTTGGTGAAGATGTTGAGAACATTATTCAAAAGTTATTGCAAAAATGTGATTACGATGTAGATAAAGCAGAAACAGGTATTGTCTATATCGATGAGATCGATAAAATTTCACGTAAATCAGACAACCCTTCAATTACACGCGATGTTTCTGGCGAAGGCGTACAACAAGCATTGTTAAAACTGATTGAAGGAACCGTTGCTTCTGTTCCTCCACAAGGTGGGCGCAAACATCCTCAACAGGAATTTTTACAGGTAAATACAGCAAATATTCTGTTTATTTGTGGTGGTGCTTTTGCTGGATTAGATCGCATTATTCGTGAGCGTTCTGAAAAAGGTGGTATTGGATTCTCTGCTGAAGTAAAAGGTAAGGATGATAAGAAGAGTGCTAGCGAAGTTGTTCATACTGTAGAACCTGAAGATCTAATTAAATATGGTTTGATTCCAGAGTTTGTTGGACGTTTACCAGTTGCGGCGACTTTATCTGAACTTGATGAAGAACAATTATTACAAATATTACTTGAACCAAAAAATGCCATAACCAAACAATATACTCGACTATTTGATATGGAAGGCTGTGATTTAGAGTTCCGTGATGATGCCTTACGTGCTGTTGCCAGAAAATCGATGGAACGAAAAACAGGTGCTCGAGGCCTTCGGTCAATCATGGAGAATGTATTGTTGGATACCATGTACGATCTACCTTCAATGGATGACGTTACCAAGGTAGTCATAGATGAAGGTGTGATAAATGGTGAATCTGACCCAATCATGATTTATGAAGGATCAGAGATGTCAAAGGCGGCATCTGAATAGTAATTTCCCTTATCCTCTCATTTAGTTGCATGAATTATGCATGACAACTGAAGTACTCTTGAAAAGAGATAAATAAGTCACAATATAAATAAGAAGCTATACTTAGCTCTTAGGAAAGAACACATAATAAAGAATATGACTCAAGAAACTGAAGCTCTTCCTGTATTACCTCTACGCGATGTTGTCGTATATCCGCATATGGTTATCCCTTTATTTGTCGGTCGTGAAAAATCCATAAAAGCTTTGGATAAGGCAATGGAAGGTAATAAACAAATTCTATTAGTTGCTCAAAAAAGTGCTGCTGAAGATGATCCCGGTCAGGATGAAACCTATGACATAGGAACAATGGCGAATATTCTTCAGTTACTAAAATTACCTGATGGCACTATTAAAGTTTTGGTAGAAGGAACAGCCAGAGCAAGTATAAAAGATTATAAAGAAATTGATGGAATGTTTATTGCTGATGTTGAATTGCTTGAAGCAGTAGTTATTGATGAACAGGAAATGGACGTACATGCACGTTCAGCAATGAATCAATTTGAGCAGTATGTAAAACTGAATAAGAAAGTGCCTCCCGAAATAATTTCTTCATTGGCAAGCATAGATGATGCTAGCCGTCTCGCAGATACCATAGCGGCGCATATGTCGATAAAGATTGAAGAGAAGCAACACGTTCTTGAAATTATCGATATTAAAGAACGACTTGAACACCTCATTCATATGATGGAATCAGAAATAGATTTATTACAAGTCGAAAAACGAATTCGTGGTCGAGTTAAGTCACAAATGGAAAAGAGTCAACGTGAGTATTATCTGAATGAACAGATGAAAGCGATTCAAAAAGAATTAGGCGAGATGGATGATGTGCCTAATGAAATTGATGAATTGACTTCAAAAATTGAAAAAGCCGGGATGCATAAAGAAGCTAAGGAAAAAGCTGAATCAGAATTAAATAAATTAAAAATGATGTCACCAATGTCTGCGGAAGCAACAGTCGTTCGAAATTATATAGACTGGCTTGTCGGTGTGCCTTGGAAGAAACGCAGTAAGGTTTCAAAAGAGATTGTAAAAGCAGAAGATATACTTGAAGAAGATCATTATGGGTTGGAAAAAGTAAAAGAGCGCATTCTTGAATATTTAGCGGTGCAACAACGTGTCAAAAAGATGAAAGGCCCAATTTTATGTTTAGTTGGTCCTCCTGGTGTTGGTAAAACCTCATTGGGACGTTCTATCGCGAGAGCAACTAATCGTAAGTTTGTTCGTATGTCATTGGGTGGTGTTCGTGATGAAGCTGAAATACGAGGTCATCGCCGAACTTATATTGGTTCTATGCCCGGGAAAATTGTTCAAGGTATGTCAAAAGTAGGTAAGAAAAATCCTCTTTTCTTACTAGATGAGATAGACAAGATGGCAATGGATTCTCGTGGTGATCCGGCTTCGGCATTATTGGAAGTTCTCGATCCAGAACAAAATAGTACATTTAACGATCATTATCTTGAAGTGGATTATGATTTATCAGAAGTCATGTTTGTGACAACAGCGAATAGTTTAAATATCCCTGGTCCATTGTTAGACAGAATGGAAATTATCCGACTCTCTGGTTACACCGAAGATGAAAAAATAAATATTGCACAACGTTATCTCGTTCCTAAACAATATGAACGTAACGGATTAAAAGAAGGCGAGGTAGTTATTCGAGAAAGTGCAATTCGCGATATCATTCGCTATTACTCACGCGAAGCCGGTGTTCGTAGTCTTGAGAGAGAAATTGCAAATATTTGCAGAAAGATTGTTAAACAAATTCTACTCAAACCGACAGATAAAGGCGTTATTGTTACACAGAAAAAACTTGAGTCTTTATTAGGTGTTAAACGATTTCGTTATGGCAAAGCTGAAGAAGAAAATCGTATTGGTCAGGTAACTGGTCTTGCCTGGACTGAGGTTGGCGGAGAATTACTGACTATCGAAGCAGCAATGGTTAATGGTAAAGGCAAAATTACACGTACTGGTAAATTAGGCGAAGTCATGCAGGAGTCTATCGAAGCTGCAATGACAGTTGTACGTAGTCGCAGTGATGTCCTTGGCATTGATTCTGACTTTTATAAAGAACACGATTTTCACATCCATGTTCCTGAAGGTGCGACACCTAAAGATGGGCCAAGTGCTGGAGTAGGTATGTGTACAGCACTAGTATCAGCATTGTGTCAGATCCCTGTTAAATCAAGTGTTGCCATGACAGGGGAAATTACATTACGAGGTGAAGTTTTACCTATTGGTGGTTTGAAGGAAAAATTACTTGCTGCTTTAAGAGGTGGGATTGAAACAGTATTAATACCTCATGAAAACGAACGAGAATTAGCTGAGATACCAAAGAATATAAAACAAAATCTTGATATACGGCCTGTCAGATGGATAGATGAGGTACTTGAAGTAGCGCTTGAAGAAATGCCAAAGCCTGGTGCGAAAAGTAAATCAAAATCTGATATAGTCAAGTCTGAAGAGATTATAGGGAAAGGAAAAAACGATTTAATCCGACCACATTAAATATTTTTCAGTTTGTAGCAAACCATTGCTTGACGCGTATTTCAGCTCTTGGTATAAATCTAGCGCTTAGAGATATTCGGATCATATAAAATCTAAATAAACTTCCAGAATCAGTATTATTTAACGTCAACTGTTCTTGAAGAGAATATATTTACAAGGGGAATAACAATTATGAATAAAGCTGAACTTATCGATGCTGTTGCAGATTCTGCTGATATATCAAAAGCAGCTGCAGGTAGAGCATTAGATGCAGCAATTGAAGCAATAACCAAAGCTCTGAAAAAGGGAGACACAGTAACTTTGGTTGGATTTGGTACATTCTCAGTTCGTAAGCGTGCAGCACGTACTGGACGTAATCCTAGAACGGGTGAAGCAATTAAAATTAAGGCTTCTAAAGTTCCTGGTTTTAAGGCTGGAAAAGCACTCAAGGATGCCATAAACTAGCGCGCCCTTGGGGTGCTTAGCTCAGTTGGTAGAGCGTCGCCTTTACACGGCGTAGGTCGGGGGTTCGAATCCCTCAGCACCCACCAAGTTAAAATTAGAATACAGAACACACTCCGGAGTGGTAGTTCAGTTGGTTAGAATACCGGCCTGTCACGCCGGGGGTCGCGGGTTCGAGTCCCGTCCACTCCGCCAACATATATTTCGGGTGTATCATTGTTAGTGATACACCCGTTTTAATTTCAAAATTAAGAAAAGTTGAGTAGGTCATGTTAGGAACAATAAGAGATAAAGCTTCAGGTTGGATAGCCGGTATTATTGTCGGTGCTTTAATTATTTCCTTTGCCTTTTGGGGCGTCAGTTCTTATTTCGGTGGTGGCGATGTATACGTTGCTACAGTTAATGGTTCCGAAATTAAATACCAATCTTTTCAACGTTCTTTTTATACCTTGCGCCAACAGATGCAATCATTGCTCGGTGGTGATGTCCTTTCATTAGAAGAAGAAGAGTTTGTGAAAGAACAGACGCTTCAGAAAATGGTCGATACGGAGTTAGTGAATCAAATCATTATCGATAATGGTTTGCGCGTAACAAATGATACCGTTGTAGAGAAAATTAAAAGTCTTGAGTTTTTTAAAGGTGAAGAAGGCTTTGATCGCCTTAAATATGAGCGCGCTGTGACCAGTATGGGTATGGATCCGGTCTATTTTGAAGCACAACTTCGCATGGATCTAATGACTGAACAGTTACAAGCAGGATTATCTGAAAGTCTTTTTGTGCTGGAAACTGAATTAAAAGATGCTCTTCGATTAAAATCACAAACTCGTGATTTAAGCTATACAACGCTAAGTCTTACTTCGTTTATTGAAGAAAGTGAAATTGGTGAATCTGAAATTGAAACTTTTTATAAGACTAACCCTGCTGATTTCGCTGATCCAGAAAAAGTTAAAATTGCCTACCTTGAACTTGATGTTGAAGAATTGGCTAAGTCCGTAGAAACTGATGAAGAAAGTTTACGTGCTTATTACAGTAATAATAAAGATACCTATGATGTTGCTGAACAACGTTCGATTACTAAATTATTTATAAACACAGCTGAAGAAGATGCTGATAAAAAGATTACAGAAGCTACAGATGACGAGAAGGCAAAGGCAAGATCGGCAATGGAATCGGCTTTGGCAATGGTTAAAGAAGGAAAAACTTTTGAAGAAGTGATCGAGCAATTTACAGAAGAAGGCAAAAGGTCATTACAGTTTAGTGAAAATGCTTTTATGACTAAAGGTATTTTAGACAAAGAAGTAGATGAATTTCTATTTTCAGCTGATGAAGATGAAGTTAGTGAAATAATTGAGACGGAAAGAGGGCTCAATATTGTTAAAGTCGGTGAAATTAGAGGCGGTCCGAAAAACGTTTATGAAAAAGTAGCTGAAAAAGTTGAGCATGATTACAAAAAGTCTCAAGCTGAATTACAATTTTTTGAACTATCTGACCAACTTGTAAATTTAACTTACGAACATTCAGATACACTTGATATTGCTGCAGAAGCAATTGGTACAGAAATAATTGAAACAGAATTTTTCACTCGTGATAGTGAGAGCGAAGGTCTTTTATCTAAACCACAAATTATTTCCAATAGTTTTAATGAGGAATTAATAACTACTGGTCAAAATAGTGAAGCGATTGAGTTATCTAATAATCATGTTGTTGTGCTTAAGGTTTTAGAGCATCAGGTTGCCAAAACTAAAAGTTTAGAGGATGTCCGCGATGAAGTTATTGCTGCAATAAGATTAGATAATGCTGCTAAAAAAGTCAGTGAAGCAGCAGATAATATCGTTCAACAGCTTAATTCTGGTATAGCTGCCGAATCAGTAACAAGTGATATAGAACTTGAGTGGAACACGGTTGAAAAAACCAAGAGAGATGATGTTGAAGTTAATCGATCTGTTTTACGTAATGCATTTCAAGTCGGTGTCCCTGGAGATAAGCCTATAGTAACTAGCAACCGTCTTGGTAGCGGAGATTATTCTATTATTATCGTAACAGCGGTACATGATGGAGAAATTACTGAAGATGAGGAAGCTGATTTTCTAAGTCAATCTACAGATTTGGAGTTACGAAGAACACGCGGTACAAATGAATGGCAACAGTTTATTCAAAATGCCAAGAGTAATTCAGACATTAAACTGTTTAAAGAAAATATCTAAAAATAATTTCGCACGATTACTGCATTTGGCTTCTCTTCGATAAAAAGAAACTCAAAATGCTCATGTACTACGTGTACACTCCGCTTTTTCATTTCTTTTTATCTTGATTAGTCTTCACTCGTGACATCGTGCAAAGCTATTTTAAGTCTTTAGTATTTTCTTCAGGTAAGTATTGCTGAATAACTGCTGCACCGACACTGTCACCCCAAACATTGACAGTTGTTCTGAATCGATCCAAAAACCAATCAACAGCCAGGATTAAACCAATACCTTCCGCCGGTAAATTCACAGCTTCTAATACTATTAACATAGTCACTAATCCTGCTTGAGGAATACCTGCCGCGCCAATAGCTGCTAAAGTTGCCGTAATAAATATAATAGTTTGTTCTCCAATACCCATTGATATGCCGTAAGCCTGAGCAATGAACATGACTGCAACAGATTCATAAAGCGCAGTACCATCCATATTAATTGTTGCACCTATAGGTAATACAAATTTTATTGAACGTTTATCAACACCAGCTTCTAAGGCGCACTCCATAGTTAACGGTAATGTTGCAGACGAACTAGCCGTGCCAAAAGCCGTCACTAATGCTCGTAACAATTTTATTAAGAAAGTACGTCCCTGATTACTGAATAGAATAAGAATAATAAACAAAACGATGAAATGAATTGAAAGACCAAGAATAACGGTAAAGCAATAGCTGCCTACAGCAATCAATTCTTGTTGTATCGCTTCAGCACCACCAGCACTACCGATTTTTCCAGCAATCAATGCAAAAATACCGATGGGAGCAAATGTCATTACCCATATTACTAATTTCATCATGACTTCATTCAAGCCATCAAAGAATTTAATTATGGTGATATTTTTATCACCTATGGTGGTTAAAGCCGCAGCAAATAAAAGACAAAAAACGATTAGAGGCAGTAGTTTCATGTCAGCGGCAGCACTAATGATATTAGGGCTTATCATCGAACGGATGATATCAACAAAACCGGTATTAGCTTTATTTGATATTTCTTCTGAAAGTGCTGTTCCAGCCTGCCCAATACCAACACCCGGTTGAATCAGGTTTACAACCAACAGGCCGATCAATACAGCTATGGCTGTTGTGGAAGCATAATAGATGAGTGTGGCACCACCGACTTTTCCCAATTTTCGAATGTCACCAAGTGATGAAACACCACTAATAACGGCAGCAATAACTAATGGCACGATCATCATTTTTAATGCATCGAGGAAAAGATCGCCTATCCATACAACGGACACCATTGCAGTGCCAAAGATGCAGCCGCTAAGGATTCCTGCGACCGCACCAATCAATATGGCAATAATTAGTTTATTTTCACTAAAAGTCACCGTCTTAAATATTGATTAAGCTGCTGCTTTATCCCATTCCGATTGAATTGAAGCCCGAATCCACATAAGTTATTTCTCCTGTGATTGCCGAGGCATGATCAGAGCACATGAAGGCTGCCACATTACCAACTTCATCAATAGTCACGTTGCGTCTTAATGGAGATACTTTTTCAACGTGACTTAAGAAGTCACGCATGCCTTTAATACCTGCCGCAGCCAAAGTTTTTATAGGGCCTGCTGAGATTGCATTGACACGAATTCCTTCTGGACCGAGACTCGATGCCATATAACGGACATTCGCTTCCAGGCTCGCTTTAGCGACACCCATGACATTGTAATTAGGCATGGCACGGACAGCCCCAATATAGCTGAGCGTCAGCATAGAGCCATTACGGCCCTTCATCATTTCCCTAGAGGCATCAGCAAGAGCAGAAAAGCTATAAGAACTAATTTCATGAGCTTGTAAAAAGCCTTCGCGGGTTACATTCTCAAGGTATTCGCCATCAAGCTGTTCTTTAGGAGCAAATGCAACAGAATGAACTAGTATGTCCAGACCGTCCCAATAATCATCTAAATGTTCAAAAACAGCTGTAATCTCTTCATCATTAGACACATCACAGGGAACAATAATCTCCGAGCCTAGTTCTGCAGCAAGTTTTTCAACTCTGCTACGTAATTTGTCATTTTGATAGGTAAAGGCTATTTCAGCACCTTCTCGGTGCATGGCTTGCGCGATACCCCATGCAATTGAGCGATTGCTGGCAACACCGACGATTAGAGCACGTTTGTTCTCAAGTAATCCCATCTGTCCATCCTTCTAATATTATGTGTGAATCTTTTTCTTATTTTAACATCAAAGTGTACAGAAAAATGATGATGTTTATAATGCACACGTGACAACAAAATATATAAAAACAATAAATCACGCAAAATTTGGCTTAAGTTGGATATTTATCCTTTTATGTTTGATTATTTCAGGTTGTGAACAGTCTGCCTGGAATAATCCCTATCCAGAGCAGGATTCGAGCAAACGTATTTATTACGACTCATTTTCTGAGCGTCCTAAACATTTAGACCCAGTTAGTTCATATAGCGCCAATGAGTATGTGTTTTTGGGGCAAATATACGAGCCGCCATTGCAATATCATTTTTTGAAACGCCCTTATGAATTAATTCCACTGACAGCGACAGAATTACCAAAGCCTGTTTATTATGACAGTGAAGGGAAGGTTATATCAGATGAGGTAGATCCTGAAGAAATTGATCATGTTAAATATACCATATCGATTAAATCAAATATCTTATACCAACCTCATCCGGCTTTTGCGAAAGATTCCAGTGAACAGTATCTTTATCATGAGCTTTCGCCCAAAGATTTAGAAAACATTCATACCTTATCTGATTTTGAAACCGTTGGTACAAGGGAAATGAATGCTAATGATTATGTCTATCAAATAAAAAGAATGGCGCATCCTAAAATTCATTCGCCTATCGCCGGTTTAATGGGTAAATACATTGTTGGCTTGAACGAGCTTGCTAAAGAACTTCATGAGCTAGATTCATCAAAAATAAATTATATTGATTTGAACCAATACGAATTACCCGGTGTAAAAGTTATTGATGACACAAGCTTTGAAATAACACTCAAACAAAAATACCCACAATTTCTTTATTGGTTATCAATGTCTTTCTTTTCACCTATGCCTTGGGAAGCTGACTATTTTTATTCTCAAGAGGGCATGAAAGATAAAAATATCACACTGGACTGGTATCCCGTTGGGACAGGACCATTTATGCTGACGGAAAATAATCCCAACCTTCGAATGGTGCTCGAACAAAATCCAAATTTTAGAGGAGAGACCTATCCTGAAGAAGGTGCAGAGGGGGATGAAGCGTTAGGTCTGCTAGAAGATACAGGTAAAACAATGCCATTTATTGATATGGCAATTTACAGTCTAGAAAAAGAATCTATTCCATCATGGAATAAATTTCTACAAGGTTATTATGATACCTCCGGTATTGTCTCAGATAGTTTTGATCAAGCGGTGCAGTTTAATGCGCAAGGTGATGCACAACTCACAGATGAAATGAAAGAAAAAGGTATTCGATTAATTACCGCAATAACAACTTCGACTTATTACATGGGTTTTAATATGGCAGATGATGTTGTTGGTGGCGATAGCGAGCGGGCAAGATTGTTAAGACGAGCGATATCTATTGTGGTTGATTATGAAGAATATATTTCAATCTTTTCAAATGGCCGCGGTAAACCGGCACAGGGCCCCATTCCACCCGGAATATTTGGTGCTATTGAAGGAGAAGAGGGTATTAACCCTTATATATATGAATGGAAAAATGATAAACCGGTTAGACGTGATATTGAAGAAGCAAAAGAATTACTGATTGAAGCGGGTTATCCGAATGGGAGAGAGCAAACTAGCGGTAAGCCTTTAGTATTACATTTAGATACGCCAGCTGCGGGACCTGGTGCAAAAGCAACATTTGATTGGATGCGAAAACAGTTTTCAAAGCTTGGAATCAATCTTGTAATTCGATCAACAGATTACAATCGCTTTCAAGAAAAAATTCGAAAAGGCACAGCTCAAATATATCAGTGGGGATGGAACGCAGATTACCCTGATCCTGAAAACTTTTTATTTTTACTCTATGGGCCAAATGGAAAGATCGAACATAGTGGTGAGAACGCATCCAATTATAAAAATATTGAATTTGATAAATTGTTTAATGAAATGAAAAGTATGAACAATTCGTCAGAGAGACAAGAAGTTATTAATCAAATGATAGAGATTGCCAGAAAAGACGCACCATGGTTATGGGGTTACCACCCTGTCGGTTTTTCTTTGCATCATGATTGGTATCACAACGCAAAACCAAACTTAATGGCAAATAATAAACTTAAATATAGACGTGTAGAACCGACACTTCGTGCTGATAAAAGGGTTGAATGGAATCCACCTGTCTGGTGGCCTATAGCACTATTGTTGCTGCTACTAACTGTAGTTTTATTACCAGCTATCATTTCTTATCGACGTAAGGAGACTGAATCAATCTTATGATGAGTTATATCTTACGGCGAATTGCCTATGCTATCCCGATATTGATCGGTGTTAATGTAATTACCTTTGTTTTATTTTTTGTGGTTAATACACCTGATGACATGGCGCGCATGCAACTTGGTGCAAAACATGTTAGCGAAGCAGCAATAGAAAAATGGAAAGAAGAGCGCGGCTATGACAAACCGATACTATGGAATAGTGAAGTAGGCTCAACAGATAAGATAACGGATACTATTTTCTTTCAAAATTCAGTTAAATTATTTTTATTTGACTTTGGTCGTTCCGATAGTGGACGTGATATTAGTTATGATATTAGTAAACGTATGTGGCCTAGTCTTTCGATTACCGTCCCCAGTTTAATATTAGGTTTAATGGCTTATATTACCTTTGGTTTAATCCTTGCATTTTTTAGGGGCAGTTATATCGATGTTTCAGGTGTGATTTTATGCGTTGCGATGATGTCTATATCTGGTTTGTTTTACATTATAGGAGGTCAATTTCTTATAGGAAAAGTTCTACATCTGGTTCCTATCTCCGGTTATGACACAGGCTTGAATGCGATTAAGTTTACGATTTTACCAGTAATCATTGGTTTAGTAGGTGGAGTCGGTGCAAGTACACGATGGTATCGAACAATTTTTCTCGAAGAAATGGGTAAGGATTATGTTCGAACCGCAAAAGCAAAAGGTTTATCTGAAACGATTGTTTTATATAGACACGTTTTGATGAATGGACTTATACCAATATTGACAGGTGTTGTTGTTATTTTACCTAGCCTTTTTATTGGTAGTCTGGTTGTCGAATCCTTTTTTGCTATTCCAGGACTGGGTAGCTACACCATAGATGCCATCAATAGTCAGGATTTTGCTATTGTACGTTCAATGGTTTTCTTGGGTTCAGTGTTATATATCATTGGATTGATATTGACAGATATATCTTACACCTTGGTTGATCCAAGAGTGAGGTTGAACTAAAAATGCCTGTTATTTTTATTACTGACGCATTTATCTTCCTCTTGCTCTTCATGGTGTTAGGTTTTGCATTTTATGCAAGTAAGCATGAACATTTGAGTTCACCGTGGAAAGATGTTGCGCGACGTCCGATAGCAATTTCAGCAGCAATCATTCTATCTGTCTATGTTCTTATTGGCTTACTTGATTCATTACACTTTCATCCGAAATTAGAGGACAACAAATCAAGTGAGACGATCTATTCAACAGAAATATTAAGCGTACTTGATATCGTCTTAAATGATTTAAGAACAAATACCGAGAGGACATATTCCTCGCCTTTGGCAAGCTATGCGTTTGCTAAAGAAATGATCGATCAACCCGATGGGAAACAAATAAGAGATTATCCTCGTTTAAAATATGGTGGAGCCCACCTTGACGACCCAGAGTCTCAGGCTAGTGATGATATTACGAAACGAATTGTTTTTGGTTTCATGGTAGGGATATTAATAAGTGTATTAATGTTTACTTTGATTGTTTCTATTATAAGTAAAAAATCTAAATCAACTTTTAAATCAACATTAAACAAATGTATCCAGAATGATTTAGAAATCCCTTGGTATGCAATGTTTATTACGACAAGTATCATAATTATCACAATAAGTTGTATTTATAATCTAGCGCAGCATTATCATGTTTTTGGTACTGATAAAGTAGGACAGGACGTACTTTATCAATCATTGAAAAGTGTTCGTACCGGTTTAGTTATTGGCACCTTAACGACATTAGTCATGTTGCCGTTTGCAATTATGATGGGATTAATGGCGGGTTATTTTCGTGGTTGGATTGATGATGTTATTCAATATTTATATACGACATTAAACTCAATTCCTGGCGTGTTATTAATTGCGGCTTCAATATTATTGTTACAAGTCTATATCAGTAATAATGAAGCAGATTTCACCAGTCTTGAAGAACGTGCTGATCTAAGATTATTGTTTCTTTGTATCATACTCGGCATTACCAGTTGGACGGGTTTATGTCGTTTATTAAGAGCAGAAGCATTAAAACTTCGAGAGGTCGATTATGTTCAGGCAGCACAGGCGTTTGGTGTTGGTAACCTGAGTATTATGTTGCGATATTTATTACCTAATGTGATGCACATTGTGATGATTTCGATTGTCTTGGATTTTAGTGGTCTTGTTTTAGCAGAGGCAGTACTTTCTTATGTTGGTGTTGGTGTCGACCCAAGCATGTACAGTTGGGGTAATATGATTAATAGTGCCAGGTTAGAAATTGCACGCGATCCTGTCGTTTGGTGGTCATTAGCAGCAGCTTTCATCTTTATGTTTATTCTTGTACTTGCAGCAAATTTATTTTCTGATGCAGTACGAGATGCATTTGACCCTCGTTTACGTGGTGAAGTTTAACAAATACACACAAAAATATTATGACAACAGTAGAGTTACCAAAAGATAAGCTCCCAGCAATTAAAATTGCAGCGATGCCAAAAGATACTAATCCAGGAGGTAGTATTTTTGGTGGTTGGATTATGTCGCAAATTGATATTGCTGCAGGCATTACTGCATTAGAACGTGCAAAAGGAAGAGTTGTTACTGTCGCTGTTAATTCAATGGAGTTTCACGAACCAGTGTTTGTTGGTGACGTTATCAGCTGTTATGCAGATGTTGTCAAAACTGGAAATACTTCTATTACAATAAAAGTCGAAGTTTATGCTGAACGAAATCCATCAAACAAAGAAATAGTTAAAGTAACTCAGGCAGAATTAACGTTTGTTGCTTTAGATGAAAATCGAAAGCCAAGACAGTTACCTAATCTGGATACAGAATAACGATGGTTGATACTTTATTAGAAGTTAAAAATTTGACGAGTTCAGTTGGCTCTGGCGATAGCAGAGTTAATGTCGTTGATGATGTCAGTTTTAAAATTAATAAAGGTGAAACCTTTGTTCTTCTTGGAGAATCAGGTAGTGGAAAATCAATAAGTGCGTTATCAATCATGAGGTTATTGCCTGCTGCTATCAATATTAGTGGTGGTGAAGTTATTCTAAATGGACAGAATTTGTTTCAACTACCTGAAAGTAAAATGCGAGATGTTCGTGGTGCCAAGATAGGCATGATATTTCAAGAACCACAAACATCATTAAATCCAGTGTTAACTGCGGGGCAGCAAATAAGTGAAACACTTTACAGACATAAAAACTTATCAAAAGACGATTGTATTAAAAGGAGTGTTGAACTCTTAGATGCGGTGGGTATTCCAGAACCAGACCGCAGAATCAATGAATACCCGCATCAATTTTCCGGTGGAATGAAACAACGCATAATGATCGCGATTGCTCTTGCTGGTGAACCTGATTTGTTAATAGCCGATGAACCAACAACAGCGCTTGATGTAACGATACAAGCTCAGATATTAGATTTGTTACGGCAGCTGCAACAAGATACCAATATGGCTATTTTATTCATAACGCATGATTTAGGTGTGACATCTCAAATAGCGGATCATGTTGCAGTAATGCGCCAAGGAAAGATTGTTGAAGCTAAAGATAAGAAAAATTTATTTTCTAATCCTGAACACCCTTATACATTACAACTATTCGATGCCATTCCCAGTTGGAAAAAACGGCAATCTGAAGATAATGAATCAGAAGTTGACCGCAGTGAACAACAACGTTTACTGACAGTGCGTGATTTAAAAGTGCATTACCCAATACGTAAAGGACTCTTTAAAAAAGTGGTTGGTCATGTACGCGCTGTTGATGGTGTCTCAATTGATGTTCATGCAGGTGAAACTGTTGCTCTCGTAGGTGAATCGGGCAGTGGTAAAACAACAATGGGCAAAGGTATATTGCGATTATTGCAAACAACTGATGGTGAAGTGTTGTATAAAGGTCAGGACTTAAGCCAATTAGATGCAGCAGCATTAAGAAGTAAACGTTCAGAAATTCAGATTGTATTCCAAGATCCCTATTCGTCAATGAATCCGAGAATGATGGTTAAAGATATTGTTCAAGAAGGCATGTTGGCACAGGGTATTGGTGAAACAAGAGAAGAACGGGATAAGATGACGGCTGAATTATTAGAACAAGTCGGATTATTGCCAGAACATCAAAGTCGTTATCCGCATGAGTTTTCTGGAGGTCAACGCCAACGTATTTGTATCGCTCGTGCTTTAGCAGTTAAACCAAAATTAATTATTTGTGATGAACCCACCAGTGCGCTTGATGTATCCGTACAAGCTCAAATTCTTGCATTACTGAGAAAATTACAAAAAGAACATCAACTAGCTTATTTGTTTATCACACATAACATCAGTGTTGTTGAATACATTGCGCATTACGTTGCAGTGATGTATCAAGGGAAAATAGTAGAGCAGGGTGATGTTGAACAAGTGTTATTGCATCCTGAAAATGAATATACCAAAGAATTACTTTCAGCAGTGCCGCGTATAAAAAACATGGCAACAGTTTGAATATCAATAATTAAATTAAAGGTTAAAAGTAGAGTAGATGACAATTTCGTACGGTGATAATGTAAAAATATTGAGTTCAGACAAAACGGATGAACTCGGTTTAGCTGGAAAGGTAGGTGAAGTTTTAGGTGAAACCAGACCTTCATCAACTGGAGTTAATTTTATTGGTGATGATAAAGATGATTACGTGATAAATGTTGCATTCGTAGAGCCCAATGCAGAATATTGGTTTACGCCCGATTTATTAGAACTTATTAATCAAGAAGACAGTACGAAAGTAACGCTGAATCATTCACAAACTACGAATCAAAAAAAATGGTGGGAGTTCTGGAAATAGGGAAATAATAATGAAACCAATAAAGATCAGTTTCTTAACAGCGTTACTTATATTTACAACATCAGTTAATGCAGATCAGCAATGGGATAAAGTAGGTTATACCGAAGCGAAAGGCGCAACTGATCACCGTTCCATGAGCAAGCCCGGTAGAGATACAATTTATTCCTGTCAGTTTACTGCAATGGGTGGATCATTAAGCCGACCTTGGGTTGATAGCGATGGTACAGTTTATTTACTCAAAAAACCTTCAGTTAAAGGTAGTAAAACATGGAGTTCAAATATCAAATTTGATGAAAGCAATCCAAATATTGCAGTAACGGGTAATGGTTTACCCGATCATCCTACCGGTGATTTTCCAGTCAGTTCTAGTTCCACAGCATATAAATATGATCGCAATCCAAACTCAATTAAAGAACAACGCATTGTTTACGCTATACCTGCTGAACCAAAAATAGCATCGAATCCGACTTGTTTGCCCATGGGAGCAATTGGCATCGCATTAAGTGGTGGTGTTTTCTTCAATGCACTTGATGCGGATAAACGCGATGCTGTTGCAAATGAAATATTAGATTCATGTGAAGGTCATCCGCAACAACAAGGACAATATCATTATCATCATAACTCACCCTGTTTTGATCAAGGAAAAGAAGGAGAACACTCACCACAACTAGGTTACGCCCTGGATGGATTTGGTATTTATGGAGCGCGTGGCGAGAGTGGAAAAATTATTACCAATAAAGAATTAGATGAATGTCATGGTCATACAAGCACAGCAATTGATCGATTGGGAAATGAAATTAACGAATACCATTATCATATTAATAATGAATTTCCTTATACACTGGGTTGCTTTAAAGGCGAAGTTGATCAATCAATGTTAGAACGTCGACCCGCACCACAAGGCGATATGCGCGGTGGCGGAGAAACACGTGTAGGTTCTTCTGGCCGGGGACGACCTAATCTTTCTGTAGTTGCTAAAAATCTTGGTATTAGTAAACGTGAATTAATGCGTGCATTAGGGCCACCACCACCAAACTTTAGTAGTGCAGCTAGGAAGTTAGGAATAAGTGAAAGTAAATTGAAAGAAGCTATGCGTTCAGCTGGAGGGCGATAGTTAATCTCGATTAAACTGTTACTGTCGAACCAAAGCAGAAATTTTGTTAGATATTGAAAATAGTAAAGTGGACACTGTGAATATATCGTCAATATAATGAAGTTATCACTTATATTATTGAAACGCGGAGAGTTTTATCGATGTTACCTTTAAGAATATATAACACCTTATCGGGCAAAGTGTTCGTTAAAATATAGATTATGACAACCGGTGGCTAGACCAAGTAGAAAAGCCGAGCTGGCGCTTTGGTGGGATGAGTATCGAACAAGGATTATTTCTCTTACAATTGCTGTTCTAACCTTCGTAATAATCCTTGCGGTTTTTTATCCGTTTTCTAGCGAGATTGTAATTGGTGAAGTAAGAGCAGTGTCCTTATCAGAAACTAATATTGAGAGTGCACCAAGAGCAACAATATACAATCCCAAAACAGGGGAAATTGTCATGATAGTCCCCTTTGGAGTAATTCTGACTGTTGGTGATAAGGTAGAATTATCTCGAGGCAAAACAATGGTAGGTATTTATAAGTATGTATTTGTAAAAAAAGTATCGTCATATAACAAGTCACTCCAAAGCGACGCGCGAAAAAGCCCGTGAGTTCAAGCGTTAATGTCTGCTTCTGGCCGAAAGCAGAATTAAACGTTAAAATTCCTTCCCTATGACTGACGTACAAAAAAACAACCCATTACATGGTGTTAAACTCGAAGCGTTGCTGACTGAATTAGTCGAACATTATGGTTTCGAGTCTTTGGGTGAAGATATCAATATTAATTGCTTTAAAAGTAATCCAAGTATCAAATCCTCATTAAAGTTTCTTCGTAAAACACCTTGGGCTAGGGAAAAGGTTGAAAGCTTCTATTTGTATCGATTTAAAGGCTTACCGAGGCCGAATGATGAACAATATGAGCTGCCGCCACGTGATAGAACGATTCCTCTTGAGCAGAAACCCGGTAATCCTAAAGATGTAATTCCTAGGAAGTCTGAATCACAAGAAGTAACGGATAATCCGGCTGATGTATGGGGTGGTTGGAAAAAGAAAAATGAGCAAGATGATTAATTAATATGTCAGAAGAATACGACGAATACGAAGAGTTACCTAAAAGCAGATCGCAAGTTAAGCGGGAAATACAAGAATTACATGCACTGGGTAAACAGCTTTCTCAATTACCAGAAAAACATCTTTTATCTATTCCTATTTCGGACAAGTTGAGAGAGGCGATTACTGCTGCCAGATCAATGAAGTTAGCTGCATTGAAGCGACAGCTTAAGTTTATTGGTGGTTTAATGCTAAATGAAGATGAGTCATCTATTCGAATAGCATTGGAAAAAGCGAAGAAGCCACATAAAGATGAAGTTAATCAATTTCATGAAATAGAACAATGGCGCGATCATTTACTGCTAGGCGATCAAGATTTGATAAATGATTTAGCGAACAAGTTTGAAAATTTTGAACGACAACATGTCGGACAATTAATACGCAATGCAAAAAAAGAACAGGCTAATAACAAATCACCTAAATCATCCCGGTTATTATTTAAGTACTTATCAGAATTACAAGAAAACTAGATGAATATTGAGCTCTTTCTCGCAGATTATTCAAATGAGCAATATGGCATCGATATTATGACACTTTTACAGTCTTATGCACTTGACCCTATGGGTGGTGGTGAGCCGCTATCAGAATATGCGAGTGATAATTTAATCAATGAATTATCAAAGCGATCAGATGCGATTAGTATCATTTGTTATGTTGATGATAAACCCGCAGGATTAGTGAATTGCTTTGAAGGTTTTTCTACTTTTAAATGTAAACCATTAATTAATATTCATGATGTTATTGTCTTAAATGAATTTCGTGGCCTTGGTCTTTGTCAGCGCATGTTAGAAAAAGTTGAAGCGATTGCTAAAGAAAGAAACTACTGCAAAATGACTTTAGAAGTTCTGGAAGGCAACAGTGCTGCGAAAAAGGCATATTTAAAATATGGCTTCGAAGCTTACGAATTAGACCCTGCAAACGGTAAGGCCTTATTTTGGCAAAAGACGTTCTAAACACTGAGAAGCACAATCTGATAAACTCTATTTATGAATAACAACGATATATTACGCCGTATTCGCTATACCTTTGAGTTTGGTGATTCAAAAATGATTTCCATATTTGGGCTAGCCAAGCTTAAAGTTACTCGAGAACAAATAAGCGACTGGCTAAAGAAAGAAGATGATCCTGCCTATAAAGAATGTAGTGATACACAAATGGCTACCTTTTTGAATGGCTTTATTAATGATAAGCGAGGAAAGAAAGAAGGCAAGCAACCTGAGCCTGAGGAGCGATTAACGAATAATATTATTTTTACTAAATTAAAAATAGCATTAAACCTGAAAGCAGAAGATGTCATAGAAATTATGGATTTGGCTGAATTCAAAATTAGTAAACATGAATTAAGTGCCTTTTTTCGAAAACCGGGAAATAGACATTATCGAACTTGTCAGGACCAGATTCTGCGTAACTTTCTTAAAGGCATGCAATTAAAGTATCGACCAGATAACAATAAGGGGAGCGAAGTAAAAGCGGTTAAGTTTGAATATAATTATAAGAAGAAAGAAGACTAACGCTGTTCTATGCCTATAGAAAATGATTCAGCTAGTTTAGATGAGATAGAAAGTATAACTCTTTCGCATTATGAAAATAGAGCGACTTCTTTTTGGCAAGGAACACGGGATCATGATGTAAGCCAGAATATTGAATCTTTATTACAAGCACTTCCCAAAGATAAACCTTTAGATATTCTTGATTTTGGCTGTGGCCCAGGACGTGATCTCCAAACCTTTAAATCTTTAGGACATCAGCCCGTCGGATTAGATGGCAGTAAAGCATTTTGTCAGATGGCAGAAGAATTTAGTGAGTGTCCTGTCTTACATCAGCAGTTTTTAAGTCTCGAATTAAAAGAAAATTCATTTGATGGTATTTTTGCGAATGCCTCACTATTTCATATCCCCAGTATCGAACTCGCGCGCGTATTAGGTCAATTACATCGTGCTTTACGCTCTGGAGGAGTCTTTTTTTCATCAAACCCGAGAGGAAATACAGAAGGTTGGCAAGGAGAGCGTTATGGTCATTATATGGAAATTGAAAGCTCTAGAGCTTATTTAGAAAATGCCGGTTTTAAGGTGATTCATCATTATTATCGACCTGAAGGTCAACCCCTTGAACAGCAACCATGGTTGGCAATTGTTAGCGAAGCGCTACCCAAAGGCAGTTAATCACTGGTAGACTTAGTTGGGAGAGCAGTGTTACTTTTCAATAAGAATAAGGGGAGATTACGATGGAACATTTTGTTGATGCAATGAAGAAGTATGTCGATTTTTCTGGTCGTGCAACACGTACACAGTATTGGATGTACATACTGATATTTATGGTAATTTATATCGCTTTAGCTGTACTGGATTCTGTACTTGGTACTTTTTTTATCGCTGCAATATTTAATTTAGTTTGTCTTCTCCCTAGTATTAGTGTTGCTGCTAGGCGCCTCCACGATACTGGCCGTACTGGTTGGTGGCAATTGATTATTCTAATTCCGCTGATTGGCGCTATCGTGCTCTTGGTTTTTCTTGTACAAGATAGCCATGGTGATAATGAATATGGAGCCAATCCAAAGGCTTAGTAAATAAAAGATTTACATAAAAAGCGGCAATGAGAAATTATTGCCGCTTTTTACTTTCTAGGTATTAATTACTTACTGGGTCACGCATAGTGACAAATTCTTCGGCGGCAGTAGGATGTATACCAATAGTTGAATCAAATACTTTCTTTGTTGCTCCTGCTTTAATTGCGATCCCAATGCCTTGAATGATTTCACCAGCATCAGGCCCAAGCATATGTACACCAACAACGAGATCACTTTTTTTATCAACAATCAGTTTCATAAACGTTTTTTCATCGCTATCTGATAATGATAGTTTCATTGGCTTGAAGGATGATTTATATATATCAATATCATCATACTTTTTGCGTGCTTCTTCTTCAGTTAATCCGACCGTACCAATATTAGGCTGGCTAAATACACAAGTGGGTATATTTGAATAATCTACATCTTTATCTTCATTACCATAAAACCGTTTTGCCAGCACCATGCCTTCAGCTAAGGCAACGGGTGTTAAATTGACACGGTTGGTCACATCACCAATAGCATAGATTGATGGCACGTTAGTTTGATATTCATCATTAACTTTAATGGCATTGTTTTTATCTAGTTCAATTCCAGCTTTTTCTAAACCAAGATTCTCTGTCATCGGTTTACGGCCAGTGGCATACATGATTTGTCCGGCTTCAATTTGATCGCCATCTTCAAGTGTTGCGATAAATTTGTTTTCTATCTTTTCTATTTCAGAGATATTCGATTCAAACTTAATATTGATACCTTTCTTTATCATTTCATTGGCAAGTGCTTCTCGAATATCTTGATCAAATCCACGTAAAAATAATGGCCCGCGATAAAGTAATGTTGTATCAACTCCTAATCCGTGAAAAATTCCTGCGAATTCAACAGCGATATAGCCCCCACCAACGATAATTATTTTTTCTGGAAGTGAGTCTAGAAAGAATGCTTCATTTGACGAAATGATATGTTCTTTACCGGGAATATCTGGAACACTTGGCCAACCACCAGTGGCGATTAATATTCGTTCAGCTGTGATCTGTTTACCATTAATTTCAACAGTATGTTCATCAACGACTGTAGCACGGCCGTGTATTGTTTCAGCGCCGGAATTATCGAGTATCTTTTTATAGACACCATTCAAGCGTTTAATTTCGGCATTTTTATTTTTTATTAGTTTTGACCAATCAAAATCGGTAGAACCAATGTTCCAACCAAAACCTTTGGCATTTTCAAAGTCCTCAGTAAAGTGCGAGGCATAGACGAATAATTTTTTAGGGACGCAACCTACATTGACGCAAGTGCCGCCTAAATAACGGTCTTCAGCAATCGCCACATGTGCGCCAAGGCCAGCAGACATACGTGCAGCACGCACGCCGCCAGAGCCTGCGCCGATAACAAAAAGGTCGAAATCATAATTAGCCATGATATTGTGTTCTCATTAATTTTAGGGAAGACTAACGTAATTACGTCAACTTCTATAGTTGAATATTTTAATAGGGATGATAGCAAAAAATGATAGAACTTTTCACCGCAGCTACTCCAAATGGTCACAAAGTAACAATTGCATTGGAAGAAATGGGATTAGAATATACATCACATCGTATTGATCTTGGTGCTAGAGAACAAAAAGAAGACTGGTATCTTAAATTAAATCCAAATGGTCGAATTCCGACGATAGTAGATCGTGATTGTGAAGATTTTATCGTGTTTGAGTCGGGAGCAATATTAATTTATCTCGCGGAAAAAACAGGACAATTTATGTTGAAAGATACTAAAGGCCGATCTCTGGTTATGCAGTGGTTGATGTTCCAGATGGGGGCTGTAGGGCCTATGCAGGGACAGGCGAATGTGTTTCATCGATATGCACCTGAGAAGATTCCTTATGCCATTGACCGCTATCAAAAGGAATGTATGCGTTTATATAAAGTATTAGATAATCGACTTGCAGACAGTGAATACCTCGCTGGTGATTATTCCATTGCTGATATGGCTACCTGGCCCTGGATTAGCGGGCATGAATGGTCTGGTTTATCTATTGAGGGTTTACCTAATTTAACGCGTTGGTTTGAACAAATAGGCAAACGTGAGGCAGTTATTATTGGCAAAGATATTCCAGACGAGATGGAGGCTGGAAGCGGTAAATCAAAAGTAGATGTAATCCGCGATTTTGTTATCTAATAATTTGAAAATCATCGCAGGTTAATATGGTTTCTGAATATGATGGAGCAGAGTATGGTTTACGGTAATGGGACATACTAATGTAACATTTGATGAAGATTTATTTTTGTGACATTTGTTAGGAGTAATTACCTGGGCAGCCGGGATATAATTCTATAAATGCTCATCTATTTTTTACAGCATGTTAATCAATAATATTATAAGGGCTTTGGTTGAAGTATGAAGGTTCATGTTTTAGTTATTTTACTTCTCATCTGTTCTAGCGGATGCAGTTACATAAAACCAGAAAAAATCGATTCTTTACTGATACCCGAAAAAGGTTTCAGTCTCGTTCAACATACATTTAAAAAAGAAGAAAGAATAAATAATACACTTTATTTGCCTTCCCGAAAAATTGAAAAGCAAGAATTTGATACTCAGGAGCTTAATGGGTTTGTTCAAGAATTACGTTCAGCGATGCATTTTTGGCACGGAGTAGGTATTGCTGCAAATCAGGTAAATAAGAATATTCAATTATTTTTAATCGAAGCAAATAGTCATTCGCTATGGCATGAAGAACTAGATGTTGTTCCTTTTCAAGTCTTTATTAATCCAAAAATAACCAAGGTTTCAAAACAGAGAAAAAACTTTTGGCATGGTTGCCTTAGTGCCAGTGGTGAGAAGTTGGGCAATGTTGCCAGTTACGAATGGATTGAGTATGAAGCATTTAATGCCAAGGGAGAAATACAACGCGGCCGATTAAATGGTTTTACTGCGGTAATCTTTCAACATGAATTACGGCATCTTCTCGGAGGGACTTATCTTGATAAGGCAGTTCAGTTTATTGAGACTAAAGAATTTTATGCAAGACTCAATGAAAAAACATTACTATTCTTTGAACGGGTAAATAACGATTTACCTCTACTACTTGATGATTATATTATTAATCAAACTATAGAAGAATATTATCAATTAAATCAATGATATATAGTGAATTTTGATTGTGGTAAATATTTAAAAAAAGTAAATATTGAGCTTTAAAATCAATGGTTAAAAAGACTAAAAAATTAACGACAGTGATCTTAGTCGTACTGCTATTTCCGATTAAAATTAATTCTGTAATTGCAGAACCCGTCTATTCATCAGCAGTTATTAATGCCAAGGCAACAATTACTCATGCGCAATTAGATGTAAAAAGTAAAACAATGGATGCCGCTTCTCATGATATAGATAAGGATGGTGATATCGATATTATTCTGGCTATTGAATTCGGTCAAAATATTGTGTTGCTAAATGATGGAAATGGAAAGTTTGATGACATTATCCGCTTTGGTCATTCTCATGACAGTGAAGATATTGGGGTTGCAGACTTTAATAATGATGGTGAACTAGATATTGTTTTCGTCTCTGAAGATGATAAAAAAAATGAACTTTATTTTAATAGTGGTGATGGCAGTTTTGTTGATGCAAGCAACAATCTTCCCGTAGATGGCATATCGAATTCAGTTGTGGTTTTTGATGTTAATAATGATGGCTATATGGATATTATCATCGGTAACGATGGAGCAAATAAGATCTTATTAAATAATGGAGAGGGTGCTTTTATTGATGTGACTCAGGAAAGAATGGATTCAGATAATGACGATGTGACACAAGACTTACATCTTGCTGACGTTGATAATGATGGTGATCTCGATTTACTGGAAGCAAATGAAGGTCAAAATAAAATATATATTAATAATGGAAAAGGTTATTTTAAGGATGAGACTTCAAATAGACTACCGAAAACCATTGATGAAAGTAGAGAGGTAATTGTTGGCGACATCGATAATGATGGCGATATAGATTTATATTACGCTAACGTACAGTTTTCCATGAAAGTAAACCCTGCTGATCGGTTATTGATAAACAATAGTAATGGTTTTTTTACAGATGTTAACAATAGCCAATTTCCGCAAGACATGGAAAGTAATTTTACTGCAATATTTATTGATTTGGACAATGATGGTGATCTGGATGTGCTAACTGGCTCATCCATTATATTTAAACAAGGTGCAGGTACTTTATATGCATATATAAATAATGGAGACGGAAAATTTTATCTGGACAGTTTGAACAATATTGAGGAGTCAAGTAAGTCTGGTAATGTTTTTGATATAAACGAGGCAGATTACAATGGAGATAATATCAACGATATGTATATTGCAAGAAGGGCTTCTCAAAAAGGTAATGGAGGCCAAGATATTTTAATTCTGCGTTAAATTTAATAGTCTACTTGAAATTATTATCCATCCTTCTTTTCGTTTTAGCGCTAATAATAAAAGGATAGAACGTTTTTTTAGATGTTGATTCAATAACTTCTAAAGTCATCTGCCATTGTTCATTTTTGTAATATTCATATTGAATGGTCTTTAGTTTTCCTCCTAAAATATCTTTTGTTTTTGATGAAGTGTTCAAGATAAGGTTTGATTTCATAAATTCACTTCTAAATTTTGTAAATGACTTTCTAACTATATCGATATTGACCTTATTTATAAATACGGTGCATTGATTTTCAGCTTCTGCAGCTAAAACGTAATCAACATTTATGTTATTAACAGAGTCTCTGTTGCTAACAGAATATGCTTTGCCTCCCGGTTTTTTTAAAAGGTTAACTGCCGCAAATGTAGGTATGAGTTTAAAAGAATTCCTGTTTACCCAAAATTCAAACTCACTCTGATTAGTATAATATTTTAGACAGCCAGTACGAAATAACTTGATGGCTCCATCTGCAATAAATTGATCGACATCAAACACAACATCTGTGGCATCTCTGGCATATGTTGTGCTGATTAAGAGTAGGGAAATAAATAGTGAGATGATTATTTTTTTCAATTAGATATACCGCGTTTTCTATATTTTTAGTTAATATTATTTTAAATATTAATTAATAACAGGTGCTATAAGTGTAATTTCGTATATAGCGTATCTATATCATCTCTGTGTATTGCAGTCCAACCTGCATTATTTGCTGCTTCAATATCATTTTCCCAATCATCACCGATCATAATATAATTTTCCGGATTGCCTTGTGTAGCATTTCCAATAGATTTATAAAAATTAACATTTGGTTTAGCAAAGCCTAGATCAGTAGAGTAAAAAATTCGTGACGCGTCTATTGTGGGTAGAAGTTCTTTGCTGATAGTTAATATTCTTGCATCGAAATTAGAAGCAAGGCCTACGTATATTCCTGTATTAATAAGCTTATCTAAAAACTGTTTTGTATCGTCATATAATTTCCAATGGTTGGGCTCGGAAAAATGTTGCCAGAGTTCAAGAAAAAGATCAGGATTACTGACTGATGTCTCATTAAAAATATCATCAACAACATTTTTCCACCTTTGTTTTTCCAGTTTTTCGTTTGATAAGGTATTTATTTCGGGATTTATAGAAAAATGTGTTTTATATGATTCTTTAAACCTTTTTGAAATGATGTCTTCTGTGAGATTTGAACCATATTTATTTGCTATTGATTGATAGGTCCCGTAAACAGGCGGATCTGGATATATCAATGTCCCAACAGCATCAAAAAATATAAGTATTTCTTTCATAGATAAATTAATCTAATTTATAACAGCATCAAATAACGATGACATGAAGGCTACGCGGTCCATGTGCGCCTAGTTGGATAGTATGTTCGATATCTGCTGTTCGACTTGGACCAGTAATAATATTGATTGTCCTCGGTAGGCTTTTTTTACTTTCCCTTAATTCTTTCCAAACCTGATTCATATTGTGAACGATGGAATTTCTATCAAGTATTACTATATGGTAATCAGGGAGGAAGTTAAGACTTGTTGGATTTCTCGGGCATGATTTCATTATCAAGCTACCGGTTTCTTCTATAGCCATCCATGCCTTTGTCATACTGACAGTAATATCATTACGGTCATATTCATTCGTTATATTTAATCCATGACCGTCAATTTCATCAAATAACTGAGGATCGATGATAGCGATTGGTGAAGAAATATTCTTATCATGTAGAAAGGTTTTTACTTCAAGAGAAATATTATCTGGAGAATTTACAATAGATATCGTAGCAGAGGCATCAATGATGCATTTTTTAAATTTTTCGATATTTATATCTTTAGACGCAGTATTTTTATCAATTAAATTATTTTTCTTTCTTTCTTTTCTTAAGCCGAGATCATCTAGGGTAAGTTTAATATCACCCAGAATATCCGTTCGTTGTTTCGAATTTAAATACATAAGATCAGTCATTTTCCTTCCGAGATTGCCAAATCTGTTGAAACGTTTTCTGCTGGGATGGGGCAAAGTCGCGAGACTTTAACCAACTGCTAAAAACAGGAATTGCACTACACCGATTAAGAATATTTATATAGATATTTAATGCATTGATAAATAAAGAATTAAATCGATGATAAAGTTTAGGGCGCGTGGCAAAAAACGACCAGAGCTTTAACGAAAACCTGGTTGATTTATTATTTAGTCTTTTTTTGAATTGCTCATTTCTCAGATGACGTAAAATTTTTGTTAAGGGTATTTTTACCGGGCATACTGATTCACAGCGGCCATTAAGCGTACAGGCGTTTGGAAGATCATAATATTTTTCCAGCCCTTCAATTGCTGGCGACAGAATTGAACCCATAGGGCCGGGATAAACAGAATTATAAGCATGCCCACCGACAGAACCATAAACAGGGCAATGATTTAGACAGGCGCCACAACGAATACATCTTAGCATCTCCCTTAACTCGGTTTTCAACATTTTGCTGCGACCGTTATCAACCAGAACAATATGCATTTCTTCTGGTCCATCTTTATCGTTATCTTGTTTAGGACCGGTTAATAAAGTGTTATAGGAAGTTATTTGTTGACCTGTTGCACTTCTGGCGAGCACTTTCAATAGTAAGGAAGCATCGTCGAGTGTTGGAAGAACTTTTTCAATACTGGTGGTGATGATTTGTGTTTTTGGTAAGCAACTGCATAGATCGCCGTTACCTTCATTTGTTACAAGCACTATTGAACCTGTTTCAGCAATGAGGAAATTTGCACCGATAATTCCAATATCAGCAGATAAAAACTTTCTACGCATTACCTCACGTGCTTCATTAACGATATCAGCAACCGAATAATTTTTATCGGCCTTATGTATGTCCGTATGATTCTTTCTGAACAACTGCGTAATTTGACTTAGTGTTTTGTGAATACAGGGCATGATAATGTGGCTGGGTGGCTCATCTGCAAGTTGCACAATGTATTCACCAAGATCTGTCTCGACAACATCTAGTCCATTATTTTTAAGTGCTTCATTTAATCTGATTTCTTCAGAAACCATGGATTTTCCTTTGATAATATTTTTTGCATTATTTTGCTTACATATATCAAGGATAATCTGACGTGCATCTTCAGCAGTTTTCGCCCAGTGTACGATTGCTCCTGATGAAATTGCATTTTCTTCAAATTCTTCCAGGTATAAATCAAGGTTTTCCAGGACATGTTGTTTGACAGCTGCAGCATCATTTCTAAACGATTCGAATTCAGGTACAACTTTAATGGCATCGAGACGATTATTAACAAGTCCTTGCTTTACCCCGACAAGTGCTTGTTGCAATTGCTCATCTTTCAATGCTTCCCTTGCTTTGTATTTAAATTCTGTATTTGTGTTTGGCATGGACTGTCTTATTTTGTTTTTCCAATCGGCAAACAATCGTCAATACCAGCCAATAGCTCTACAGTGTGAAAACATTTGATTGGTATGTTCATACGTGAACAACGACCTGATATATTGAGTAAGCAGCCAAGATCACCGCCAACTAGAATATCTGCACCAGTATTTTTTATATCATTAGATTTTTCTGTCACTATATTTGTCGAAATCTCAGGGTATTTGACACAGAATGTCCCACCAAAGCCGCAACAAACTTCAGGTTCATGCATCTCAGTAATCTTTAAGTCTTTAATTTGAGAAAGTAATTTTCTAGGTTGAGACTTTATTCCAAGCTCACGCAAACCTGAGCAACTATCGTGGTAAGTCACTGTCGCGGGAAATCGTTTTTTTATTTTTATATCAAGAATATCATTTAAAAAAGTCAATATTTCATAGCTTTTTTCAGAAAGATTATTTGCTCGTTCCAGCATTTTCGCTTCATCTTTAAATAGTTCGGGATAATGAACTTTTATCATTGACAGACAGGAGCCAGACGGCGCAACAAGGTAGTCGAATGGTTCAAAAACATTAATTACATTCCTTGCAATACTTTTACTCGTTTCCAGATCTCCATTATTAAAAGCAATTTGTGCACAACAGGTTTGTTGAGAAGGAACATGGACATCACAATTAGCATCTTCAAGAAGTTTTATCGATGCGATAGCTATCTCTGGACGTAATGTATCGACTAAACAAGTTACAAAAAAACCAATTTTCATGTTATTAGAAAGTTCTGATTATTAAAAATAATTAACACATAAATACACATTAAAGTTACTTCTATCATGCCATCTTTGTTGCCAATAAGTTTATAATTAATTACACAGCAACTAATGGCATTTTACAACGGATTGTAGTTCTATGTGCTCGTCTAACTTCTTTATATGGCACGCCTGTAGAGCGATGCATTACGCAACGATTATCCCATATTATAAGGTCGTCTTGTTGCCATTCATGTCTGTAAATATGCTCAGGGTTTATGCATGTTTTCATTAAGTCATCCACTATCTTACGTCCTTTATTGACAGGCATACCCTTTATTGATGAGATGTGACTACTCAGATAAAGGCTTGTTTCACCATTGTCTGAATGTTTATGAACTAAAGGTTGTTCGCATGGTTGAAGTGTATCTTTTTCATTCTGCGGTACACCCGTAGCGTTTTTCTTATTCAAAGAATAATTATAATCATGTATACAAATTAGTCCGCGCAGGGTTTGCTTCTCATTGTCAGATAAATCTTCATATGCGGGAATTAATGCGCAAAATTCGGTATAACTAGATTCAAATATTGGAATCTGACGTGCTGATAAGATTGAAGCCAGAGCAGGAGGTGATTTGTATGAACTGTCTATATGCCAATTTGTATTAACTTCCAGAAGTGCTCTTTTTTTTGAGTCTGCGGGTAATACTTTTCCATAACCATCTATGTTTGAAATCTGATATATAAACTGGTTAGTTGCAGCTTTCATTATACTGGTGGGTTCAAGCTCACCGAATAATCGACTAAAGGTGATTTGTTGTTTATCGTTTAAAGGTTGATTTCGAAATAAAACAACGGCGTATTTGTTGAAGGCATCAAGAATATAACTAAAGACTTCGTCAGGTATTTCTTGTGATAATTCAACTCCGCTGATTTCCAATCCTATCTGCGGATGTAATTTTTTTGTCTTTATATCTTCGAGACAGTTCGACATTACATTATTTATAGAGCGGCATAAATACTGTCTGTGAAAAAGTAGAAGAGACGAATACTAGTCATCATCCAGGTGTACCAGCACAACGGCATTAACAATGACCATTAGATCATTATTAACTCCGGGAACGTCAAGTCCACCTTTGACAGGTTCCACCGTTACCGTGCCGTAAGGCAGTTCTGCCGCAACAGCTTTCTTGTCAATAGCATCTGGATTACCCGCAGCAATCTTTACAGTAATAAACATATCATCAGGAGATTTGCCCAAAACAGGAAAAAAATTGAGGCTCGAATGCCTAATCGCATCGGAAACTGCACGTTTAGCTGCTTTTGTATAATCACCACCATGCACATCAACACCCATGCCCATTTCAGTTACGTAACGATTTTTCATTATTACTTTCCTTAAATTTTATTTCGTTGTGAATTGTGCCAATATTAAACCCAGTATTGCAGCCATAAACAGGTAATAAACCGTAGGTATAATCGTCTTTCTGATCAAGTTACCTTCCTGACCGACAAGGCCGCATGTGGCAGATGCTGCAACAATATTATGTATACAAATCATATTTCCCGCCGCACCACCAATAGCTTGTAAAGCAACTATTAATATAGGTGATAACGTCAGTTCCAAACCAACACCGAATTGAAACAAAGAAAACGTCAGGTTACTGATTGTATTACTACCCGCAATGAATGCGCCCAAAGCACCTATCACCGCTGCAAATGCTGGCCATGCTGCGCCACTAATCGCTGCCACGGATTGAGCTAACTCTATAGGCATACTTGCAAAGCCGGCTGCATTTTCTTGTGATTGTATAAATATTCTTACCATAGGGACGGCAAATAAAAGAACTGGTGCTGCACTCAATAATGCTTTGCTGGTATCTTTCATCATCGCCGTACACTGAGAGCGGGTCATGCCATAGTAAAAGATGCAGCAGATAACGGTGAAGATGAATACACCACCGGGCAACACAAATAAGTTGATACTGGTATTGATACCGGTTCCCAGAATATCGGAAATCTGGAATGAGAAATTAGATAACCATTGCTTAAAAGGTAAGGACGGTAGTCGGGTTAAAACTAGCAGTGATGCAACAATAAAATAAGGAAAAATAGCTGCAAATATTGAAGTACGTTTAGGTGTGATTTCTACTTGCGTGAATTCAGTAACGCCACTCCATTCTTTTAACCAGTTCTTTTTTTCCGGAAATTGCCAAATGTTCGATGGTTGCAACCAACCTTTATGCGCTACAAAAACACAAATAGACAATGCAACAAGACCACCAAGCAAGGAAGGGAATTCCGGGCCGAAATAATAAGCAAATAAAACGTAAGGAATGGTAAAACAAAAGCCGGCAAATAATGCAAAGGGATAGACCTCAAGGCCTTCTTTCCATGATTTATTTTTACCAAAGAAACGTGTTAATAACGAGACAACGAATAATGGCATAATCGTGCCGATGATGCCGTGTAAGATGGCGACTTGTAATCCTATTTGATAAATCAATTCCTGAAAATCAAGGATGCTATCTGATGAGGCGATAAATTGATTGACGATATTGCTGTTATGTAAGCCGCCATGTACCCCGACTAAAATAGGTGTACCCACTGCGCCAAACGATACCGGTGTACTTTGAATAATTAATGCTGACATAACTGCCGCCATAGGAGGGAATCCCAGCATAACTAATAAGGGTGCAGCGATAGCTGCCGGAGTACCAAATCCTGAAGCGCCTTCTATAAACGCCCCGAATGTCCAAGCAATAATAATGGCTTGAATACGTGGGTCTGGTGAAACGCTTTTGAAACTATTACGAATGGTGTTAACAACACCGGAATGTATCAAGGCGAATAACAATAACAATGCGCCGAAGATAATGTATAGGACTTTACCGGCAATAAGTAAACCTTCGATAGAGGCCGCAGCAATTCTAATGCTTGGCATTTCCCAGTAAAAAAGTGCTGTAATAATGGTCAGAATTAAAGCCAGTGGCATGGCTTTAAGAGCAGACCATCTGAAGACAACCAACAATACAAACACCACTAACAAGGGCAAGACAGCAATAAATGAAGTCATTTCTATTTCCTGCTTATTATTATTTTATTTTTTATAATTCTCTGCTGTTAAGTTGATCAGCAATATAGTCTGCTTGTCTTATAGCCAGGGTAACAATAGTCAAAGTCGGGTTTTCTGCTGCGCCCGTTGTAAACTGACTGCCGTCCGATATAAATAAATTATCAATATCATGTGTTTGTCCCCATTTGTTGCAGACACCATCAGAAGAACGTTTGCTCATTCTGCAAGTTCCAAGATTATGTGTTGAAGGGTAGGGAGGAACCTCATAAATATTAGTCGCATTAACGGCATCGTAAACCGCCATGCCTTGTTTGTAAGCATGGTTTCTCATTGCTATATCGTTGGCATGATCATCATAATGAACATTAGGTACAGGCATTCCATACTGATCTTTTTCATCGGCATGTAATGTGACGCCATTCTTTTCTTGAGGCATGTCTTCACCAACGATCCACATACCTGCAAGATGCTTGTAGTTTTCTAGTGCGTGCGTAAAATCTTTTCCCCATGCACCAGGGTTAAGAAATGCTGCCATAAATGGCAAGCCTAACGCTAATGTTTCTAGTTCGTAGCCTCCTGCAAAACCGCGTTTTGGATCGTGACCACTTTCATCTTGAATGATACCAGCCATGGTAGTGCCTCTATGCATATTAACCGGCTTATCAAACATGGCAAAAATGGAACCGGTTGTATGACGCATATAATTGCGGCCAACCTGTCCCGATGAATTAGCCAAACCGTCTGGATATTGTGATGTCTGTGAATTTAATAACAAGCGAGGAGTTTCTATTGAGTTACCTGCTACACAAATGATCTTCGCTTTTTGTAGATGGTGTTTTCCGTCTTTATCGACGTATTCCACAGCACTTACTTTACCTGATTCATTATGCTCTATTCGTAACACATGAGTTTCAGTTCTGAGATCAAGATTACCTGTCGCCTCAGCAGCGGGAATTTCTGTATAAAGCGTTGACCATTTAGCGCCTGATTTACAGCCTTGGAAACAAAAACCCAGTTGCATACATGATGCACGACCATCACGAGGCCGGCTGTTAATTGCCATATGACCAGTATTAACTTTTTTGTAACCCAGTTTCGTCGCACCTGCATGCATTACTTTGAAATTATTATTTCCAGGTAAACCAGGTATGCCATGAGTGCGAGTCACACCCATCTTGTCTTCGGCCTTATCATAATAATCAGCTAAATCTTCAAGAGCTAAAGGCCAATCGAGTAGGTTTGCATTTTCAATTTCACCGTAAACCGTCTTAGCCTTGAATTCATAATCCTGAATTCGTAAACTCGCGCCAGCCCAGTGTGTTGTTGTGCCACCAACTGTTTTGCATATCCATGCGGGTAAATTAGGAAAATCTTGTGCTACTCGCCAGTCGCCTGAAGTTGTTCGCTTATCGAGCCAGGCAAGTTGACTGAATGCTTCCCATTCGTTGTTATGGAAGTCTTGTATGGAATAATGTTTACCGGCTTCAAGTAAAATAACCTTGATACCTTTTTGGCATAACTCATTTGCCAAGGTACCGCCACCAGCACCAGAACCAATTATTAATACGGCTGAATCATCGTCGAAATTAATTTTATTCATGCTAATTATCCTTTAAATTTAGGGCTGGCTTCTGCGGGTGGTTCGGGTAACCAATCAAGATCATTAAAACCTCGATACAAATATCCTCCTTTACTAAAGGCGTCTCCTTCATAACCAAATAATTCCCATACTTCATCATCGTTATAAAGAGTATTAATTGTTGTTGATTTCAATTTTGAAAAGAATTCAGTTTTGGATATTTTCTTCAAGGTCTCAAGTTGTTCTGCAGATGATGATTCAATCCATGTATTTTTAACCATGGTTTTATCGACAGTATCATTGAGCTTGGAAATACCATTTTTAATTATTTTGTTTACTGCTTCGTCGGAAGAAGATGACTCTATAATTTTTTCTACTACTTTCTGATAATGAAGATCATTTAGAATGTTATGAGGGTACATCTGCTTAAGAATTGAGAATAATAATTTAATATCATTTTCGTCGAGAGAATCAGGCTCATTTGCATATACAGTAAGAGCATGAAGTAAACCTGCCGAACTTGTGAGTAAATATTTACTGGTTAGTGTGGAGAAACCACCAAATTTTAAAAAAAGTCTACGTGAAATCGGTTTTTTATACATAACATATTCTTCCTCTACATAGTTTCAAATAGCATATCTTATTTATTATTCTGATAACGGTCTTTTGCTTCATTCAGCAATCTTTTGAATTCAGGTTCCTGGTTGAGTACTTGAACAAGTTTTCCTGCCAGTAGTTGTCCTGTTGAACTATCACTTGGGTAATGAACACCGGCTATCTCTCGTCGCTTAGCAATATCAAGCGCATACTTTATATAAGTATCTTCGTGTGTCGGGTCGATTAGGCTTAATATCTTTGAATACACCATTGATTGTGTTGCATGACCTGACGGATAGGCGGCATGTCCAGGGTTTGGCACTACCAGCTCCAAATCAGGTAACAGTTGTGAAGGACGTGGACGTGAAAAACGTTTTTTATAATGAACAATAAAATAGACAATTTCATTATCTGCAAATTTTAAAATACGATATGTAGCATCACGTAAAGACTTTTCAAACGGACCTTCATCAAGATATATTTCTGAAAATTCACCCTGTTTTGCTTCGGTAAGGATTTTTTTGATCTGTTCTTCTGTTCGTTCTTCCCGAGCATACTTTTTTAATAGTGATAATTCATCCTGTGTTTCTTTGCTGCTATTAGCTGCTTGAGGAGGGAGGTCGAATTCAATGTTTTTGTCGAGATAGCTAGGGCCGGAAAGTAGTTTTTTTAAAACCTGTCCATCCCACAAAGTCTCAGGGTATCTAATGTTGTCAATATTATCTGCCATAACAAGATGACAATTAAATGTAGCAGTGACAAAAAAGGCCAGACATATATGTCTGGCTTTTTTAATGCTTAAAAAATTAATGGAAATAAGGTTAAACATTTTTATGACCGATTAATTAATTGATTTTATAGGCGACTAACTGATTACTCTTCATTAAAGGTATAAAAATCATTTTCTTATCTAAAAGGACTTCTATATCAGCTGTGCCTTGTTCAATTTCGAGTAATTGTGTCGCTTCGCCTGTGGGAGTGACCAGGAATAATTTTCCTGCCATCCAATCAGTAACATAATAGTTACCATTGCCATCACTCTTGAGGCCATCAATATTACCGACAGGTGTACCACTACCAAGACTGTTCATTTTTTTACTGTCAAGGTTTACTTCTTTGAGGTGACCCGGTATTTCTGTGGCAAAACCATCAGTCATATTTCCCCATGCACCAATGATTAAACGTTGTTGTTCAGCATATATACCATTAGGCATTTCAAGCTCCGATGATTCAAGCCATATGTCGAACTGCTTATCATGTAGCCTATAAATACGATTCAAATTAGTCTCTGTTACGAATATCTCGCCGCTATCAGAGACAGCAACATCATTCAAAAACGTTGTACCTGTAGCAAGATAGCTGTTCGATATCAAACGTGATTCAATATCTATTTCAACCAGTGTGTCTATATCCGCCACGTAAAGTTTATCATTATAGATTGTCAATCCTTTAGGGGAATTGAGTCCGACAATCCATGCTGCCTCGAGCACTTCTCCATCCATTGACACAACTGAGATGGTACCTTTGCCATCTTTTTCAAATGGAGAACCATCAAGGTTAGATACATAAAGTACATTGCGTTTCTCATCATAGATAACGCATTCAGGATTGCTAAATCCATCTACTTTCCAGGCTAACGTCATTTTATCTTCATTGCTAACAGCATTTGTGCTATCAGAAACCATTTCTTTTTGAGGAGCTTTGTTAACGGTGCTACTAGAAGCGGCTTCTGTTTGATTATCTTCGCTACTACATCCAGCAAGTAAAGTAGTGAAGGTTATAAGGGCTAGTATCTTTAAGTTCATTATTTTAATCCTGATTATCTATTTAATAAGTTAAATATGAATTGTTCTGTTTTCGATATCCAATGCCGCTTCATGTACTGCTTCTGAAAGTGTCGGGTGGGCATGAATCTCATCAATAATTTCCTGATAAGATTGATATTGTCCCACAGCAGTAACACCGGTAGCAATTAATTCAGATGCATAAGGACCTATGATATGCATACCCAATACCTTGTCATCATCAGCCGCAATGATTTTTATGAAGCCTTGGGGTGAATTCAGTGCATGGGCTCGGCCATTGGCAAGAAAAGGAAATTTGCCAACCTTGTAAGAAATATTTTCTGCTTTCAATTCCTGTTCAGTCTTGCCGGACCAGGCAATCTCGGGCCAGGTATATATGATCCAGGGTATATTTTCGTAGTGTGTATTTTTGTTACCGTCATTGGCAATATTTTCGGCAGCAATAATCCCGTCTTTTGATGCCTTATGCGCTAGCATAGGTCCTGGTGTGACATCTCCGATGGCATAAATGTTTTCTATATTGGTTTGACATTGGCTATTGGTTTTTATAAAGCCTCGTTCATTTGTTTCAATGCCAATATCGTCTAAGCCCAGGTTATCACTATTTGGTTTACGGCCAACGGCAACGATGAGTTTATCAAACTCAAGTTCTTCTTCGCCTTTGCTGTCAGAATAGGTGACACTGACATAATCTTCATCGTTTTCTGTTTCGGTCATTTTTGCACCGAGCTTGATATTCAGTCCTTGTGATTTGAATATTTTTAACGCCTCTTTTGCGATTTCATGGTCGGCCATGGGCAAAAAATCTTCAGCCATTTCCAGCAAAGTCACGTTTGAACCTAAACGACGCCAAACACTACCTAACTCAAGGCCAATGACACCCGCACCAATGACACCTAAATCGGTTGGTATTTCATCAAAATTCAAAGCTCCATCATTGTCTACAATACTATCTTCAACTATGGCTTGTTGTATTTCTATAGGAACAGAGCCTGTTGCTATAATTATATTATTGCTAGTGATTAATTTTTTTTCGGATTTATCGTTAGTAATTTCAATTGTATTTTCATCAATTATTTTTGCGGCACCTAATAGACTTTCAACTTTGTTTTTAGAAAATAAGCCAGCAATACCCTTGGAGAAATTATTAATAATTGTGTTTTTCCGTGCCTGCATTTTTGCAATGTCAATGGATGCAACTTTTGCGTTAATTCCGTGATCAGAAGCTTCATCTTTAATTGTTTCATGCAAATGAGAGGAGTCGAGTAACGCTTTAGATGGAATACAACCAACGTTAAGACAAGTTCCTCCTAATGAAGCAGAGGATTGTTTATTGACCCATTTATCGATACAAACTGTTTTTAATCCTAATTGTGCACATCTTATCGCTGCTACATAACCGCCGGGACCAGCACCTATAATGGCTACATCATAATCTGACATTAATTTATTCCTGTGTTTTTATTTTAATTTGAGTGTGATGCTATATTGCCTGCGCTAGGTGAACTAGCGGAGGCTTGATATTCTTTTTTCTCCATTCTGCCTGCGAGGTAGGCCATATAACCAGCCCGCACAGCTTCTTTCATTGCCAATGCCATGAGCACCGGATCGTTAGCTTTAGCGATCGCGGTATTAGTTAGTACTCCTGAGCAGCCAAGTTCCATTGCCATAGAAGCATCACTCGCAGTACCTACACCTGCATCAATAATGATAGGGACATTTGCATTATCAATTATTATTTTTAAGTTCCATGGATTGATAATTCCCATACCGGAACCAATAAGTGAAGCGAGTGGCATAACAGCGACACAACCAATCTGTTCAAGTTCCTTAGCTACAATTGGGTCATCAGATGTATAAGCCATTACACTGAACCCCTCATCTACTAATGTTTCAGCAGCCTTTATTGTTTCAGTTACGTTGGGGTAGAGGGTGTTAGGATCTCCCAATACTTCAAGTTTTACTAAAGAGTGACCATCAAGTAATTCTCGTGCCAGACGTAATGTACGAACGGCATCATCTGCAGAATAACAACCCGCTGTATTAGGTAGAATGGTATATTCACTTGGTTTAATTACATCAAGCAGATTAGGCTCATCTGGGTTTTGGCCGATATTCGTCCTTCTAATAGCAACGGTGACTATCTCTGCACCACTTGCCTCAATAGCATCACGCGTTTGATCCAGATTTATGTATTTTCCCGTGCCAACAAGTAAACGAGAATGATATTCCTTACCGTCGACAACCAAAGGTGCGTTAGTTACATTCATTTAATCTCCTTGTTAGAATTCATCCGCCACCCACCGCATTAATTATTTCGACTTTATCGTTATCTTTCATGCAGTAAATATCGTACTCACTACGTGGAATAATCATCTTGTTTATTTCGACAGCAATTTTTTCAACTTTTAATTCAAGAGTTTTAATTAATTCGTTGACGTTAATAGATTCTTTTAAAATCATTTCATTATCATTAACTAAAATTTTCATATCTGTATTATTGTGTAGTTAATACTTGTTTTGATTGTTGATCAGCATGATAAGAAGAACGCACCAAGGGACCTGATGCAACGTCCTTGATGCCAATGCTCAGAGCTATATCTGCTAATTCTTTAAATTCTTCAGGAGTGACGTAGCGATCAACAGCAATATGATGTTTGCTGGGGGATAAGTACTGTCCTATTGTGATTAGATCACAACCAACATCGTTTAAGTCATGTATAACTTCAATAACTTCATCTTTAGTTTCACCTAAACCCAGCATAATACCTGACTTGGTTGGCACTAATGGATGTTTCATCTTAAAAGACTCAAGTAATTTTAATGAATGTTTATAATCAGAGCCAGGTCTAACGTTGCGATATAGTCTAGGAACAGTTTCGATATTATGATTGAGTACATCGGGTAATTGAGTAGATAGGATATCTAAAGCAATGCTCAAACATTTTTTAAAATCCGGTATTAGTATCTCAATACGAATATCCGAATTTTTTTCTCTAATGGCTTTAATGCAGCGAATAAAATGTTTACTGCCACCATCTTCAAGATCGTCTCTGTCGACGGAAGTAACAACAACATATTTTAAGTTCATGGCAATAACGCTTTCAGCCAAACGTCTTGGTTCATCAGGATCTGTCATTAACGGCCTACCATGAGCAACATCACAAAAACTACATCTTCTTGTACATATATCACCCAGAATCATAAAGGTTGCCGTACCATTAGAAAAACATTCGCCGATGTTTGGACAAAATGCTTCTTCACAAACGGTATGTAGTTTATTGTTTCGCAGGTGAACTTTAAGTTTAATCACTTCTGCTGTGTCCATGCATTTGACTTTAAGCCAAGCTGGTTTTTTTAGTCCTTCTACAGAAACTGTCTTATCTGTTCCACGGATTACTTTTTCATTGCCACGTTTTTTAATGCCGTACTGATTCATAATATATTCAGTTCTATTTAAATAGTGTTTAATTGTTATTCATTAATTCCATTAACATCTTTTCGAGTTCGGACTGAACAGATTTAATAGCTGGTCTCTCAGCAAGTAATTCAAGATATTTATTGATTTCCGAATCGGTTTTTGTAATGTCCCAATCGTAAATTGTTTTCGTATGGAAATTTGTAAAGCCAAGATGAAAGAAACAGGCAATATCTGCAATAGTAAAATTTGAACCACCAACAT